>CAYFXY010000040.1:5549-20920 GCA_964347205.1 uncultured archaeon
TGGTTCACGATAAGCTGTAAACCCTCCATCATCCATTTGAAACTGGGAAATGTATTCGACAGCCCGAGATACATGATTATTCGTCCGGTCAAGACCTAACTGGCTAAGAATCATGATCTGCCAGTAAGTGCTCTTGTATTTGGGTGAATATGGCAGATCCTTGGACTCCCAGAAACCTCCTACATGTTGCCGTTGCAAAATCCGTGAGACTTTCGAATCGTACGGTATCGCCTTTTTCATAGATTGTAGATCGGGATGATTTTCCGAATACTCAAAAACATCGCGGAGCGTAAGGTACCGTACACAAGGATTTGAAGGTTCCAATAACCAATCAATGGAACAGGTTCTCAAAGCGGATTCTAACTCTGCCTTCATCATATTCTTCCCTATAACCCATCGATTAAATTCTTATCTTCTCATTGAATCATACCTCTTCGACAACAACATGAGGGTGGATATCTTACCAAACGTACACAATACGACTTGGGTTAGATCAAAGGCATGCTGTAAAACAAGTATCTTTTACTAAAGGGCTTTGAAAAGAGGTGTATTATGACAGAACTTAAAACCAAACCAACCGACGCTAGTGTCGAAGAATTTCTTAATAACGTCGAGAATCCGCGACGAAAGCAAGACGGCAAAGCCTTACTCGAAATCATGAAACGGATTACTAAAGAACTACCCAAAATGTGGGGCTCTAGCATCATCGGGTTTGGATCCTACAAATATCGATATGCTAGTGGACGCGAAGGCACTTGGCCCAAAGTTGGATTCTCCCCGCGCAAACGCAACCTCTCCATCTACATTCTTCCCAACCTCGAAGCCTACTCAGAACTGCTTACACAACTTGGAAAACATAAAACTGGCAAATCCTGTATCTACATCAACAAACTCGAGGACATTAACCAAGACGTCTTAGAAAAAATCATTCTCAAATCTATTCAATCCATTCCTAAACCGATCTAATGCTCAAAATAATGATGTGAACAATACTAGCCTCTTGCTCAATTAAAAATCCCATAAACTAAATCAGAAGTTTCTGTCATCGAAACACTGTGTGATATGGGTTTCAACACAGGTTTGGCACCAAAAAAAGAGCCTTTAAAATGTCGAGCTTGAACATATCCCTTAGCGCCTACAAGGTTGCAATCTTTTTCCTAGTTCCTTATGATAGTTCCTTCAAAGGAACTTAGTTCAGTAAATTTGCGAGAGTAGTACCAAGTTGCTTAAACCGTGCCTCCGCGCCATCTAAAAGTGGCCCTTCCCGTCCTTCAACCAGGGCCGATTGGCGTGGATAGATTATTTTAATTTTCATTCGCTTCATAAGGCTTTCAATTCGTTTTGCTGCACTATTTTCGAGCATCAACCAACTCTTTTGGTTTAAACGCGAAGGATTTCTTGTATCAAAACTGAATCCTTTCATCTCTCGGAGATCAGTTTTTTTGAGTCGATGTAAAAACGCCTTCATTGGCTTCGAGATACTGATTTTGTGTGTTGGTCCACCTATGGCAAGGAAATCATAGCTGGGGATAGCGCTTATATCAACCTCATCGATACTCAAACAATCTGTTTCAATTCCCGCTTCTTTGATGCCTTTTGCTAGACTCATTGCTATAGTTTTTGTATTCCCAAACAGGGAGTGATATACTATCAATGCGCGTGTCATTTTACCTCATCTTCATTTTGTTAACTCATTTGTGTCGTATCTAATCCGCGTAATGTTTCAATCCCTTGTCTATGATGTTGAGTAACACATCCAGATAATTTCGAGATTGTTCTTCGGGCCAATTATTTCGCTTTCCTCGCAAAGCCAGCTCTCTAATTGCTAATCCTAACGTACTAAGAACCATCACTACTGAAAACGGCTCAACATCTGTTTGTACACCTGTTGTTTTCATCGTTTCAGAGATCGCGTTCTCTAAAAGCGCTCGAATCTGCAACTGGTATTGTCGGAATTCTTGTTCACTTTCAGTCAGCGCTTGATTCGCCTCCTCCTTCTGGATTATGCTGCTAATGGCTAAACCTGCTCGGCCCGAGTCAACCAATCCCGCATATTCCGGATACTCATAGACAAACGAAACATATGCATCTCCTAACACTCGAAGTTCGCGTTGCGCTCCTGGCTGCTTCAGAACCTTCTCAAAGGTCTGAACTATTTTCTCATAAGCTTTTGAAATCACTGCTACAAAGAGATCATCCTTCGATTCAAAATAATTGTAAATTGTTGCCTTCGTGTATCCGGCAGCAACGGCAATCTGATCCACAAAGGTCGCATCATAACCCTGATCGAGAAAGATTTTTTCAGCTGTCGTAATAATGGCCTCTCGACGATATTTCTGCTCTCGTTTCAATCTACGCTTTTTTAGGGATGCGGTTTGTTCCTTTTTACTCAAGAGATCACACTTTCCGGATAGATTATAATCGGTGTAATGAATTCTACTCGTGTATAGTCTATTATACCTAAATAAAATTAATTAAACTCAAGTATAAAAATGTTTGTCTAGAATCAAAAACGCCAGCTAATCATCAAAAAATTACTATCGTGGGCGTAGCTTTCGTAACCGATGTCTCCATAAGGCTCATGTTGCGATGGTCGCAGCAGCACCAGTGATGCCAATGATTACGATAAGGCCTTATTGAAGGGCAAACAGGGCTTTAGTGCTGCATGTTGTAAATTAGACAGCTTTTAGAAACATCCTCCTCCCTCTATTCTAGTTGTTAGAGATGCGTATCCTATTTGTTGAACCACCGAAAAACCCCTTTTACTTCATGGGTTATTATGTTCCTCCACCTCTCGCCCTTCTTTCTTTAGCTAGTTATTTGGAAACCCATTTGGAGGGAGTAACCATTCAAGTTGTTGATTGCCAGGCTGAAGGTCTTGACTGGGCACAACTGGAACAGCGAATTAATACCTTTCAACCGGATCTTGTTGCACCAAGTTCGTTGGGGACCGTGAACTCACATGAGATTCTTCGCACAGTGAAACTTGCGAAAAAAGTGGATCCCAATATTACAACAGTAGTCGGGGGACAACATTTCACTGCTTTAGATCGTGAAACCCTAGAAACTTCTCCCACTGTTGATGTTGTTATTCGTGGTGAAGGAGAACTTACACTTACTGAACTGGTACAGTCCCTGAAGAGGAAAGCCACGTGGTCACAAATCCGAGGGATCACCTTTCGGAACGGAACTAAAATAATTCAAACTCCAGATCGCCCCTTGATTCCTAATTTAGATACTCTTCCATTTCCGGGGTATCATTTTGTTAAAAAGAACATGTCAACCTATCATTACTCGCTCATGGCGGGGTCTAAAGCCCCATATGCCATTATTGAGGGCTCGCGTGGCTGTAATTACAATTGTGTTTACTGTTCTCAATGGCAACATTGGAAAAGCAAGCATCGATCAAAATCGCCTAAACGTATAGCAGATGAATTCGAATATCTCCATAATGAATTTGGCAGCACCTTCTTTTGGTTAACCGACGATAACTTTGGGCTAGGACCGGGTATCAGTAAATTATGTGATGAGTTAATCCATCGCGGTATTGCTGATGACATAATGTGGTTTATGCAAAGCCGATGCGATGATGTCATTAATAATCCCGCGCTCATGGCTAAGCTGCATCATGCAGGGCTAGTTTGGCTACTTGTAGGAATGGACAGTCCCAACCCAGTGACAAGAGTGGCCTTTCGCCGAAAAGGTCCAACAGGATCAAAAGCGAAATTAGCAGTAAAATTGATGCGACGGAATACCATCTTTGCTCAAGGCACCTTCATCATTGGGGCTCGAAACGATTCCCATCAGTCTCTTCAAAATTTGCGGAAATACGTCAACTGGGTGGACCCTGATATGGCCACATTTTTTGTATTAACGCCATTCCCCGGAACAGATCTTTACAAACTCGCTCAGAGCCGTGGGTGGATTCAGGATACAAATTGGAGTCATTATGATATGATGCATGCAATTATGCCAACCGAACACTTAACCCGTGAAGAAGTTCAAAAGGAACTCTACGAGTGCTATTACCATTTCTATGGCAGACCGAAACGACTCCTGAAACGTTATCTCTCTTCAAATAAAATTACACGACGAACCTATCGGTATGTGACCAGCCGTTCCTTCCTTCCAGATTTTAGAAGGATCAACCCCTTTTGGATTAGAAATTAGTTCTCGAATTCATGCATGGACAACGCATTCCAAATAATTCAACTCTGTACATGGTGTGAGCATTTCGCTTGAGGCAGCTCCAAAGTGGTCACGGAGTTTCCTGTTTAAATTATCTAGCCCATTTAAAAAAGAATGTCGAAACCTTAATATATATCATCGGTGAGATAGGTTAACATATATCATCTATGATATAGTTTAAGTTGAAACCATTCAATTCTAAATAGATGAAGTGAAGAAAATGGAAATGAAAATGAAACTCGCAAAAGATTCCGGTCATATCCATCTTCCAGTGTATCTAAATGAAACGGGTCCATTTGACTTTACTTTGGATACCGGAGCTGGAATGACCGTAATTTCCAAAGCCCTTGCAGACCAACTTGGCCTGGAACCCTACGAAGGCATCAAAGCCAAAGCTTCGGGTGTGGGAGGAAACCCCGTTCCCGTCAAATCAGCTATGGTCCAAAAGCTCCAATTAGGCCTCGAGACCTTTGTCGATAAGGAAGTCGTCGTAATTGATCTTGGTCAAACCCTTGGAGCCGGCTGTTTAACTCCGGGGGTTATAGGTCATGACATTTTGAAAGATTACATCCTCCATGTTGACTATCATGCACTGACTGTTATATTTGAGGAACCACAAGATTCCACAGTTGAAGAGACGGATGGAATCGAATGGATACCTTTCCAGTACGTTAAAGACACCCATTTGATGAGAGTGCCGGTCCACATTAATGGGCAAGGTCCATTTGAACTAATTCTTGACACCGGAGCCTCAGGAACGGTTATTACACCTTCGTTAGCAAACGAGTTAGGAATTACTGATGACCAACCGCAAAATATTGCTGAGCAGAATAATATACAAGCCCAAGGGTGCTCTCAAGGGGTATGTACTGGCCCGATAGGAGTAGCAACTGGATATGGCACAACCTTGAAGCAACTCTCTGTAGGTACAGCCACTCAGGAAAATGTATCTGTGGGTGTAATTGATCTCAATGTGGTTTCTCCACGTGGTGGCAAAATCGATTTTGGTGTTTTAGGTTATCCTTTCTTGAAGAATTACACGCTTATCATCGATTACCCCAAGAACCGCGTCGCAATGCTCAGCTAAGAAAGCCTTTCTATCACCAGTGCTTGTTGCACAGACCTGTATCACACAAGATATATTATTAAACCAACACACTACCTTACATCAAGAGTCTCTCTAAACTAGAATCCCATTTACCAATCATACCACTAGATAATTAGCCACAAAGAGGTGAATCCCAATTCCTCCCACCTCCCCCACCATACCAATCCAAGATACCAAACTTACAAAAATCCAAGATATTATCCAAGTCATCACCCAGGACTCTTCTCTGCTCATCTATTCTTACCTACAATTATTTGGAAAAACCACCCCATCAGAACTCAGAGAAAAGACCGACCTCGCCCATGCAAGCGTTTTCAGAAGTCTAGCCTTAATGACAAAGGTAGGTCTTCTCGCAAAAGAAGAAGATCCAACCGTGGCTGATCGCCGCTATCGCACACACTACTACATTCGTCAAACTTTCGGAGAACTATTGGAACTCGCCATAGCTGATAGACTTTTGGAATATGCGCAAGAAAAAAACGAATCGAAAATAGTAAATCGCTGGATTCAGGCGTGGGAAACAGTTCCCCTCACACTCAACCAACTCACAACACAGCTTATGCTTTCTATGAGACACGCCTCACCAGCTGGAGATCAGGATGCATGCCAAAAGGTGGTTAAAATCATCGGGTTTCACGTGGCCGAAGAAGGACACTTCGACGGACTAGACATACGACTCAAAGCGTTCATCAAAGACTTACAGGTACATCTATCCAAAGTGAAGAGGAACTGGAAGGAACCCCTCAAACGTCCAATAGCCATTGCATTAAGTGTAGTCACCCTGAATCCCGAAGAAGTCTGTGACACCACCTGCCGAATTGACCTAATGAAAAGCCCCTAGTATGTTATTGTCATGACCTTCAAGCCGGAATAGTTCACGTTTTTAACCCTCGTTGTAGGAATTGTATGTGATTTGAGGGTTAACATTGAACCACAGTAACACCCCTGCAATGGACATAGATCAATATTTCAAAGTTCTACAGCAAGAAACAAGCCAACTCGTAGATAATCGAATTCGACTCTTAGTTGAACGAAATGACGAATTCACAGATCTTTTGAATATGTCTACGAGCGGTGGAAAACGGCTTCGCCCTACCCTTGTCATTCTTATTTATCGGGCAATCAAAGGTGATTCGTTCCCTATAACCCGAGCTGTTATCGATTTTGCAGCCATAATTGAACTCATTCACAGCGCTTCACTGATCATCGATGATATGATAGATTTTGATCTATGGCGACGAGGAGCTCCCTCCCTTTGGGCTTGGCTGCGAGATAAGATTGGCAAAGGTGGGAAAGCGATTCTCGCTAGCGTTGTAATGGTGTCTTTAGTTAATACGTTGTTACTGAAATCTAAGCATCGAATGTCATCTCTAAATCTTGTTAATAATACTTTATTAGCGATGGCCAAAGGGGCGATGCTGGATACGTCGGGCTTTAAAGTACCTGTTCTTCAGAATTATTTTAAGCGTATCTCTTTAAAGACAGCCACACTTTTTGCCATGGGCTGTCAAATGGGAGGACTTTCAGCCGGCCTTTCATTAAAAGAGGCGAATCACTTCTATGAATATGGGCACAATCTAGGAATAGCATATCAAATTGCAGATGATCTTATTGATGTCATAATGAGTATGCAAAAGGGCAAACCCATCGGAGACCTGTCTCCAGAAAATCGTGTTGTTGGCTACCCCCTAGTTCATCTTTATCATCACGACCCTACTAGTCGTGAGCTTTTGCATAAATTTGTGAAACGTAAACGCTACTCGCTTCCTGCTCTTTGGAAGGCGCTTGAAAAGATTAACGCCATCAAAGCAACCAAAGACCTCATAAAAGCAACACTAACGAAGGCAGTTCAATCCATTCCCAAACGTTACCTCAAAGAACCAACATATCAAAAAAGACTCGAGAAAGCCCCAGCATATATTGTCAACCTAATGCTTCAAGAAGCAGGCATTCCTCCAATCTCTACGAGCTCAAAGAAGTTTCATCCAAGAAAGTAATTAGAATTCATTAGTGCAGCTCAAGGAATAGATCCTCGTTTATCCTCCAGCTCCCACATAGATGGTCTTCCCCTATAAACCACTAAGCTCCCCTCACACCACCCTAACATCATACACCTCATTCATTCAATTCAGGCTTGCTTAACGTTTTGCTTGTGTTGCTCTCCATTCATCATAGAGATATTCAAAGTACTAGTAAAACTTCGGGTCGTTGTATGCTGTCCTTGCTGCCGTAATAATTGGTTTTACTTTTTCCCAATGGCGTTCCACTTAAAAAATGGTTTGAATCATACTAATATCAGTGAGTTTGTTATATAACAGAAATCCGAGCACTTCAAAGGCACTGCTAATCTGCCGTATGGCGAGATGGATGGGTTCCTGTCCTTGGAGGGGACCGTATTTTTTCTTAAAATCGTCGTAGTCCTTGAATTCCGCTGTAAGCACGAGTGAATCCGCAGCGTGAAATTCTTTGGTATTATAGCTCATATAAAGGCGCATGGCTATGTCAATCTTTTCGCGCTTCCGCGCACCTCGCAAAATAAGAATATAGTATACCACACCAATTACCACACTCACCGACGCAATAACCACCGAAACTGTTGATAAAACATCCTGCACTACATACACCTCAACTCTCACAGAAGATCATAATAGATACATCTGTCTACTGAAAACCTTTTGCAACCAAAGTGAAATCCAAAAAGCTTGTTAGCATATCACTTTGAACAAACCTTGCTTTCGCATCTTTTGCTAGAAATTATGCAAAAATCATCGAACCAATTCAGAATGCCACAAAATCCCTAGAAAGTAGCTCGCTACACAAAATGCTCAGAAAGCATAGTAAATATTTTCTACTAAACACTGACTAATACTCGAGTTAGAACCAGTGCCGTGATTCTTATGATTAATATCAGACGGCGCCTTCTCCTTATTCTCATTGGACCCATTCTCTTCGTCCTTGGATTAGTCTTTGTGTTAATAATCACACTGTTTATTCTCTTTCCAACGCTGATGATTTTCTTTTACATCGGACTTCCAGCCAGCATTGTTGTTACCGAATTGCTTTTTCTCTTCTTCGTATATCGGTTTCTCCATCAAGAATCATCATCACTATCAGAGCTGATTGGCTATTCCCGACAGACACTCAATCAAGATATCATATGGGCTCTTGTAACCTTCGGCATTTTCTATTTGACATTCTGTGCCGGGTTCTTGATATTATGGCTCATCAACCCCCCATACTACACTGTCTACATCTCATATTTTCGCACCCCTCTACCCCTCTCCTCAATGCTATTATACTCCACCGTCGTCTCCATCACCGCTGGCATTAGTGAAGAAGTCATCTGGCGCGGATACACCATCACCCGTCTAGAACAGATAACACAGCGACCATGGTTTGTCATCTTCATTGCCGCCCTCTCTTGGAGTCTTTTTCATTTTGACCCATTCAAAACACCAGTTACCTTGATGAGCGGACTCATCCTCAGCCTCCTATACATTAAACTTCGACGGGTTTTCCCCCTGATCGTTGGGCACATGCTCTTCAACATCATTGGATATGCTGTTCCATTCCTGCTCTTCATCTGGCTCCCCTAAAACGAAAAAAGGGTTGCTCTAATTTCAAAGATCAACCAGATCTTACAAATTGTGAAAGACTCGAAGATTATTATTGCAATATCACTCTCTTGCAAGTGTTTTTTTAGAGAGGGGCAGTCGGATTTTGAGTAGAATACCGAATCCGATTATGAATATTAAAACCGCTATCATAGTTGAAACAAGCCAAAGTGGCGAACTGAATGCTAGTGGTGTTATCCAAATTTCTTCAAGCGTGAATTGCACAGTACATTCTGTTAATCCGTTCGTATTATCAAAGACGAAGACATACAAATCGTTAGCGGGGCTAATTACAAACCTAACTTGGTCGGTAATAGAGATGTTTTGTAAATGCTGTGTGTTATAATAGTTCACCGTCAGATAGATGCCTTCTTCACAAACAACTTCTCCCAGCAAGATTGATCTACTTAGAATTCGAGTATGATAACTTGTACCCGGTGCATCTGGACCATAGGTTGTGCCCGGGCTTATACTAAAGGATGTACTTATCACGGTCTCAATAGTAGTGACCGGGATGATACAAGAAAGGAAGATAGCGGATCCTAGGAGAACAATGAATGCTAATCCAAAGGAAGTGTCTTTCATGTTCGAATCCGCTGAATTTTGACTTACCAAACATGTATGTCTTTCGATTAGGTATTACCTATCCCCGTGTAAAACGGCTCCTAGTCAATATGTGGGGCTATACCAAAGCGCTTGCTTGTGTCAATGATGTACCGTTTTCGCTGGTCAGTGATGTAATCTAAGACCATGAGTAAGGGAAGGCTCAGAAATAAGGTCAGCAGGGGTTGAAGTGGTAACAATATTAGATTGGATAGAAAGAAGGGGAGCTCTTCCGGACCAATGATGATGACATAGCTCCACCCTTGAATGAATATTTGGAAGATATGTTGGGCATAAATGAGAATTACAGCAATCCCAGCGAAGCCTTTTAGAAACCGAGCAAGCCATGTTCCTACTCCCATAATATTGGGTAGCTCATCCCGAACAGAAAGGGGAGTACGAGTCAGCTCTATGTTCGAAGCAAGGACTCCTGCATCATCGAGAAACCATGTGGGGGCGACAAGGAATGTGGTCCCTAGAATTCCGAGGATTCCTGTAAAATTCCAAGCCAGCGACTCTAGAGTTAACGGAGGTTCGCTAGCTATGAGGTCGGGAGCTAATACTGCTGTAAGTAGATTGGGTGTACTCATAATGACTTTCGCTAACATCATTGTCACATAGATTGCAAACATGGTGGGAAGAATTCCTCGTCGAAGCCATCGTTTTAGGCTCGGTTGGATTTCTCGGTCAAGAATACTATAGAAGCTACTTCGTCCGAAGAAAAGGCGGTGAAACCACAAGTAAATCGGCGCTAGCAGATATCCTCCAAGCAAACCACTGAGAAGAAATAGCAACGGGCCTAGAAGAGCACCGACCATGTTATCCCAAAATGCAGGCAACCCCGTGAAAGGCCAAATCACTAAAAGGTCACCTTCAAAAGCCCATATGAACGTGCCTGTCACAGCACTAACCCATAAATTCAACACTATTGGTCCCAACCAACCCAACAGAAAAAGGCCAAGACCCACTTTGTAAACCCGATGCAATTCATCCACCAATCAACTTTTCGTTTCTAACGAGATGAACTTCTTTTTAAATATTCTAACAACTCCTATGCTGGTAAAAACTCAAAAATTCAGTATAAATTTATCAGGCACCTAGCCAGTGTAACGCTTCATCTATTGACATCAAGAAGCCACTGTCTTTCAGGGGCGAGTAGTTTACCAAGAAATTAGGGAATATTTTTGTGAATTGAAATCCAACGATGCTATTAATACAAAAGAACTGGATGAATTGGAAAATGAATGAAAAGGATTTTTCATTAACTGAGCTGAATAAGCCCAAAGATTGGACAAAACTCACTGATATGGCGAAGAAACACGTTCCCATCATCGAAGCTCCCAGCTCCATCAATGCTAATGAACCCTTTCCAGTAAAAATTCAAGTGGGCGGTATTGATGGTGTTGCACATCCCAACATGCTAGGTCATTGGATTAACTGGGTCATAATCTATGCAGATTTACGCCCCATCGGACAAATCTACTTCTATCCCACACTAACTAATGGCTACGTAGTAACACTTCATGTCACCTTAGAAAGTTCCGCAACCTTAATCGCTCAAGCCTATTGCAACCTTCATGGTGTGTGGGAGGGGAAGGGCGTAAAAGTTACGGTGAAGTAATTCTCAAGTTATTGCGCTTCTAAAACCAAAAACTTGAGTCCACCATCATTTACATCATTTGATAGAAATCGTAAAGAGTAAAACAGTTGACTCCAGTCTTTGTGAAGGTTTGGTTAATTCGATGGGCTATCGTTTCCAGCAATATTTTGGGTGATGAGACTTTGATCATTATCACTATTAGCTTCACCAGCACGATGGATAGCAAATTTAAGCGCGAGAGGTCCTAAGATTTGGAAAATAAGCGTTGAAATCCCAATAACACCAACAATGAGAAAACCATATTGTGGAAACCCTAACTGATTTAGTCGATCCGCGATTACCACGCTCAATCCCACTGCAACACCAGCTTGACTAAAAAGACACAATCCAAGATAACGCTTAACCGTTGGAGGGTTATCACCAAGATTTCCTGCTAACCGCGTTCCAAAATATTTCGCCAAACCTCGCCCGATCACATAAAGGATGGAAGTTATAACAATTAATACCCCCCCAATCGAGATCACCGCTGGGTCAACCATCCCAGCGCCAAAAAGAACAAAGAAGAAGAGTATGATGGGGCTAATGATTTTTTCGGCTTCATGACCAAGCTCTTGTGCCTCATTCGGAATGCGATTACCAACCACTATCCCTAAAATCATACAAGTGAGAAGAGAACTAAAGTGGAAAAATTCTGCAATTCCAATAACGAGCAGAATCACACTAACCAACAAGATGATATAACGTCCATGATCTTCCACACGTTCTAATACGAACGCAAGAAGAAACCCTACGCCAGCCCCCAGGATTAGGGACAAACTAATTTCAATCACAGGTACTGCTATTAGAAAAGGTAATGGTAACGCTGCTGGGATGAGAAAAAGCAATGCTATGCTTATTGTAATGCTAGTAAGGATGATGGCGATGACATCGTCGATGATCAGTGTAAACATCACTGCATCCGTGACGGGCCCGCGGCTCTTAAATTCCCAGATAACATCTGCTGTTGCAGCAGGAGCAGTCGCACTCGCTAGACCCGCTAATAGAATCGCTGGTATCGGGTCACGAAGCCAAAAGAAAACCAGACTAAACACTAGGAGCGCTGAACCAAGACTTTCAGCTAAGATAATCGGCAACAAGTTACGTGACTGTTGTCGAACCTTACTTAATTTGAGTTCGTTTCCAATATTATAACCGATGAATCCCAGTGCCACCGCAGTAACTACCGGTGAAAGGGCAAGAAGCCTATTATCTATCAGACCAAGAAAGAGAGGACCAAGGACAATTCCGGTCAGAATAAAACCCAGAACTTGAGGTATTCCTAGACGACGTTGGATTTCGGCGCTAATCACAGTCAGAACTACAACTAGGCTAACGACTAACAGTAGCGGCAGATCAATTACAAGCTGTAGCATAGGACTTCACGAATTATTATGCAACCAGAGAAAAATACGAATCTATATTATTAATATAAAGGTATTTCAATTATAAAGGATGGAAAATCTGTTTTTTGATATGAAGCTGCCTGTGTGTACAAAATCAAAAAAATGAGAGTTTTAAATTCAGGCGTACAAGTCTATTCCACGTGGTTTTGTAAATGAAGAACCAACACAAAAGGTATCTACGGATCGCTCTTCTTGGCTTCACCTTTGGCATGGTATCTGATATATTAGGATATGTCTTCCAGGGATGGCTTTATATCAACTATCTCATACCTGCCATCGCTTGGCCACTGGCAATGGCAGCATACTACAGACTCCGACCACGTCTCCACAAGGTTCTTAGCTACCTGGCTATCGGCATCTACGCCCTATGGACTGAGATGATGGCTATCATCATTGGAGTGATGCGTTATACCATTATAGGTGTACCAAACCTAATCCCTATTGGAATGGGCTGGATGCCCCGCGCTATTCTAATCTGGCCTCTGATCACCCTGGTCTTCTATTATCTGAGTGTAGATCTGATCGACTATTTCAAAGAAAGGATGAATTCCTATCTCGCTGAGGTGGCTGTGGTGGGTCTAGTAATACTATTCAGCGCCTCATTTACAATGTTATACATGAGAGTACTTGCGTTTATTCTATAACACAAAATCCTTCAGAAAACATCCTTTTTGTCCCAGCATCCCGCTATGGAGTTGTCCTGCTAACCGCAACCTCTAAGTTTCAAAGGAAAGATAGAGTCTTCGACTTTGACCACCTAACTGGTTTTGTAGAGGTCCGTACTCAGGTATTTCAAGCCAGAGTCGATTAGCAAGGTAGCTACGGTAGCCTTTGAACCTAAGGTTTTCGCGATTCTGATTGCGGCCGCGATATTGGCCCCTGATGAAGTGCCTCCACAGAGGCCTTCCTCTTTGGCCAGTCGTCGCGCCATTTCTTTGGCTTCCTGTGTGGGAATCTGAATAATCTGATCAACCAAACTTGGATCCCACAATGGGGGTATGTAACCAATGCCAATTCCCCCAATGCCATGGGCGCCACTTTTTCCACCAGATAAGACGGGTGATTCTGCTGGCTCAACCGCGACAACTGTCAACTCAGGATTGTACTTCTTTAATACCGTCGAAGTACCAATGAGTGAAGCTGCTGATCCAACCGATTGCACAAATGCATCAACCTTTCCCTTTGTTTGCTGCCAAATCTCTTCACCTAATGGGAAATACCCCGAGATGTGATCGCGGTTGTTGAGTTGATCAGTTCCATACGTGCCGGGCTCCTTACAGAATTCGCGGGCTCTTTCAATCATTGCCTCAATCAATTCCTTCGTGATTCCCCCATCTCGACTTGGGATAATAGTCACATCTGCGCCTAGGGCGCTCATGTGATCCAATTTATCTCGACTGAAGGCATCTGAAGAAACAATTTGAAGACGATAGCCTTTCACTGCACAAATCAATGCCAGCGAAGTACCTGTACTTCCCCCCGTGTACTCAACTACCGTGCCTCCTGGCTTCAATCGCCCATCACGTTCCGCCTCGGCAATCATCGCCTCCGCCATGCGATCCTTCATGCTCCCCGTCGGGTTCTCCCATTCCAACTTCACCAACACCTGTGCATGATCTTGAGGAACAACCGAGTTTAACCGTACCATCGAAGTATTCCCAATTGCATCTAAAACGTTTCTAGCTACTTTCACCATTCGCACCTTCCACACCAAAGAAAGGTCAGAAGTTCAAAATAAATACGCCTATAATCTCACCAGACAAGGCGACTACGAGTGAAACCACCCTTCCCTCCCCTTCAAGGATTTCTGTTTGATAGTGACTGAACTGGGTCCCTTAGATTTAAAGGAAACACTTCTACCATAATGAAGCCTCAAGACGGTTGGAAAGTTTAAGGTCTCCAACGTGAAATTTTCAGAAATGAAGAATAAAGGGATCCTTGACCGATCCAGTCAAAAGATGGGCGTATTGTTGACTTTCATTTCAGTTACGAAGATGATCAGATCAGACTCAAAAGCATCGTTATGGGCGGAAGCCGGATTGAAGAATGCCTTGAGTCCATCGGTCTCTCTCAACAAAAACCATCAAACATAGCGGACAATTCAAGCTGCCCAGAAGTGCCCACACTTCCGACATTCCATTTTGCCGTCAAATGCCTTTGATGCGACTAGGAGAATGCCATCCGGATCTTGTTTCTCTTTCTTTCTGTTTTCAGGGGTATCTAGCAACATAAGATGAATTTTCCGTTTTTCTCCACACTTTGGACATTTCAAGGCTTTAGACATTTTCACACCCTTCAACTAAGATCGTATTTGTATGACTGATAACCTTGTGGGATTCACTAGAATTGGCTTCACCGTCAGTAGTTTCCCATTAAATGATAATCGAAAACAGCCCAAAAAGCCTTTGGAGGAAATACATCACATTCCTGTCTTAGAAGTCTAGGAGATTAGCATACAACGGTCGACATAACAGAACGACTTTCCGATTCTGTATCGTATCGGGATAGGTTTTTTCAGTTGAAATAGAAATATCTCACCCATGTTAAGCAACCACTCCTTTTAACCTGTTGTTAGAGCGTCAGTGGAAAATTGTACAGATGCCTTGGAAATTCTTTTAAATTTTAAATAATACACGGAAAACCAAGTGATGTAACCTTAAGTACTAGGATTTGCTGACGTTTGTCGACGGAGAGCTTAGCTTGTTCACATCTGTCGTGCGAGGGTGCGCCCGAAGTTTAAAATATGAATAGCTGCCATGCCTTGGCTCGGTGAAATTTACCGTTGCTCATCCCATCCCTTTGGTCGCAATTTATTC
>CAYFXY010000041.1:0-8036 GCA_964347205.1 uncultured archaeon
TGGCTTCCACCGTGCAAATTGCAAGGGAAACTTCAACTCAAATTTTCGAAACACTCTTTCAAGAGTTGAAAGGAGCCCTTGAAAAAAGTTCCCGAGAGTATCAGAAGATCTATAATGAGATGGAGAAAACCACTGGGCAATGGCCTCCCACCGCATTAGCCTTTTCCCAGTTTTCGAAGATCAAGGCGAATTTGTCAACACTCATGGAACAAGTCAAGACCGAACATGAGCAACTCCTTGAAGAAGCTAGTGAGGGCTTGGGAATTGAAATGCGCGATACTTATCTTGATCAATTTCTCGAAGTACGAGCACTTCTACAATCCTTCGTCGAAGAATTATCTTCCCAACAGACTAGCCTTTCAGCGAATTTCACATCTATCGGTGAGCAAGTCGGTAAACGTCTCAAGCGCCGCTTAACTACGATCAGAAAGAAGGTCACCTTGTTCCTTAAAGACTTTCAATTAAAGATAGATTTACAGGAAGAGCAGATTCAGACGCTCAGTAGGCGAATTCAAAAACTTCTGAGTAAAGAAGCAGCAGAACTCGTCAAGACCTTTGAGGCAACTGAACGCCAATTAGGGCAATATGCAGAGAATCGGTTAGGTCAATCCCAAAAAGCCATAAAACAAGCTACTTCTGAAAATATTGCCATTGCAACTAAAGTCCAAAAGGGTATTGGCTCGCATTTGCAAACGTTTGGAGCCACGATGAAAAAACTCGCGAAAAAAACGAGGAACGAACTTAAACGAGAATTATCCCAACTTGAAAAGAACGTAAGGCAGTATTCGGATGGAATCGAAGACACAGCAGATATGCTCCGAGATGAACAGATTTCAAGAGTGAAAGCTATCACAAAGAATTACTCGTCAACATTCAAAGAGAAAAAAGCCACCAGAGAAAAGACAATTGCTAGATCGATACGAGCATTATCCAGTCAACTAATAAAACGAGAACAGGAGATTCTCAATGGGATAATAACTATTACATCAGAGGAGATCCCTGAATACGCACTTGCTGCCTTAACAAGTTATCAAACAAGTAGAAGTGAAAACCAGACAGCCCTTGAAAATCAGGCGATCAAAATCGCTAAAGCTAATGTTGTTAAATCATTAACACCAGCCAAAATCAAAAGTGTGAATAATGCCATTATTAAAACCATAAATAAGCAAATTGGAGTAGCGTCAACTAACCTTCAAGAATTTTTCTCCAAATTACAGACAAAGCTTAAGAAAGAATCAGATGCAGCCACTGAAAAGTTCCGCAACAACTTCATAACAATCCAAAATCAACAAATCCCCAAATTAAATGAATTGTTAGAAAATAATACATCAAGTAAAACAGAGCTTATCGCTAACATTAGCTCAATTATTCGCAGGTGTAAAGCAAGAGTCGCACGGCAAACCAAACGCGAAACACAAATAGCGCGTATTCTTCAAAATACGTTAGATGAGTTTCGAGCATTAACAAAGCCACTTTTAGCAAAAGAAAAGAAACCTATTCGTGACAAACTCAACCAACAAATTACCACTATTTTCCACGAATTCGAAACGCAACTCAACAAGCAAACCAATCGCGAATCACAGATTGCTAGCATTTTTCAATCTACTCTGAAAAATTTCGAAGAGCTTCCACAACAGCTCCTTCCCGAATTAATTCAAAAACATCTAAGCAGCCAACTAAAGGAGCTCGAATCAAACGTCACCGCCTATGAATCGGTTTTTAGGTCGCGACAAAATGAATCGGAACTTGCAGTGATAAATGAAATGGAATCGGTTTACAAAAAACTCTTACAGATAGATTATGCAACTTCCATTAAGAAACAGCTCACTAATTTAATAAAAAGGAGCACAGCGAGGGCTTTAAAGAAATATCGAAGAACCCTATCTGAACGCCGTGTAGATCTTGAAACCCAGGCGAGCACTGCGTTTCATGCAACATTAGCAAACCGCTTTCAAAACCAATTCCCCGTGAAACTTCATGATTATCTTGAGACTCAAGCTCCAGTGATTGAACAACCCCTTGAAAAAATGAAGACGGAACTTATTGAAACTGTTGAAAAATTCGATTCTGAGGCTCAGACACTTATCGACAAGAATTGGGTACCGATTACAAAAATAATTGACGAATATGCATCAACAGTTGTTGGTAATTTACGAGCATTGAATACAGCCATTGGAACTTCGGTCGATCAAACAGCAGTGAATTTCACCACCATGCTAAACAATTTCGGAGATGAATCTGGGAATCTCCAAACCGCGACTATCCAAGCCTTCAATCGTGATCGCACTGGATTAACGGATCAAATCGCGAAAGGTTTCAACGAGATGCAAGAAGACTGTATTGCTCAGCTTCAAGATACACAATCGCTTCTTGGGACATTAGCAGGTGATTATGCCACTAAAAAGGACACTCTCACTCAACAAATCAAAGCAATTACCAGCGAGATCGAGACCACCACAGATTCAAATCTTGAGGCTATTCGTGAAACCGCCCTATCGTTTGTGAAAGATCTAAAAACTGAGTTAAAGGAACAACAAACCCGAGTAGAAAATCTAAGGAAGAGTGTCCAAGACTTAATAGAACAGCAAGGTGTCATACTTAACGAAGGAATTGTAGGAATTCAAACACAACTTGAAGGATTTTCTCAGAATCAAATACCAAAAGCGCAGAATATCATTGAAGATATTGGACAAACCTGTGCAACACGAATTGATGAGCAACGCACAGCAATTGACAAGCTCTTAGGTACCTTCGCCAATTCGCTCGAAGATTCAACTGACGAGTACATAACAACATTGCAAAAAGAAATCATTCAGCTACAAGCTAGTGCTTCAAAATTACTAGAAAAGTTAGGTGAAACAAGAGAAACAATTGAAACAGAACTTTTCGAACATATCGAGACAAATAAAGTAAATCTCAAAAGTACAATAAATTCACAGCAGACCACATTGAGTACAGATATTTCATCTACATTTCAATCTCTCGCTGAACAATCTCGCGCAATTCAAACGCAATTACTAAACAACCTAACACAAATCACGGATGAAGGAAAACAATCCTTAGAAGAATCACAAACGCAACTCACTGCAGCAATAGATACCTCACTCAATAGAGTAATCTCTAAGAATGTTCACACATTCCAATCACAACAAGAAACATTAGCCACAAAAAATGACGCGTTGGCAACCACACTGCATAATACCTTCTCAACTATTGGGGAGATGTCAGATTCAACTTTGAACCAGCTCATCCAAACACTTTCATCAACCCTTTCAAGTCTAGAATCTGAAATAAATAAACTTCTTTCAGAGAGCACTGAAACAATCGAGAAAGATGCCCTCAAAATCCAAATGGGAGTTAGCAATGAAATTGAACAATCACTTCAAAGCCTTGAAAAGATCAGTAACCTAACCAATACCCGACTCACCCGAGCAACTGGAGATAATCTCCGTCGAACAAAAGAAGCTTTACAGAACTTCAAAGATCTTGCGGCAACAGACATCAAACAAAAAGAAGCTTTGATCAATGCTTCGCTTCAGCAAATTGTGGACACTACGCAGGAAGGATTAGTCACCCAGACACAACAGACGGGAAGACGAATTAGCCGAACCCTTGGAAAAGAACGAAGTACCCTGAAGACGGAATACCAAACCCTCGCGAAAGAAATTACAGCAAAAGCAAAGACTGCAGAAACTAACGCCATCAATATCTTACAGATTTTTTCGAAAAAGACCGAACCAACCCTTGATAGGTTACGAACCCAAGCCAGTGATACCGAAAAGATCCTCACCGGTCTTTGGGAAACTCTAACGGGTATACAACCAGCAGAAGCTGAACGAACGTGGCGGATAGTCACTTGTGAAGGCATTCAAAGTCACCTTTTAGATATGTTTCGCCGCATCGAAGAAACAATCACATTAGTCTATCCGTCCTTTGACGAGGTTCCGATCTCTGAGCTTAGTAAAATCCAACCTACAAACCGGGTTCATATCATCACCACGCTTGATGGTGAGAAACATCGGGCAAGCGCACAGAAACTCATCCAAAAAGGAAATATACGAATCTGGAATAATCCCAATATGGAATTCTACGGTGGATCACGTGATGGTGAAGAAGTTCTCCTCGCACCCACATATGGTAACCAAGGCGAAATTGTTGCTGTTGTAAGTGATCAAGCAAGCTATATTGCTCTATTCAACCAAACCCTTGGTCCACGATGGATATAAGCATCAAAAGAGATTCGACTTCGCCCGAGTAAGACAGCCTGAATTAACAAGACGCTCTAGCTCCGACCAACCCAATCAGTGGACGCTTTTCGAGAAAATTGGGACTCGTATAGCTCACGTACACGATATATTGTATCCGCTTCAGCAGGATCTTTATCAAATCGAAGTCGTTTAATTCGAGCAAACCGTAGAGCCATTCCGGATTTGTAAGTGGGACTACGTTGAATTTCATCATACTCCACCTCGACAACAAGTCTGGGATGGACTGTGACAATTCCTCGGTGTTCTTCGATTTTTAATTCTAAGAGCCGTTGAGTAATATCTTCGAATTCAGCATCAGTCAGACCTTTGAAAGTCTTTCCAAGCATATGATACTCGCTAGTTTCAGGATCTGAAGCCGCTAGGTGATAATCGCTTAGCCATTTGTGACGACGGCCAGTCCCCCATTCCGCCGCAATTATAATAAGGTCAAGAGTTTCCATGCTTTGCTTTATTTTCAACCATGCTTTTCCACGGATACCAGGCTGATATACGCTGTTCAAATGCTTCGCAACTAACCCCTCGTGACCCTCTTGAATTGATTTTTGAAAAAAAGTTGTAGCTTCTTTGGGGTGAGTTGATATCAGTTGTTCGACAAGGGGGATTGTTCCACTGATATTCACTAAGTGTTTACGGCGATCTGAATATGGGGAATCAATAAGCACCTGGTCATCCAACATCAAAACATCAAATAGATACAAGGTGACTGGGATTTCCGCAATCATCTTCTCGACGTTGCGAACCCGACGGAATCGCCGCATAAGATGTTGAAACGGAAAAGGGCGCCCTTCAGGATCCTCCGCCAACACCTCTCCTTCTAGAATACAGCGTTCTGCTTTTATCTGTTTATCAACTAGTTCAACCAAATCAGGAAGACTCAAAGTGACATCTGTAAGCCGGCGACTGAAAATCCGAATCCGTGATTCATTGTTTTTCCGTTGAAGATGAATCTGGACACGCGCTCCGTCTAGTTTCATCTCAAAAGCGGTTTGTCCATTATGGATTTGAAGCGCGTCTTCAACATTCTCAGCAAGAGCGGCAAGCATTGGTAACAGTGGAGTAAACGGGTGTAATTTGACCTCTTCTAACCCTTTGCGACCTTTTTGAAACGCTATTTGGGCGATTTCGCCAATATTTCCTGTAAGCATATTTGCTCGACGCACCAAGTCAAGAGGTATTTTGAGAGTCTGAGCAAGCGTGCTTTCTAACATCCCTTCACTAAAACCAATACGTTGGTCCCCAACAAGCAACTTTGCAAGATACTTAGCTTCAAGAGGGCTTGCGCGTGTGAATAATGAACGAAGTAATGCGGTTTTTCGGCGTCTTGACCCAGGACCCTGAGCGTCAGCAATTTCTGTGAACGTTAAATAAACCTCACTCACCGATAGAGACGAAGTAAAAAGCGTCGATTGTCGAATTTTCCCAGATTGCAAATACAACTGATGAACAACTTCCCCTACATCCCCTGTTTGTGCAAATAGTTTCTGCAACAATCCTCGAGGAGGCTTTAACAGCTCTTGAATTATTTGATAAAGCGCAGACCAGTCAAGGGCAAGAATTCGTTGGCTGGTCCGAGGAAAAGGACGCCCAATCAGAAGGAGTGCCCCCGCTTCTAAATCTTTTGGAGAAAGTTTGGAAAGAAAATCACCAGCAATTTCCATTTTTTTCAAGCGTTTAGGTGTTTCCATAATTGCTTCAGAGACTTCCGCTAGTAACCGAAAGGCGATTGTTGGTGAATTCGGTTCATTTGACATTTGTCTGCGTCCTCTTCTCATGAAATCCCTGCCCTCCTGTAAGTTTTAAAAGTGTGCATAAGTACATTTTGTTTAATTCCATTAATGAAAGGTCTTTGAAAATGAAAGTTCATGAATTATCCTCTGCATCCCGTAGTGTCGATATTCGTTTGCGTATCCTCTCACTAGAACCTGTCCGAGAGGTACAGACACGTTATGGTAAAGCCCGTGTCACCACCGCTCATGCAGGAGACGAAACAGGAACCATCAAATTGTCCTTATGGAACGAAGATATTGATACCGTCGATGAAGGAGTCATTGTTGAAGTTGAAAATGGTTTTGTCAAAACCTTTAGAGGTGAGATGGAGCTTTCTGCTGGACGATATGGTAAAATCATCGTTGTCGATGATCAAGAATTTCCATCACGAGAAGAAATTTTGAACAAGCATCCTGGAAAATAATACCCACATTCTAGTCACAAGTTCTTTGGAGGACTGATAATGTTAATCGGGGAAATTATTGCTTGGTTCGAAATTTTAAATGCATGGATTGATACTTTGATTTTATTGATTATTTCCTGGGTTCAAATTCTAGGTCCTATTGGCGTTTTTTTAGGAGTAATGATTGAAACCTTCATTGCCCCTATCCCGTCCCCAATAATTATGATGGCCGCAGGATTCATTCTAACCTTTGGATTGCCACCAAATCTTGCAATTCTGAGTATTGTTTTCAATATTATGTTAGTCGGTGCATTTGCAGTTACTTTAGGATCCTTTTTCGGCTATGGCATAGCGTACTTTGGTGGTTACCCCATAATTGAACGGTTTGGGAAATATTTTGGTACCACTTTAGATGAAATCGAGTATATGCGTCAACAAATGGAAACTTCGTCACGTGATGAGATCTACCTTTTCACTGCGCGTGCAGTTCCAATAATCCCATTATCGGTCGTTTCTCTCCTTTATGGTGCCCTTCGTGTAGACATTAAGCGATACACACTAGTAACTTTTTTGGGGGCCTTACCCCGATGTTTGCTTTTGGGAGTATTAGGCTGGATGCTAGGCATCTGGTTCTTCAACGTAGCCGAACTGATTGATCTCTTTGAGACTATGGTGCTGATAATTTTACTAATTTTCTTTATCGTCTTCATTCTCTACCGGATAATCATGCGACGCCGAACCAAACACGCATTAGAAAACAAAAACAAAGAGACAAAGTCAAATGGAAGCTAGCTAGATTTATGGGGATCACCAACCACTGGAGGTCGGAGCTCGAAAAAGAACATTACCTTACAACCTTGTTGTTGGAGATCCGCTTGAAGAGCTGCTGCACGGCCTTTTGCATCGTGAATCGTAGGATAAAGTGGAGAAACACAAATTGGTAATGTTTCACCTGGGGGTGTAATACATCGAAAATCATCGGGGATTTTTGCTGGGGGAGGAAGTCGAGAAGAAACGCGAAACTTTCCATCCACGATACTAAGCCAGATTTCAGGATATTTACATTCAACCATGGAAGCCACAGGCAATGAAGCTCAGTATGAACTAATAAGCCTGTTTGACTGTTAATGGTTTCGGAATCGAATATCTAGACGTTGTGGTGTTGTGAATGGCTCAGCGAATTGTAGGCGTTGACGAAGCTGGTCGAGGACCTGTAATCGGACCCCTTATCATTGCAGGGGTTGTGATTGAAATGTCCCAAGAAGAGGCGCTAATCGAATTGGGAGTTCGGGATTCAAAACAACTTACTCCCCAACGTCGAGAAAAACTCGAACGACAAATTCGCAAATTAGCAGCTCAAATTGAAGTGTTAGAAATCGGTGCAAAAGAAATCGATTCTCAGCGGCAATTAAATCGCAGCCTTAACACTTTAGAAGCACAATGGATGGCTCACGTTCTTAATAAATTAGATTGGCAAATTGCCTATGTCGATGCTTCCGATGTCAATGCTGAACGATATGGACGTACCATTCTTTCACAACTAAAAACGCCAAAAAAAATTATCAGCGAACATAAAGCCGAATCTCATTATCCTGTTG
>CAYFXY010000041.1:8149-20502 GCA_964347205.1 uncultured archaeon
TATCCAAATGATCCGAAGACAAGACAGTTTCTTAACGATTGGATTACCACTCACAACGTATTTCCCGATATCGTGCGAAAAACATGGGAAACAGCGCGTGACATTCGCGCCACACACTATCAACGAACACTCAAAGACTGAAGCCACTTATTTAGAGAATTACGAGGATTTCTTTTCTTTTTTCTTCTCTTTTTTCTTCTTTTCTTTCTTCTTTTTCTTCTCTGCGTCTTCTTTCTTGCGTCGCTGTTCTTCCTCTTTCAACCGCTTTTCTTCCGCTTTGCGCTTTCCTTTTTAGTTCATCTTCCTTTTTCTTCTGTTTCTCTTCTTCTTTGCGACGCTTTTCTTCCGCTTTGCGCTTTTCTTCTTCCTCTTTCTTCTTCTTTTTTGCCTCTTCCTTCAGTCGCTTCTCCTCGGCTTTCCGCTTCTTTTCTTCTTCCTTCTGAATGCGTTTTGCTTCCTTTTCATCAACTGCTGGTAATTCAGCTGTTTCGGGTGGTTCACTTTCAGCAAATTCGGGCGGTGGTACCATTTCGGCTTCTACTTCTGGAAGTACCTCTTCCTCTTCTTCTTTCTTCCGCTTCTTGCGTTCCTTCATTCTCTCCCGCATGCGCATGTACATCTCACTGAGCAGTTCTAAATGTCGCTTGGCGATATCCGGATGAATATCTTTTGCCGTAAGCCGTTCTTGGATTCGTAATACTAAAAATTCAGGGAAGAAGGATTCAAAGTGGACATCGGCAATCAGCATTATTAATGGATCATCATTGGTAGATACCTCGATGGAATTTTCGCCCATCTTGGTTATTATTTGGGATTGTTCCAGGCGCCGTAGCACGTTATCGAGCGAGGCTTCCTTCTCTACCACACCGGTAAGCTCTGACTTGTGAGCGATCTTTCGTCGTAGTGTCTTAGTAACATCATAGATATCGGGATCTAAGAGCAATTGTCCAAGCATAATCGTGTCTTCTTCCGTCCATTGATAATTTTCAAAGAAGCTTTTTACCTGAGTTTCTAGTTCACGGAACTGCTCCTTGTTCAATCCACCACCTTTTCCAAGCTTTAGTACTTGTTGAGGCGGAAATCGGGCGCCTAACAAATCGTTCACTAAAAATACGCAGTTGTCAGATACCGCGTTAACCCAATCTTCTTCTACAAGCCCGCTTCGGAGCAACGGTAAAGTGACTAGGCCAAGATCTGGATAATGCTTCCCGGTCTGCAATTCCAACCATTCCCGCAACTCCTCAGCTGGAATGCCACCCCGGGCGAGCTTATGCATTAGTAAACGCGTTTCTTGATCTACGAAGACTTTGGCAAGCCGTTGCTCGACAGAAAGCTCGACCATCCGCTTTAGTTTTTCAAACACTTCACCGAGATATTCCACAAATTCTGGCTCACCGATATTTTCTACAATCTCACTGGACGCGAGCGTCAATCCTTCTTCATAGCTCCGTGGCTCCTCATCTAATTCCATAAATAACATAATACAAAATTGGTCACGCCCTCGTAAAATCCCCGTATAAAACGAGGCCACCGCCATGTTGGTCCCTTCCAAGGTCATGGTGAGAAACCCGGCTTCTGGTTTGCCCATGGCATGGGCTGTAAATACACGAAGCATGTCATCTTCAGAAACATCAAGATTACGTGGATACACACCTACAATTCGTAGACCAACTTTATCGTCCCACCGGCATACACTTAGACCACGTGGCATTTTTGCTTAGCCTCCCGTTTATTCAAATGAGTTCTGTATCTTTGGGTTTTAAGGTGACCCATTGGCACTCCTTTTTGACTATCAGATTTCCCGTATTTAACTTGTTTGCCACGCCCATCCATCTGCTAGTCATCATTGTTACTTTCCGCAATTTTTCGCAAGGTAAGACAATTCATTGCGAGAGGAATCGTAATTACTAGTCCGTGGTAGCTTCAGCGACGGCGCCTAAAATAATCTTATAGAGGACTTCACGGTATCGCGGATCGATAGCCACGAGCCCATAGGCTTGGACTCCGAGGATCCGTTGGACTAATTTTGGTGCTAACGCACCAGGCAGATCTTGTTTGTTACCAATAGCCCATACAATAGAAGAGGGCGCGTTTTTCCGTACAATTTCTAGAATGTCTCGCGTTTCGAGTACGTTTTTCAATGTCGAATCAGTTACCAATAACACTGCATCTGCGTTTCGAAGATAATAGTTCCAAAGTGAGCGAAACCGATCTTGCCCAGCAAAATCCCAGACTGCTAGTTCATAAGGCCCAAAGCGGACGCCCTGAAGGGTTTCAATATCAACAGCAATAGTTGGATAATAGTCCCCAGGAATACTATCAGCAGTGAGCAGTTTTAACATTGTAGATTTGCCTACACCACCTTGGCCAAGAAGACAGATTTTGAGCATGGTGACAATGACATTATCGAGTTCTTTTTCAAATCCCTTAAAGGCTTGACCGAGGGGGAGGGGTGTTTGGATATAGGCATCAATTTCGTGGCCAAATTTACTGATTAGGAGTTCGCGGGTTTTTTTCAAGGATTCTTTAATTTTTTCGTCTTCATCAGAAATGTCTACAGCAAAAACCAAGAGGAGATGGGTACCAGCATCAGTATAAAGGAATTTAATATTCTTCACATGAATGGGAAGATCAACTTTGGAACCAAGCTCGGATTCAAAATGTTTGTAGGTGTTAAGGAATTCTTCACGATCTTCTGTAGTAATATCGACAGCCCAGTACTGGCGGTGAAAGGCAATACGCCCTTCACGATTCATGATGTATACATTATGAATCATATTGTAAGTGTCTCCAAGGTCTTTATTCGGCACGGGTAATGGATTTTTCTTGAGTTGTTTTTTGTCGTCGACGTCGTTTGTATTTAGGGAACTTTTTCTCGTCGGAACCAAGGATACTCCGAAGTTCCCTATAATTTCGACGAAGTGATGTACGTGAACAACCTACAAGTTCAATTATATCGTTTTCGGGTATAGAATCATTGGTTTGTTTTCCGCTATAGTAAGCGATGGAGGCGGCGATAATAGGGCGGGGATGTCCTTGGAAGAGTCCACCTTTACCAACGTGTTCAACCACATTGTGCGCGTACTGTTCCGTTTCGGGTTTCACTTCTAGAATAGCAAACAAGCGGTCGAGAATCGCGTGAACAGGTTCATTCCACAATCCTGGTTTTCGTTCTTTGAACTTTTGCCGTTCTTGATCGTAATCTTCAAGAATACGTTGAATGCCCGCACGGACTAAACGGCGGGCGTTTGCGAGCTGAATTTGTCGTTGACGTCGAATGTAACGGGGACAATGAGGAAAACCAGGCATCTCATAGATAGTGAGGTAGCATTGTTTCTTCACAACCCGACAAAACGAGGTTATTTTGTCATCCTGAATTGGGCGTTCATACACGTATGGACACAACGATTGGTCTCGAGACCCACCGCGGCGTTCAATTTTTCGATAGCTATCGGACAGAATCCGTCGGTACCGCCGTTTTCGATTTGCGGGATCACCTTTAGCGTTCACAATCCTTTGAAGGGTTTTTCTAAGAATTTCCTCGTAGACAGAACCCTCTTCCTCAGGGGTGAGCAAGACAGTAACACAGACATCACTTTCTACACCATCCTGCTGAGTCCGTGTACATGCAACTGCAGCGCGTTCAGTCACTTCTTTCGATGGAAAAACCTGGAAAACCGTATTCGCTTCATTAGGAGCACAGCTATAATACATCAAAGTAAGATGATTAGCCTCGAAATCTAAAGTCGCAGGATATTTGGCTAATATGACTAATCCTTCTTTGGTATCCCAATGACTGACTACAAGCCCCCGAGGAATTTCGTTTCACCTTCCAGCAAACTGGGTCAACAGGACCGTATTTTGTCAAGCACTTGGCTTCACTCAACGTAACCTAACGAGACAGAAAAAGGTTTTTGCCCAACGAGATGACACGAAAGTTTATTCCGAGATACTGAAGGCAAAGAAAGACACACTTACGATTTCTTCAGCTTCTATACCAAATATCAGCGATATAGGAGATAGCAATTTTCCTACTTCGAAGCAGAAACTAAATCTTGCGTCCATGGAACATAATCAATGTTTACAGGACCTCTATGATAGTTGAAGTCTAACTAAAGCAACATTAAAAATACAAGGTTTAGAATGGATAACTCCTATCCTGAACATTCCAACTAGACCGAAACGAGTAACAACTATGGGAAGAAAGCCAATGGGAAACAGCAACTTTTGGACTCATAAAGGTATCAAACTCCATTACCATCAAGTGGGGCAAGGCCCTCCTTTTTTTCTCATCCATGGGTACTCTCCATCTCTTAATTGGCAGATTTGGGAACGCACGATCCCTGTGCTGGCAGCGGATCATACGGTCTTTGGGTTTGACATGGTTGGCCATGGTGAATCCACGAAAATTATTCCAAAACCCACATCGGAAGAACAAGCAGATCTCCTAATAACACTGATTTTAGAAACAAAGCTAACCGATGTTTCTCTCGCGGGAGTTTCGTGGGGAGGGACCATATGCCAGCTTATTGCGAGTAAAATTCCTGAACGTATAAAACGCCTTTTATTAATCAGCAGCGCGGGGTATCGACTCCCCGACGAGATTCTTAATCCTACGCAAAAGATACCAACGCTAATTATTTGGTCCGAGGATGACGCGGTTATTCCCCTCGCCAATGGACAAGCTCTAGCAAAGAGGTTACCCATCGCAAAGTTTGTAACCATTCCCCCGGTTGAGGGGGTTACTGCAATGGAAGCACATCACCCAGAGTGGCATAAATCAAATCTGACCAATCCACTTATCCAATCGTTTATCAAAGAAACCCATTAACACAAGAGGGAATATTGTAATGAAAGTAGTTTCCACGGATTTTATCGTCTCGACCTCTGCTCAGCGAGAAATTGTGAATGTCACTGATCAGGTTGCACACATTGTCAAAGAATCCACTCTGAAAGAGGGCATTGTGCTAGTGTTTAGCCAACATACGACAACAGCCTTAATCGTTAACGAAGACGAAACAGGTTTACGACAAGATTTCCTCACAACAATGAAAGAGCTCTTCGACCGAACCGGATATCAACATGATCGTACCGATCAGAATGCTGCTAGCCATCTTGCTGCTAGTTTTGGTGGTACGAGTGTCACATTGCCACTACGTGGAGGACAGCTCATTCGGGGCACATGGCAGAGCATCTTATTCTTTGAATTGGATGGTCCTCGACAGCGAACAATTACCGTTCAAATCATCGGCTAATCCAAGAAAAGCACAACCAGGCTTTGAATGCTCTTGATTGCAGCCTTGTCGCTTCAAGTAACATTATCCAGTAGCTGAGGATCCAATGCCATATTCAAGAGCGGAGTCACTTTGAATGGGGGTGCGACCATAAAACATTCGGCTTAGCACGCTTTTACATTCAAAACCAGATTGTTTCATTAAAGTGATTGCATTCTGGTTAGTACTCGGCATACCCACGATTACCCTCTGACTTTTTTGGAGACTAAGCCCAGCTTGCAATAATTTGTTAGCTAAATTAATACTGTCAGCAATAAATGGTCCAAAAAGTGTTCCATGTGAAGATTGGCGGGCCATAAGCATAGCACGGTGTGGTTCATCATCTACTACAAGCGTATTGCAAGAGTGCTCAAAAAACCGTGCAAGAACCCTTTGACGGTTATCGCCAAAAGCCCTTCGATCAAGCGGAAAAATGCGTTTAAGATCGTTTAGCGTTGCCTGTCGAACTCCCTTCATCTTGAAGCGTTGGGGACTTTCTCGAGACCATCTCAGAGAATCACATTCTTTTTGAAACCCCATGTGTTCGTACAACGGTATCCCAGGGGGGTCAGCATCGAGGCGAACTGTAGCCATCCCATTATCCAACAAATAGCGGATAGCGGTTTTCATCAGAGTTGTTCCAATACGACGCCGCCGAAACTGCTCCTTGACGAGCAACATGCCCACCCACCCAAAATGCGTGTACTTGGTCGTGGTCACCGAACCAACTAACTCCCCTTTGAGTTCAGCTACAAAACAACCTAATGGTTCAAACATCAAAAGGTTCTCGACATCTTGTCGAGTTGTTGTCCAACCTAATGGGAGAAAAAGCTCTACTATCTCATCGAGATCTTTGATTTGCATCCTGCGAACTCGTAGCGATGAAAGAAATTGGTTACCGGGCATTTAATCACGATTGGCTAAAATTGAATGGTAGTTTCATATAAGCTAATGCTTAAAGCCTCCAATTTATTCACACCTGTTAGAGATCACCGTGGAACGGAGGGAGCTCACCGATGAAGGGAATCGCTAAGTTGAAACCAATTTGTAGCCTGCTTATACTGAACTTCATTCTTTTCTTCATAGCTTCTCCAAGGCTTACTCAAGTTACCGCAGATCTCCCATTTGGCATACAGGAAAGCGATTATGCACGATATAGCCAAGAATTCTCAACCGGTGAAACCCATATTTTAGACTGGATTATCACATCCCTTGACAGCTCAATAGCAGAAATCCGAATTCTCTCACATGGTATACGCTTCAATCAAACTTCGATGACCTTTTCCATCACGTCGGGAGGAGGCATCATGACCATAAATGTAGACAGTTGGAAAATTCAAAAATTTACATTCTTGAATGGCACAGAAATGCCGGAACAGCATATCGGCTACAAAGTTCCATTCTGGATTCCAATCCCCATCACCACAACCACACAAATCAATACCCTATACGATCTGAATGTAACACCCACCTTAACAAGCCCCATGGAATTTGAGTGTTTACCCACCCCCCGCATATGTTGGATGACAAACAACCACTATTCACCCAATAACCAGATGCAACGTTACTATGATGCAACCACCGGCATAGTCCTCCAAATTCTAACCTATATTGAGATTCTCAATAACGAAATCTCAGTTGTCGAGACACTAAATGACACCAACATACCCATTCTTCTACAAGAACCCGTCCTAACTCCCCCTTTCTTAGAAATCGGATTCTGGATTATCGCGCTCACCCTTGTAGGAGTCACCATATTAATCATAAGAGACAAGAAACGTTCACAATCGACGAACTCTGAGTTGTTGGAGTGTTCAATGGTGGAATGCAACTTGGAACCCCTCATCTCAGAGAGGTAGCTTCTTAATCAACTGACACCCACCATGTAATTGGGATAAGCCATGAAAGAACACATAACTATGTTGATGAAAGGCGCGCTCCGCGGCAAAAACACACACACGCACCCCAATCACATATTGCGAGGACTCACAGCCAAGATTGCCCGAAAACACCCAACTCCAACCGCCAACTCCTGTTGGGACGAACTTCACCACATCGTCGCCTGGCAACACTTCTGCCTTGAAGTTGCGAAAGGCAATACCGTTCCATGGAAAACCATCAAGGCCAATGAATGGCCCAGCACCGAAAGCCCTTCCGATGATTCACAATGGCAGCTCCTCTTGGCAACCTTCAAAAAAGGCCTACAAGAAGGGACAAAACTTGTTGAGTCCATAGCGTTGTGGCAGCCTATGCCTGGCTGGGATCAGAAGCCAGCCATTCAAGCACTACTCGTGTTCGCCCAACATAATTCCTATCACCTCGGACAAATTGTAGCAATCCGTAAAGCCCTTGGAGCTTGGCCACCTCTTAAAGCCATCAAATAATCTCTTACAAACCTAAATCAGAACAATACCACAAACTTGGTTTGAAATAGATGACCCGTATACTTCCATCGTTTCCAAATTCACTTTCAAAGACATCTAAGCACCATTGAATTCGGAACCCATGGTGACGAAAATATGCAGGAAAGAATGGCATCCGACATGCCTAACTTTATAATATAGAAACCAGTAGCTCACTCAGGCACACCTTTAGCCTAAATATCATGAAAAGGAACGAAAACATAATGAGTATAAAAACAGCGCGAACCCTTACTTTAGTTGCTGGGATTCTCTTCATTATCGAAGTCGTCGTTGGGATTATCTTTGCAGCCTCAGCCTGGCTCTTCCTCCCCTCACTTCTAGCATCTCTGACCCCCTTACTTGACCCAGCAACATTGGCAATGGTCACCACTATCTTCACCTGGCTTGTCCAGTTCATGCCCCTACTCACCCTTCTCGAAAGTATCCCCACCATCATAGTCGCCTTTTTCACGCTACGCTGGCGACATACCCCTGAACTTCACAAAATGGGCTTAATTGTCATCGGCATACTTGGGCTCCTTTGGCTGGGCACCCTTGCCGGCATCCTTGCCCTCATCGCTGGCATCATCGTGGAAGAACCCTCCAAGAGCAATTAACCAAACCGAACATATTCGAATCCACGCATTCGAATAGAAGGAACCACACCTCAAACCCAAGGCCGGATGCAACTCCATAAAACCCTGTCAAAATATATTACACAAACACCAAAGGTATTGGGCGGAGGAAGGTAACCCAATGCATCCGGGCACCAAACGCAAACTAATCTATGCAGCTATTGTTATAATCGCAGCAGTTGCCAGCACTGCACTAATCGTCTATATTGGAACCGTCTTGAACTGCCTTCCCCCCTGCCAATGGATAGCAGGATTTTTCCCACACTGTGAATGCCCTTTCCCAGTTCCATCACTCAGAAGTCAAGGGTTACCCGGAGCCATCCTTGGATTCCCATGGGATGCTGTATTATTAGGTGTCCTCGTCGTGGTTGTCCTTACCCTTACACTTCGTCTTCGAAAACCGTAAAGCTATCTTAAAAATGAACACCACACCGACCCAGAGGATTATTTCATTGAATTCAGTTTTTGCATCTGGAACTTTTCGAGCTCCATTTCAACGACCCCTAATTGCGGAAGAAGCAACGCCCTAGCATCCCGCAAATCCTTCACTGACCCTTGGGCTAAGGCGTTATGCAATCTTTGAGAAGCTTTCCGTAAAAGGGATAACCGTAAATCCTGCCCGGTCAGCCCGCGCATCGCATGGAAGGTCTGATCAAGAACCGTGTCTAAACATGCAGCAATCCCACTGACAAAGACCGAATTGCCAAACTCATCAACCGGTTCAGCCAGAGATCGCTCAAAGGCTTTCACCGCAGCTTTGTCATGTAGAATTTGTTGGGCCATCAAGTAGCCTGCATAAAACTGCGTCTTCCCCCTCGGATCAAATGCATCTAACATCCGCAAATCCTCTTCCAGCTCCGCCACCAGCTGCCGCCACACCTTTAAGGCCTCTTTCCGAACCAAGTAATTGATACTAACAAACTCCCGAATCCGGGGTACATACTCCGAGGCTACACGAGCCACAAACCACTGGTAGCCCTTTATATTATTTGCAAAGGTTCTCCCACGAAACTGCCGTCGTTTGCCTTTACGCCACTGATCAATTAAGCTATCAATTTCGTCAAAAGACACAGATCCAATCCCACACTTTCTACTTCATCCACCCTTTTTAGGATACGGGAGCCACACCTCAAAAACGTTGAATTTCTGCAATTCTCAAAATGACTCCTACACCCAATTGCCAAATCATGTTTGCACCAAATCTTAATCCCAAGGGTTTAACAGTTATAGAGTTTCTCTCGATGTTAGTCCCTGTACACATTACGATCGCTCACAAAACTAGTGCATTAGCCCGGCGGAGCTGGCAGGAGCCGAAACCGTCGGTAAAAGTAAAGATCCAACACGAATAGGAACGCTCCCTGAATTATTATGCCAATTCCATTCCCTAGCAGAAAGGCATTCGGCCACAAAAACAGTATCACCACCAGTCCCACCACTTGATAGCCGACATCTAAGAACACATTAATCAAAAGAAACCGCGCCATCTTCGCCGCGGATTGCTCTTTGGTTCGCAACACCCCAAGCCCTGCAATCACCGCATCAATAACTCCCCACAAAATCGCTTGCAACCCAATCCCTTGAACCAAGCTGATGGGAACCAAAAACAACCCCACGCCAACTACAATACTCACGGCACTCCATACCAGCAAAATCTTCCCCAGTTGACGCGCCAGCCGATAATGATCCATACCTATCCAACCGTGCCCCGACAACCACCCCATGTACTTAAAGCTCATTCGAATTTACCGACACACCAAGAGGTCTGGATTCACCCCTGACCAAGCGGTGACAGTAAAAATGATTAACCCAGGCAACTCATACACCCAACCAAGTAAAAGCTATTACCGACACTACCAGGTGGACCTTGTATGAGTGACCCTAACTCGACGAAAAACACAATAGAGCCCATCATCGCCACCCACGGACTTGACGATTTCCGATGGATTCGCCCCGAACAAATCGTGGTGTCACAATGGGTGCGCATGAAATGCCTGTACGGATGCCACAATTACGGACAAAATCTCATGTGTCCCCCCCACGTCCCCAGCGTCACCGACTGTGCCAAATTCTTTCACGAATACAAACAAGCGATTCTCTTTCATTTCACCAAAAAAGAAACAGTCCCCGGCGACCGCAAAGAATGGTCCAAAACCACGGATAAGAAACTGCTCGAACTGGAGCGTGCCGTCTTTTTAGCCGGCTACCAAAAAGCCTTCATGTTAACCGTCGACCAATGCCAACTCTGCCCCGAATGCCCCCAAACCCTTCAAACCTGCCGACACCCCAAACGCGCCCGACCCACCATCGAAGCCTTCGCCGTCGACGTCTTCACCACCGCCCGCAACGTCGGCTACCCCATCCACGTCCTCACCGATCCAAAAGACACCATGAACCGCTACGGCATATTAATGGTTGAATAGAATCGTTCAACCCAAAATGTAGCGGTTTAGTTCATCATGCATGATCGCAACTTCCGAAGCCCGTTTATTTAAGTTTTTTATTTTAAAATTAAATAAATTTAAAACGTATTTAAAACTGGTTTAAACTAATTAGACCAAGTGGTATCACCTTTGTTGTACCTTAGTATTCGATCGCGATTGAGGCGATGGGCCCTTTGTGAGCTCTTATACAGAGAAATGTTGGTTGTTGAGAGGTTTCCTCATAACTATCTGGAAGATCCCGCTTGAATTCTTCAGTCGGACGGGGTTCAATGAGTTTCTCGAAACAAAATCCCGCTTTCTCCAGACATTCGAAGAAGACACTTAGTGGCCGACGATACGATGGCATAAGAACCCCACCTCCAGACAAAGGAGCCGAGCAAAACGAGGGAAAAAATAATTCCATATACTCTGTCTCGAAATAGTTTTTCGCTAACACATTCCGCTCTGGGTGTTTTTTGTAAGTAAATTTCGAGAAAGGGTGTTCTGTAGAGAAGATGAAATGTCCCCCATCGCAGAGTATCCGTGAAAATTCCGCGAAGAGAGAATCCCAGTTCCTGACATAATCCAATACCAATGAAGAAAAAACGATGTCCACCGAATTATCGGCAAGAAAATCAAGGGGTTCCTCGAGATTTGCGAGCCGTATGGTTGCTCGTTTACCTAACCGTTGTCGGGCATGGTGAATCATTTTTGGACTCACGTCAATCGCTGTGACTATTGCTCCACGGTTTAGGAGAATTTCAGAATAAAACCCTGATCCACACCCAGCATCGAGAACATGTTTCCCTTTCACATTGGGTAAGAGCGATAACATCGCAGGACGTTCAATATAGGCATTGTACGGTGCGGCTTCAATCCGAGCAGCATACTCATTCGCCAAGGATTCATAGGCTTCTAAGGCGACCGGCTCCTTCTTGTCTTTTACCATCCCTGTCCTGACCTTTTGATGAGTGGTTAAAGTGAAGAGCTCCTCGACCTAAAAATTCTACCCAAAATGAAGAAGAATTACATTATCTCGACAGCATTCGGCTAGAAAATTCTTTTAAAAAAACATCTGGACCCAACCCGGAATTGTGTGTGCAGGTGTATGTTCACCCACGGTAAAGGCAGCAGAACCCACACTGAAGAACACCACCACTATCTCATCCCCGTCACACACCAGGAAGCGCGCGATGAGGAGGAAATGGACCATTATCTTCTCGAATAATAAGATCCTCAAGTGACCGTAACGCATTTAAAATGGTCAAATCACGCGCCCAACCTCGCACCATCACTCCCGTTCACGCAAGTCATTCCCTGTTTGCCCCCTTAAATACCAAACTCCGAAGTATCCTCATTGATGACCACCCCAACCCCACCACAACCCCCACCCATCAACATCTGGCACCCCACCATCAACTCCACCCCCATCACCCACAAAACCCAACTTCGCATCCTCATTCACACCGAATACCCCCACCTCAAAACCCACCCCAACTACCCCAAACTCCTCACCGACGCCGAACGCCACCTCACCCTGCTCCACAAAATCCAATCCAAACCCCACCTTCGACACGGCGACCTCGCCCAACTCGCCCGCGACCTCGAAACCACCCGTGGCCA
>CAYFXY010000042.1:0-9958 GCA_964347205.1 uncultured archaeon
GAGACGGCACCACTTACGGGGAATTGATCTCGTGAGCACGGCAAGCACCGCCGTAAGCGTTGTGCTGAAAACGGTTACCCCGAAGGTGAATATGACATCTTTGAGGTACAGTTCCCAGGTTTTGACATAGTTCTGGAAGGTGAAGTTTCCTTCGCTGCCGATGAAGCTGCGGATGAAGGAGGACACGAAGGGATAACCGTACATAAGAATCATGAAAGTGACAGCAGGAAACAGGAGTAGTAAGTAAGGAGGGAGCCGCAGCCCCCTCCTTAGTGAGAGTGTATCAGCCATTAACAGCTATTTGATCCACTTCTCATACGATTCGAGCATGGCATCGAAGTAATCGGCCAGCGGAAAAGCGCGCCCCTTTTTCGACAGATCTTCGGGTGTGACATCCGCGTAGATCTTGTCGAATATGTCCTGGGGAATGGCGCCTTTGAGGTTGGAACCGTCGATGCCGGGATACCAGTTGAAGCGCATGACGATCTCTTTGGCTTGGAACTCGGGGCTGGTCACAAAATCCACGAATTTCTTGGCCTCTTCGGGGTGGGCAGACTTTTTGGGGATGACGAAGTACATCGGCTGACCCGGCATGCCTGGTTCGGGCAGGATCATGCGGATTTTGGGGTCGAGCTTTCCTTCGTTCATGAAGGTGAAGAACATGTCGACCCAAACCGGGCCCATCCAAATCTCTCCGCGGTTCAGAGCGTCGAGGGTGCCCACGTTTCCCGCCGTGAAGGTGATATACTTGTCCTTCGAGAAACTGAACGTGAAGCGCGAAAAATCCGAACGCCCTAACCCATCAGATACGCTGGGATAGAAGATGGTCAAAAAGTACACCTGCTCCTTCTGTGGAACTGATATAGAACCCGGTACTGGCTCCATCCATGTGAGAAGCGATGGTAGCCTGCTATATTTGTGTTCGAGTAAATGTCGACGAAATCAGATTTACCTAAAACGGAGAGCCCGACGTCTCAAATGGACTGAGGTCTATGAAGAAAGGACACGTCGTCGAGCTCAAGCAGCAAAGGCAAGAAAAAAAGTAAAGCCTAAACCAAAAGAAAAACCCAAAGCCAAACCAAAACCAAAGGTCAAGAAAAAGAAGCCCCCTGCGAAGGCCAAGCCTAAGCCAAAGGTAAAGAAAAAAACAGAACCAGCCGCGAAAGCAAAACCAAAGGCAAAGCCCAAAGGGAAAAAAGCTGCAAAGAAACCCAAATCTAAAGCTAAAGAATAAATGGGCTCAACAGCGACTGTGTCATAGATTTCATTCACTATAGCCGATATTAGGTCTTATCGCGATCCAAGTCCATATTACCTAAAATTGCGTCTGCTAAATTATTGAGGTCCAGTTCAGACCACTCAGGACATTCGACTACTAGAAGCTCTGCAATTTGTGTTTGATACTGCACTCGATCTAAATACTCTCGAGCATAGGCATGACAAAGCTGCCGAATCTGTAATGTCGCCATTACGGGTGTTTCTCTCCATTTTTTAATATACGCATCGACGGATTCAAGACCATCACGGTGTAGGTCTAGATTAGTCTCTTGTTGCCACAGAGAAATTTCTTTTTTAGCATTGACCGGTTCGTCGGAAGCGTGAGCAACATTGACCCCCCCAACAATGCCGTATTTTCCTCGCAGACTTTCGGAGCTGGCCTTTTCAACAAAGGTAGCTCCCAGAACCTCTCGAAGACGTGTAACCATGTTATGCCCTTCTAAGACTGTTGCCACTACCTTCCCAACTTGAATGAATTGTAATAACCAAGGATAGAAAAATTTCCCCTCATGGATGGCATAATGTTGTTCTGCAAGCGTGGATGGGACGGCAATCTCTAAAAAACCTCTTAATTGAACATCTGGTAGAAAAACAAGGATTTGTTCAAACACCGCTGCTCCCACACCTCTCCGCATAGTTGCATCAGGTTTCAAAACTAGCAGCGTTTGCTCCATAAGACCCACTTCATGGTGGCACAATTAGGTTCCTTTACAAAAACCTTCTCTCAGTAAAGGTTTTCGAACTTGTTTCATCACAAAGGACATAAGCCTTATATAGCGTAGCCCTGTCGAACCAATTCTGAGCTTAACTTCTATTTGAAATGAAGGTGTTGCGTATGCCCATTCGTCAACCGATTGTCACCATGTTGGGTCACATCGACACTGGAAAAACAACCCTCCTCGACAAAATTCGGGGGACAGGTGTACAAGCCCGAGAAGCGGGTGGAATCACGCAACAAATTGGAGCTAGCTTTTTTCCTCTCACAACTGTGAAAGAACTCGTCGGACCACTCATGAAAACGTTCAAACGCGCACTTTCCCTCCCTGGTATTTTGATTATCGACACCCCTGGACATGCTGCCTTCTTTAACCTACGTAAAAGAGGTGGTGCCGTTGCTGATATTGCTATTCTGGTCATTGATATTGTTGATGGACTTCAACCTCAGACCTATGAGTCGCTCCGTATACTCAAAGCTCGAAAAACCCCCTTTTTAGTAGCTCTCAATAAAGTGGATCGACTTCCTGGCTGGAAACCACAAAAAACGTGGGTCCTTTCCCAGTCAATTCCCTCTCAGTCTGAATACGTACAAGGGCAATTAGATGAAAAGATCTATGTAGTGATGGGGGATCTCTCGCGTGAAAGCTTCCAAGCAGATCGCTATGATCGCATTACAGATTTTGCCAAAACCGTGGCAATTGTACCTACCAGTGCCAAAACAGGGGAAGGGCTCTCTGAATTGCTTTTAGTTCTCATTGGTTTAGCACAACAATATCTCGAAGAGCAATTGCAAACTACTGACGGTCCTGCAAAGGGGGTGGTCCTTGAAGTAAAGGAAGAAGCTGGGCTTGGAGTAACAATCGATGCGATCATCTATGATGGAGTACTCAATCAGGGAGATACAATCGTCGTTGGGGGACTTCCGGAACCAATCATCACCCACGTTCGTGCACTTTTAATGCCTAAGCCACTCGATGAAATTCGTGATCCCCGAGAACGATTTTCACCAGTAAAAGAAGTTATAGCTGCTGCAGGAATCAAGATTGCTGCTCCAGAATTAGATAATGCCATCGCAGGGGCGGGTCTCTTCGTAGCAAATTCAGACAAAGAAGTTGCCACCACCAAAAAACGAATTATCCAGGATATGGAGGCAGTACGCATTGAGACTGATAAAATCGGGATCCTGCTCAAAGCAGATACACTTGGATCCCTAGAAGCACTAATCGAATATCTACGGGAGCGTGAAATCTCAATTCGTCGAGCTGACATCGGCGACATTTCGAAAAAAGATGTTATCGAAGTCTCAACGGTGGGCGAGTCCGATCCCTTCTTAGGAGTAATTCTAGCATTCAACACTAAACCCCTCCCTGATGCTTCGAATGAAGCTGAAACTTTAGGCGTTCCCATATTCCAAAGTCAAATTATCTATGATCTCGTTGACCAATATGAAATTTGGGCTTCTGAAAAACGGCGAAAGCTGGAAGAAGCCATGCTCCAAGAACTTACATTTCCAGGGAAAATTGAAATAATGCCTGGATACGTTTTTCGACAAAGTAATCCTGCGGTCGTTGGTGTGAAGGTTTTGGCTGGTCGAATCAAAGCTAAAACGACCCTTATTACACCCGAAAATCGCAAAATCGGAAGCATTCAACAAATTCAGGATAAGGGAGAGACAATTCCAGTTGCCCGAATCGGAGCTGAAGTTGCAGTTTCAATACGTGGCGCAACAGTGGGGCGTCAGATTGATGAAGGAGATATTCTATACATCGATTTACCAGAGGGTATGGCAATTCGTCTCAACCAGGATTTTAAAGATCAACTTTCCTCTGATGAACTCGAAATCTTACAAGAGTTTTTAGAACTAAAACGTAAACATGTCCAACCTTTCTGGGGCGTTTAGCATTTCACTACTGGAATTAAGCTAACCAACGCAAATCACTCATTTGATGGTAAGATTCATAAGCGGGTGTCCTATGCTACGATTCTATTGACAGGAGCTATTGATGAATCAATGCGCGACTTGAGGTTCCTGAAATGACACGAATTCGATTAGTTATCGGTGATCCAAAAAGTGGTCAAACAATCCAACTAGAGTTAAGTGAACAAAGAAGTCGAAGGCTTCATGGCAAACTCATTGGAGAAGCTATTGATGGCGATCCACTTGGCCTTGGAGGTTACCAATTCAAAATTACTGGTGGAAGCGATGGTGACGGAACACCTATGCGTCCAGACGTTCATGGTGCTGTCCGCAAACGCCCACTTCTATCCGGAGGAATCGGTTACAAACCCGTTACAAAAGGAGAACGGCGACGACGCCGTGTCCGTGGTAACGAAATCACCGATGAGATTATCCAGGTAAATGCGAAAATTATTACCCACGGTCCCAAACCCCTTCTCGAACTCGTTGAAAAAAGCTCTTCCACCTCAAAAGAATAATATCTAGAATCCTACTAAGAGATGACGATCAATTATGCCCCCGCGAAAAACCATGCCTAAACAAGCTGAAGTAAACGTTGGGTTAGTGGGCCATGTTGATCATGGAAAAACCACCTTGGCGAAAGCCTTGTCGGGAGAATGGACTGATCGTCATTCCGAGGAACTCCGGCGGGGGATTTCCATCAAGTTAGGATATGCCGATGTTACCTTTTTCAAATGCCCAAAGTGCAAGGGTCCAGCGGCGTTCACAACCTCACCAAAATGCTCAAATTGTGGAGGTAAATCCGAACCTCTACGACGAATTTCTTTGGTCGATTCTCCGGGCCATGAAGTGCTGATGGCGACGATGATATCAGGGGCCGCTTTAATGGATGGAGCCTTGCTACTTATCGCCGCTGATGAAAACTGTCCCCAGCCTCAAACAAGGGAACATCTTGCTGCTTTGGAAATTATTGGTGTTGATAAAATCATTATAGCACAGAATAAGGTTGAATTAGTTTCAGAAAACGAAGCATTGGAGAATTATAAGCAAATTAAACGATTCGTTTCCGGTTCCATTGCAGAGAACGCACCTATCATTCCTATCTCTGCCATGTTTGGTACAAATATTGACTTTCTCATTCAGACAATTGAGGAAGTAATTCCGACTCCTAAACGGGATTTGGAAAAACCAGGCTTATTTTATGTCGCTCGGTCTTTTGACATTAACAAACCAGGAACCCGACCTCAGGAATTAAAAGGAGGGGTAATTGGCGGTACAATCATTCAGGGGAAGGTATCTGTTGGAAATGAAATAGAAATTCGCCCAGGCATTCCAGAAAGGAAGGATAAGGGGTCTTTAATCTACAATTCGATTTTTACTTCAGTAACTAGTATTCAAACCGGGACTGGGAAACCTCTCAAAACCGCTCACCCAAGTGGACTCATAGGTCTAGGAACCAATCTTGACCCTTCAGTAACCCGTGCTGATGCCCTTATCGGTAATCTGGCTGGACCTGCTAGTAAACTTCCTCCAATAGTTCAACAAGTAGAGTTAGAAACCCACTTGCTTAAACGCGTAGTTGGGGCTATTGATCAAATCGCAGTTCAAAACATCAAACAAAATGAGACACTTATGCTAATCGTAGGATCCTTAGCAACAATAGGTCAAGTTACAAAAATTGGGAGTAAATCCAAAATTACATTCGATCTCCGAAAACCTGTTGCTATTATTCCTGGTCAGCGAGTGGCAATTAGCCGCCAAATAGAAATGAGATGGCGGTTGATTGGATGGGGCACCGTCTTTGACAAATAAGCCACCCTCTAAACATCGGAACAATGTCCTACTGGACACAAATTTTCTTTTCCTTCCGTTCCAACATCGAATAGACATTTTTGAAGAAATACCCAGACTGATTGGCGGTCATGTTCAATTCCTGATTCTACCCCAAGTTCTCAAAGAGTTGAAATGGCTGGAAACGCACGGTACTCTAAAAGAACGAAATACGGCTAAAAGCGCACTACTTATGCTGAACCAACACTGCCAGATGGTAGAAAACCTTTCACAGGAACTTCAAGTTCTGGATGCTGACAATGCGCTTCTTCGTTACGCTAGGGAATCAAATGCAATTGTGGCTACAAACGATAGCGAACTACGTCGCAAACTCTTGAAGCAAGGGTCTCGTGCTATCTTTTTACGAAAACTTGCAGTTCTTGCCATTACTGATTAGCATTTGTACTTAGAAATATTGACCTTTCGCAGTCAATAGAAAAGCTTATCAGCCCGACTTGTAACCGTTCCGAAATCGGAGGCAAGATTATCTATCAAGCTGTCACCATAAAAGGACATGTGCGCATTCCGCCTAATCGGTTCAATGAGGACCTGTTTGAGGTTGCAGAAGAGATTCTACGTGAACAATACGAGGGCATAATTGACGTCGATTTAGGGTTCATCATTGCTGTTATTGAGATTCTCAATATTGGGGTAGGCAAGCTCATTCCTGGTGATGGCGCTACCTATCATGATGTAACCCTCATAATCCTTGCATTTGAACCTAAAGTGAACTTCCTGACACAGGGTGAAGTCGTCGAAGTTGTTGATTTTGGTGCTTTCATCCGCCTAGGTCCGCTTGATGGACTTTGTCATGTTAGTCAAATCACAGACGACTTCTTTTCATATGATCCTCGAAGCGCAGCGCTTGTTGGTAAGGAAACTGGACGAGTCATCTCAGAAGGAGATTTAGTTCGAACACGTATAGTCGCTGTAAGCATTGATGGGGGCGCCCGAAGCGGAAAATTAGGGCTGACAATGCGACAACCTTTTCTAGGTAAGTTTGAGTGGATAAAGGAAGAAATCGCGAAATTACAAGAATCGAAGCGAAAAGCGGAGAAAAAGAAAGAAGGAAAGGACAAAGCTAAAACAAAGTAGCTTCAGTGTCATCCTTTCTGGGTACCTAAACATAATCAAGGTGATGAAGATGGCAAAACGCAAGGCCTGTAAAATCTGTCATGTGATGACCACAAAATCGCATTGCCCAATTTGTAAAAGTACGAACCTCTCCGAAAGCTTCTCAGGGCTAGTTCTCATATTTGATCCCGAAAAATCAAGGGTTGCCCAAAAACTCAATATCTCCAAACCTGGAGAATATGCACTCCAAGTTCGTTAGGTGAATTAGTTGGCTGCCAAGCAGCTGCGAGAACATATCTTGTTACTTCCTGACCATCTTCGTCAATCCCTTAAGGGGTCCAAAGGAGAACTGTTCTCCCGCTCCGGACTACTCGCAGCGAAAGATGCTTGCACGTATATTCGAAAACATAATCTCAATCCTGTCATTGCCGTGGGTGATTTAGTGTCAATTAACCTAGCCAAAGCTGGGTGTCAAGCTTCATTATCTGTTCTCGATGGTAAAACCAAACGCAAAGATCCAATTGAATTTGAATTAAAATCGGATATAACCTTTAAGGCTATCAATAAAGCTGCCGAAATTCGACCGGAAGTATGGGTAGCTATCGAACTAGCTCTACTAGCAGGGGAATCTGGGAAAACGGCGAAACTCTTAATAGAAGGCGAAGAAGACCTAACGGCACTACCCGCAATTGCACTTGCACCCGTTGGATCTGCCGTAGTATATGGTCTTCCTGGACAAGGCATCGTTGTCATTAATGTAACGTCAGAGCATAAACAGGCAGTTGATACAATACTGCAAAATATGGTGCACAAAAATGAAAATCAAGATTGAAGATAAAAAGGAGAATCTACTCCTTAAACGTCAAGACATCATGTTCTTTGTAGAGCATACTGGGACTGCAACACCACCTCGATTGAATGTACGAGCAAAACTTGCCGCGATGCTAAATTGCAAAGAAGATCAGCTCTTCATCATCAAGCTTAATGGATTGTTCGGGCAATCTGTAGCCCAAGGTTATGCTCACCTTTATCCTTCAAAAGAAGCTGCATTGATGCAAGAACAAACTCATATCATAAAACGGCACTCACAAGAAGAACCCGCTCCACCTGTTACTGCTGAGCCACCACCCAAAGAAGAGGTAGAAACGACTCCAAAGAAGCCGGAGGAGGTTAAGGCACCTCCTAAGAAAGAGGTTAAGCCGGAGGAGGTTAAGGCACCTCCTAAGAAAGAGGTTAAGCCAAAGGCCGCAACAAAACCACAAACGAAAACGAAAAAGACCCAGTCCTCAAAACCCAAACAGAAAAAAGAAGAGAGCTCAAGAACCGCTCCAGCAAAGAAAACAAATTCTTAGAAGGCTTATTGAACTAAAAGAAGGTGAAACCAACGCCAAAACCACACGAATATTATTCTCAGACAAAAGATGGGAAACTAGAACGAACACGCCGTTCATGTTCACGTTGCGGAGAAGGAACCTTTATGGCGGAACACTCAGATCGGTTCCATTGTGGCAGCTGTGGCTTTACGGAATTCAAACCCTCTAAAAAAGAGAAACAGAAAGAAGAAAAACCGGAGTAACCCCCTAGCTCCCTGTCGGTTCTCAATGATGAATAAGTTGGCGTAGAGAATTCGGCACTTAGTCCGGATAGATTACGATGATTGTATTAGGTATTGAAAGTACTGCCCATACTCTTGGAATTGCACTCGTTAATGAAAAAGGGCAGATTCTTGCTGATGTGAAATCAGTGTATACTCCCAAAGAAGGAGGAATTCATCCACGTGAGGCTGCAGAACATCATCAAAAACATGCTATTGAAACCCTAAATGATGCATTCGAACAAGCCCAAACTACACCAGGCCAATTGAGCGGACTTGCATTTTCGCAAGGACCTGGTTTGCCTCCTGCACTTCGGGTTGGAGCTGTTATTGCTCGAAGCCTTGCTAAACTCCTCAAAATCCCACTTTTGGGAATAAACCATTGTGTTGCACATATTGAACAGGCACGATATTTCTGTAAAGTCAAAAATCCCTTAGTTGTTTACCTTTCTGGGGGAAACACTCAGATAACAACGCTTGAAACGCGACGATACAGAATCTTCGGAGAAACTCTTGATATCGCGTTAGGCAACATGTTAGATGCGTTCGCCCGAGAAGCAAACTTATCTCATCCTGGCGGTCCAAAAATTGAGAAACTTGCTAAACAAGCCAACGGAGATTATCACAAGTTACCCTATACAGTAAAGGGCATGGATCTTGCATTTTCTGGACTCTTAACTGCTGCAAAGCGGCTTCTTTCCTCAGGAACCAGCCTTGAAAATGTATGCTATAACCTCCAGGAGACCGCATTCGCAATGGTTACTGAAGTCACAGAAAGGGCTCTAGCTCATACACAACGCAAAGACCTCCTTGTCACAGGTGGAGTTGCAGCAAATTCAAGATTAAAAGAGATGCTACAGATCGTAGCAGACGAACAAAAAGCTCAATTCGCTGCTGTGCCTTCCCAATTTGCAGGGGATAACGGCGCAATGATCGCCTACAACGGACTCCTACTACTTCAATCAGGAAAACCAACTCCATTCTCTGAAAGTGCAATACTACCTAAATGGCGACTTGATGCGGTTGATATACCTTGGGACCCGTGATTCAGAATGTCAAAACTTGTAGCAAAGGGTGCCGAGGCATGTCTCTATTTGGAAAAATACTTTGGTCATCAGGTCATACGAAAACATCGACATCCGAAACCTTACCGTATCCCCCAATTAGATGCTCAACTTCGAAATGAACGTACTATACAAGAAGCCCGATTACTTTCTGCTGCTCGTGCCGCAGGGGTTCCCACACCAATCGTTTATAGTGTGAATCCGAACACTGCGACTATCATTATGGAATATATTGCAGGGCAACGATTGAAGGAACTAATACCTACTCTAACAAAATCACGGCGTCAGGCAATTTTCAAAGAAATTGGAAGAGCCGTGGCGAAGCTACATCTTCATCAAGTAGCTCATGGTGATTTGACTACCTCAAATTTTCTACACCTTTCTCCTCGTCTTGTCTATTTCATCGACTTTGGTCTTGCTACTATTACTCAGAATATTGAGGATTTTGGTACGGATTTACATTTACTTCACCGGGCTTTACTG
>CAYFXY010000042.1:9968-10312 GCA_964347205.1 uncultured archaeon
ATTTCTCATACTGGGAAGACTGTTATAGCAGCTTCAAAAAGGGATACCAAGCTGTATTTGGTAAGCGCGCATCTTCCGTGTTCCGTAAAGTTGAAGCAATTGAAAGTCGTGGACGATACATAATTGAACGCGTACGGTGAACAGAATGAGTCAACCCCCGCTTCTTTTCGTTACAGGAAACAAAGACAAGTTTACTGAAGCCCACTCTATTATGAAGCGAGCAGGTATTACAATCCAACAATATCACGAGCGACCCCTTGAAATTCAATCAAATTCACTGCAAAAGATAGCACGACATAGTTGTGAACAGGTGTTACAGCAGGTAAAACAACCCCTTTTTGTCG
>CAYFXY010000042.1:10343-20412 GCA_964347205.1 uncultured archaeon
ATGCGGGATTGTTTATTTACCATTTTAATGGGTTTCCTGGTCCATACTCTTCTTATGTTCTTAAAACAATCAGCAATCCTGGAATCCTCAAACTTATGGAAGGTGTTAAGGACCGGACGGCGGTCTTTCGATCCGTAATAGCCTTTGGAGAACCAAACCGAGAAATTCACCTCTTTGAAGGTGAAACAATGGGAGTTATTTCTCACAAAATCCGTGGAACCCATTGGGGATTTGATCCAATATTCATTCCAAAAGAAGGTGACGGCGCAACCTATTCAGAAATGCCCAAGGACATGAAAAATCGTATCTCCCATCGGGCAAAATCGCTTGCCAAGTTTGTAAACTGGTTTCTCAAATATAGCTAAAACCGCCCATAACAGAGATACAATTAAATAGCGTTGTTCTATCCTGCTCTCCGGTGGTTCGAGTTTGTACCATGATAGATGGTATCGGAACCAACCACTTACCTGGTGTACTGAATGGCTCGTATGCATTCTCCTCGAAAAGGAAAATCTCATTCCAAACGTCCAATTCGATTAGAAACTCCTGATTGGTGTCAGCGGACACCTGAAGAAGTAGAGGAGCTAGTTGTGAAGTTAGCAAAGGAAGGACGTCAACCCTCAATGATAGGGCTTCTTCTTCGAGACCAGTATGGGATTCCTCTTATTAAAGCGATCACTGGAAAGACGGTCACCCAAATCCTAAATGAACATGAACAGCCATTAAGAGTCCCAGAAGACCTCTATCACTTAATTAATCGAGCCATTACTCTTCGAAAGCACCTAGAAGATTCGAAGAAAGATCTGCACTCCCGATATGGGCTTCGCCTTATCGAGAGTAAAATACGTCGCCTAGTGAAATATTACCGTCGACAGGGGGTTCTCCCTCAAGACTGGAAATACACCCCCGAGCAGGCCGCGCTTCTCATTCGCTAGGCGCAGAAGGCTGTCGGCTGATTTCCTTGACAAAGAATTTGGATCGGCTCCTGGAACTTGTAGACTCGGCAGCAAGCCACATCAATGACTGGATTGAAGCCAATGAGCCAATCTTTATTACCTCTCATCTCGATGCTGATGGAATTTCAGCTGCGGGTATAATGGGGTCAGCGCTAACTCGTCGAAAAACGCCATTTCATCTTCGAATCACGCGTCAACTTGACCAAGTTTACCTCTCTGAACTTGCTGCTCAAGGGACTGAACGTTATGTTTTTTGCGATTTGGGTAGCGGACACCTCCCGCTTATTCAAAAAGCTCTGGGCGACGCCGAGATCGTAATTTTAGATCACCACCCTCCACCGAAAGATAAGTTGACAGCAAATATCCGGCAGGTCAATCCTCATGAGTGTGGATATGATGCGACATATGAGATTTCAGGGGCCGGTGTCACCTACCTCGTTGCACGTCACTTAGGGAGCTCTAATGGTGACCTTGCTGCGTTGGCTGTTGTGGGTGCTTTAGGGGATATCCAAGATCGGGGAAAACAACATGACTTCATCGGACTGAACAAAGAAATTATTGTTGAGGATGCGATTGCTGCAGGAGTCATTGATCGCTCTATTGATCTACGAATATTCGGACGTGAAACACGCCCCATTCATATTGCCTTCCAATATACAAGCGATCCCTATATTCCCGGAATAAGCAATAATCCCGCAGGCACGCTCAATTTTCTTGCTGATTTAGGAATTGAACTTCGCGAAGGTGACGAATGGCGAACTATTGCATCCTTATCAAAGGATGAGAAGCGCCAATTGAACTCGTCTCTTATTACTCACATGCTCAAACAAAATATTCCTCCCCAGGAAGCCCAGTCACTCATTGGGGTGGTCTTTACACTTAAGCAAGAAGAAAAGGGAAGCTATCTCCGCGATGCCCGGATGTTTGCTACTCTGCTAAATGCTACCGGACGGTCTGATCTCGGTGGTATTGGAGTAGCCATTTGTATGGGCGACCGGGGAAGCCTTTACCGAAAAGCTGAGACGATTCTTCATGAATACCGCGAACAATTAGCGTTAGGGCTACAATGGTTAACTGAAGATCCCGATGCTGTGACCAAATTAACCCTCATTCAGACCTTTCATGCGAAGAATAGGGTCCCGGATACCCTTGTTGGATCTATTGCAGGTATGGCGCTTAATTCCCGTCTTTTAGATTGGTCAAAGCCAGTTATTGCGTTTGTATATGCTCGGGATGGGCGCGTTAAAGTGTCTGCTAGAACAACTCGCCCAATTGTGGATGCGGGCGCAAATCTTGGTGAAGCTATGAATTATGCTGCCACAGAAATCGGTAGCGGATCAGAAGGGGGCGGACATAACATTGCCGCGGGTGCTACCATTCCACGAGGTCAAGAAGAACGCTTCCTAGAAATCATTGAACGGATTCTCCGAAAGCAAATGGGTCGTATGAAAGCTGTTGAACCAACATCGTCTGAGAATGCGAATGAGGAAACAATTAAATAGCCGCGGCAGATTTTGCCCTTCACGCTTTAGCAGTAAGAGACAAGTACTGATAGGTAACCAACAATGAGCCGTGCATCACGAGTACGCGATAAATGGCGTGAAAAACGCTGGTATATGATGGTAGCTCCTTCAGCTTTTGGGAACGTTGAGATTGGAGAAACTCCTGCGGCTAATCCCAAAACCCTAATTGGGCGAAGAGTCGAAACAACTCTTTACGCGGTATCAGGAGATTTCAACCAGATTCACATTAAATTATATTTTCAGATAAACGAAGTAAAAGGCAATAAAGCCTATACCCATTTTGCAGGTCATGACTTTACCCGAGATTACCTGCGAAGTTTGGTTCGCAGAGGAAGTAGTCGTATCGATGGCATTTTTAATGTAACGACCAAAGATGGCTATGAGATTCGCGTCTATGCTCTCGCTTTTCCTGTTCGTCGAGCAAAGACCACACAGCAATCTGCAATTCGAGAAGTCATGAACAAGATTGTTACCAAACGTGCCAAGCAACTAAAATTTGATGCATTCATCCAAGAATGTGTGCTAGGAAAAATTGGTAGTGATATCTACAATAAGGCAAAGACCATCTTTCCATTACGGAAAAGCGAGATACGTAAAAGCAAGTTGTTAACCCAACCCACTGCTTCTTCGTAATTAGACCAGACTTTGCCTACTAGTTCTTATAACTACAACCCAACAGGACCTGTTCAATTTTTGGCATTGATAATACTGCCTTTATGCGCGCGTATATTATGTGGATGTTAGCGGGTTTTTATAGGACCGCGGATTTGATTATCGGGTTTATTACTGGGGTTTGAAAGTGAATGTCAAAGCCTAGGCTAAGCTTCAAAAACTAAACCGACTTAAAACGGTTTTCTAGGAAAGCGAACCGGTAAGGCTTATTAAGAATTAATACGCCTAGTAGCGCGGGTCTGGCTAGCATGTTTGCTCGAACACTCCAGCGGCAAGGTTTTTGGAAAGCTCGAAATGTAGAGAATAAATCAGGACGTCGCATTTTCCTAAAGCATGATTTGTATCTAGGTGGCATTTACGTCGAAGTGATGAATAGAGTTGCCGTACTCCGAATCACTGAGTTGGGAATTGTACGTGTTTTTAAACGTGCAAAAGCGTTACGGACTTTTCTCGCTGAGCTTGAAGCAATGAAGGGACGAATTGCAGTCGAGTCCCCTTCCCTACATTCCCTAGTACAATTATCAAGTGATTAGCAGTTTAATACTATTCAGCGCCATGAAGAGAACACTTCGAGTCTATTCTCCCACCAATTTTAATCACGTCGGCAAGCTTTTGTAACGGGGAGACTGGGCTATGATGTAGCTAGTTTGATGCAAGGTTTTGCCTGCAAGCAGTGTTCAAAGAGTGGTCAGAATGCCAGTTCAGTTCCGGGAACGCAATGTTGTGGTGAAGGATTGGCGGAAAGTCCGTCTTCGGATTGCGTTATGTTATCCCAACAGCTACCGTGTAGGCATGACAAGTCTGGCAATACACCTGCTCTATTCATTATTCAATACCCAGTCCGAGGTTGCCTGTGAACGGGTTTTTTATGTTCCCGGTGAGCTTCCCCGATCGCTTGAATCCGGTCAAGCGCTCTCCAAATTTGATGTTATTGCCTTCTCACTGCAATTTGAAACAGATTTTGCACATGCTATTGAAATGTTAATCCGGTCAGGGATTCCTCCGTTGGCTAGTGATCGGCAACGACCCTGGGTAATTGCCGGCGGACCCTGTGTGGTTTCTAACCCTTTTCCCATACAGCCATTTGTTGATATCTTGCAGATTGGAGATATAGAACCTGTTTATCAGCAACTTCTGGATGTTCTCATTGAAGCACAGAATTCCGCTGATGTTGTTTCTCGCTTAGATACTCATTTCCTTTTGTCAAATAGAACTGAAGCCACAAGAGCATTTACTACTGATCTAAATCATGCCTTTCATCCAATCTGCCAAGTCCTACCTCACCCCCCCTATCCACCCGAACTTGAACCTACGTTCGGTCAAAGTCTGCTAGTAGAAATCTCTCGTGGTTGTGATCGACGCTGCAATTTTTGTTTAACAACCTATCAGTGTAGTCCCCGACGGGAACGATCTCTTTCCCTCTTGTCTGAAATAATTGAGAATGGTACTCGTTGCAGCGAGGTTGATAAAATCGCCCTTTTAGCCTCGGGGTTCATCGATCATTCAGAATTACCAATGATTTTAGATTCAATTGTAAGTCAAGGAAGACAACTCTCTGTTCCTTCGCTACGCCCAGATTTTTCCAATGGAACCGTATTTGATTTAGTTTATCAAGGGGGGCAACGTACAATTACTTTTGCCCCTGAAGCTGGGTCTGAACGACTGCGTACGCTCTTGGGAAAAGCTATTCCTGACGATGTCTTTATCAGAGCATTTGAAGACGCGTTAGCCGCAGGATTCAATCAATTTAAACTCTACTTCATGGTCGGATTGCCCACTGAAACCGATGAAGAAATTCAGGCCATTCATGATTTTTGTATCAAGGTTTTGGCTCTTTCCAAAAAGAGTCATCGACTTCACGTGAGTGTTGCACCCTTCATTCCTAAACCCCATACTCCCTTTCAATGGGTTGGACTTGCCCCTCTTAAGACGATAAAAAAACGCTTACGCCTTTTACGAAGTCTTCAACGGGATGGACGCATTCAACTGGATATTCCGAATCCTCGCTGGAGCATAATCCAAGCTTTGCTTTCTCGTGGAACAAGTGACCTAGCACCATTAATTCAGATGGTGGCTCAAAATCAACATAAAACCGCAGGTACATGGTTCCAGGCTGCGAAAGCGTTGAATCTGAATTTAGAAACTCTGGCAACAGCGGATTATTCAAGCGATATCACCTTTCCCTGGGATAGAATTGATGTTGGCGTTAATCGGAATATTTTATTGCAACGGTTTGCCAAACTTGACCTGTAATCATACATTCTAGCTAATTGGAGCTATAGTTGATGGATTCGAAAAGGAAACCAACTAAAAAAGGCAGAAAAAAGGTTGCATCAGAATTGTCAAATGAACTCTCTGCTCCAATTGATTCTGAGGATGAGGATTTGACGAAAAAAGTCTTAGAACATTTACCAAATCTTGCAGCTGAAGTGCAGAATTCTTCCGCTGATGTTCGCATTGCTGGTGTTCGGTGGGAAGATACAGATCGAACTCAGCAACCTATCACTCCCGGGAAGCCCCGATTTTCCGGTTATTCTCCCGATGTTGTTGATTTCCTTCGACGATGTACTACGAAGGAAGAAGCTTTAGAAATCATTGAGTTTTTAAAACAACGTGGGGAAATTAATGCCACCCATGCTCGTGAGCTTCGGAAACAACTCGATACTAAAGGGGTTCGCAGCTTTGGTTCAAAAAAATCATGGGGGCATTATGAACGAGAAGATCCGTAATTAATGGGTGGCTCCAGCTGCGACAATTCGAATTACATCATTGGCTTGTAGTTCATAATTTTCGGCTAACCGTTTCTTTGTTCGCGCATCTAAGGCATGAATAAACGTTTCTCCTAAATCTGTATGAATTTTATAGGCTAATTGTCGAGTAGTAGTTCCTTGGGGGACAAGATAGACATCAGGAAGAACATTTCCATCATGGTCTGCGAATTTACTGGCATCTTCTACGGGATATACTGGAATCAGGTGAAGAATATCGAAGATGATTGTGTTTAAAACCTGTTGCACACCAGTGGATCCGTATTTGTCTAAAATCTCTTCTTGTAATCGAAGTAGTTGAGCGAGTTCATTTTCTCCCAGCGCATCGGGTTTTATGATTTCGAACTTAGAATCTCCTGGTTGATAGTTAATAATGCCTTTCTCGCTTAGATTTCGAAGTGCTAACTCACCCGCTGCGCTACAGAAGATAACAGTTTCTTCGGTCAATTGGCGTAGGGCTTCTAAATGCTGTGTTGCTTGGGGGCGGTCAATTTTATTGGCCGCAATCACCATCGGTTTGGCGAGGCGGCGTAACTTTTGGACTAAACTTTCGAGTTCGCTTTCGGACCATTCGGTGGATTTTTCTGTTTTCAATCCAGCATCATGGATTGCTGTCTTTATTGTCGATTCAGTGATTTGTAATCCTGAGAGCTTTTCACCAAGTAGTGTACTGATTTTGAGTCTTTCTGTTTCTGCGCGTCGGGAGAGTCGACGCCAATCTCGTTGCAGGATTTGAACTAGCCACATATTGATTTCTCGTTCAAGAAATTCGACATCTTGGCGCGGATCCCAGCTGCCGGGTTCTACTTCTCGTCCTTCCGCATCAAGAGATCCAGATGCATCGACCACATGAATAAAGGCCTCAGCCCGCCGAAGATCATCAAGGAATTGATTTCCTCGACCGCGTCCCAGATGAGCTTCAGGAACAAGACCTGCAACATCAAGCATGTCAATTGGGATAAGGCGTATCCCTTCACGACAAATGGAGTTCTTAGCGTTGCATGCCTTTTCAAATTCTTGGCATAAACAATCAACCCGGACATAGGCGGTCCCTGGATTGGGTTCAATTGTGGTAAAAGGGTATGCTCCCACCTTCGCAGCTGTGCGGCAGGCTGCATTAAGGAATGTGCTTTTTCCCGATGATGGCTTTCCTATAATTCCAATCAACATGTTCTTTGAACTCCATGCTCTTATCCTTATGATAATAAATAAATCAAAGTGGTTAACTGCATAAAGAAATTAGAAACTTTATTTTCCTCCAAAAAGATATATGCATAAAACAATTGTTGGTGAAAATTTTGAGCCCCCCTCGTGTTTTGATTGCAGATTCCATTCATGTAGAAGCAATTGAACAATTAAAGAATGCAGGATTTAGCATCGTCCAAAGAACAGACATTGAACCAGATCAGCTCCTTGAAATTATCGATCAATTTGAGGTGTTAATTGTTCGTGGACGAACTAAAGTCACACAGGATGTAATTGCTGCAGGCTCATCTCTCAAAGTAATTGCTCGTGTTGGTGTTGGACTAGACAATGTTGATCGCGTGGCTGCAGAAAAGAAAGGTATCTTAGCGATTAATTCCCCACAGGGGCCGACTGTTTCGGTTGCCGAGCTTGTGTTTGCATTAACCCTAAGTGTTCTACGAAAGATAGCGTTCAGTGATCATGGAATGCGACGCGGGGCTTGGCTTAAGAAAGCAAGTAAAGGTGGAGAACTGCGTGGACGCCGATTAGGTATTTGGGGATTTGGTCTTATTGGTCGGGAAGTTGCAAAACGAGCGTTCGCTTTTGAAATGCAAGTTTTCGCCTTTGATATAAACCCTGAACGAATTGAAGTTATGAAGCAACTGGGTGTGACTTATCTTTCTCCAGAGGAACTCGTCAAGGTAGCTGATGTTTTAACATTACATGTGCCCCTAACACCAAAAACGCGTGGATTAATCGGGAAAAACGAACTCTCAGAGATGCCAAAGGGTGCGGTATTAATCAATACGGCTCGTGGAGGTGTTGTGGATGAATCCGCGCTCTACCATAGCTTAATTGACGGACACCTTGGAGGTGCAGGGCTTGATGTGTTTTCTGAAGAACCACCTTTTGAAAACGAACTTCTACAAAAGCTCATTGCCTTGCCCAATGTAGTTACTACTCCTCATATTGGAGCGCAAACAAGTGAAGCCTTACGGGCAAATTCAATTATAATTGCAGAGAAATTAATCGAGCTGTTCAAGTAGCAGCATAACAATTTTATAGGCAGTGACGGTTCGCTATCTCCAATTACGCGGAGGCGTCTACATCAATGTACAAACACATTGGCGAGCTTTATGCAAGCCATGATACTGAGTTGAAAGCCCTTATCCGGACCCGGCTTATCGAGTGGCGAAAAGAGCCTGCAACCAATCGGATCGTTAGACCGACTCGGCTTGATCGGGCTCGACAAATTGGTTATCGAGCTAAACAGGGCTTTATTGTTGTGCGCCAACGCGTGACCCGTGGTTCACGCCGAAAACCCCGACCAACTATGGGTCGCAAACCCAAAAAGATGGGAACCGTGAAAATAACGCCTGGACGGAGTCGACAGTGGATTGCTGAGGAAAGGACCGCTCGTAAGTTCCCGAATCTCCGAGTTCTTGGATCTTATCATGTTGCTGAAGACGGAAAGAACCTTTGGTATGAAATTGTCCTTGTGGATCCTGAGCATCCTTCGATTCAAGCAGATCCGCGGATTAACTGGATCTGTGATCCTGTCCACAAAGGGCGGGTTTTTCGGGGATTGACTCCATCTGGTAGGACATCACGGGGTCTACGCCATCGCGGTACCGGAGCAGAAAAACTGCGACCGAGTATTGGAAAATATGGTCGGCGTGGAAAGTAATCGAATTAACTTGAATTCTGGAGGGTATTGAATAGTGTCCGCAGCTGCTAGCGGGCCCTTGCGGATTCTGCTTAGTGCATTAGTACAAGCAACAGAAGATGAAGAAAAAGTCAGAACCGCAATTACAAATCTCATTCCCGAAGATGCAAAAGACAATCTTCGAATTGAACGTATAAAACTTCGAGGTCATTATCATAATCCCTTAATCCGGTTAGATGCTCGATTAACTCATCGAGCGCATGTTCGTCACACTCTCGAATCAATCGGGCAACGCCTTCCAGAAGAAGATCGCAAACAATTAGCTAAGACATTCACTGCGCGAATTGATCGAAAGGGACAACTCTTTCTCCGGCTTGATAAGCAGGAATCTTATCAAGGACGTATCCGTATTATTAATCGCGGTGACTCAATCCGTCTTATGATCCGATTTGCGGGTCGCCAGTTAAGTATTGATAATCTAAAAGACCAGTGCCGCCAACTTAACCTAATTTAGGATTGGAAAAGAATGCGCATCTATGACCTCCATGTTCATTTCAATCAACAGGAAAATGGTGTGAGTTTCGCAACCCTACTCCGGTTAGCTAAGGAACTTGGATATTCGGGACTTGCCATCGAATCAACAAAACCGCTCCCTTCGGAATTTGCGCAGGGTTCCATTGAGGTATTGCACCGATTGACTCTTACTCCGCGGAGTGCGACCCGTCTGCGCTCGCTCGTAAATCGATATCGGAAGTACACTGATCTTCTAGTTATTCAGGGTCGGACAAAACCTATTTGGATGGCTGCTGCCGAAATTTCTTCTCTCGATATGGTAATGCTCAAAGATATTGATGATTTTAGTGTAATCGATTCGCAAATAGCCCGTACGATGACTGCCAAAGACCTTTTTGTTGAAGTGTGCTTACATGAGCTGCTTAGCCTCTCAGGGCCGCCTCGTTCGCGATTAATGCGAGTTATGCACACAGCCTTAACGCACTTAGTACGCGCCAGCTGTTCAATTATTTTAACATCCGGGGCGAGGCATCACTGGGAACTCCGGGCACCGAAAGATCTGGAAGCGTTGAGCTTCTTGGCGAGTTTACCTGAAGCATCAGCTAAAGAAGCGATACGAAGTAGACCAACTAATTTATTGGATAAACTTCTGCATAAGACGCATTCTTCGCCAGCTCACTCTGCGTGGAGGGATCTATAACATTGCGGCTTCGACAACGGTACTTAGCAATTCGGATACATGGCATGAAAGCCCTCCCTTCAGAATCTACACTCCGAACCACAATA
>CAYFXY010000043.1:0-4080 GCA_964347205.1 uncultured archaeon
AGTTTAAAATATGAATAGCTGCCATGCCTTGGCTCGGTGAAATTTACCGTTGCTTATCCCATCCTTTTTGGTCGCAATTTATTCTATCTTAATCGGTATCCTTATGATTGGATTTTGGATTTTCGCTCTCTCAACGAATAAAGTGCCGCCCGAGGAAAAGCCTTGGGAAATCTCTTTTCATCTGATTGCGGAATTCTCTACTGCATTTCTGTTAATCAGCTCAGGAGTGGGATTATGGTTGGGGATTGGTTGGGCCACAATCCTTTCACCCGTAGCTCTGGGATTGCTGCTATATGCAGTGATCAATAGTCCTGGTTACTATGCACAAAGAAGAAACCGACCCATGGTAGTTATGTTCATTGTCTTCATTCTTTTTACCATTGCAGCGATAATCATGCAATTTCTTCTTTAACAATTATAACCGATGTATTTTACGAAACGGAGGTACTTGTTGGTAGCGTTTTAGTCATGCTTCCAGTTTGATACCCTTCTAAATCCAAAGTGACAAAGGTGAAGCCTAACTCCTTCAGTTTTTTAGATACTTCATCTATAAGGCTGACTTTGAACAGTAGGGCGCGTTCTTCTCTACCGATTTCGATTCGTGCTAGTCCATTGTGGTCTCTGACACGAAGCTGTCGGACACCGGTGAGGTCTTTGATGATTTGTTCTGCGTGTCCGATTCTGCTCAGCTTTTCTTCTGTTATTTTTTCTCCGAAGGGAATTCTAGATGCTAAACAAGCAAGAGACGGTTTATCGTGAATTACAAGCCCTAGTTGCTGAGCCAGGGCACGGATATCGGTTTTAGAGAAACCGGTTTCTACCCAAGGACTAAAGACATTTTCTCGCTCCTGGATTGCAGTGAAGCCTGGCCTATGACCCTTTAGCTCGCTGAAATTTGTACCTTCAAAGACTGCTTTCAATCCAAGTTGTTGACCCATTCTTTGTAATTGAGTTAGCAATTCGGTTTTACAGTAATAACATCGGTTCTCCGGGTTCTCAACAAAATGCTCATCCGCTAATTCATCCGTGTCAATAATCAAATGGCGAATACCAATCTCAGCAGCAAGTTGTTTAGCCTCTTCTAACTCGTGGGCAGGATAACTCGGAGATTTCGCTGTTACCGCCACCACTTTCTCTCCCAATAATTCAAAGGCGACGGCCGCGAGTGTTGTACTATCCACACCCCCAGAAAACGCAATAAGGACCCCGTCACTGCCCTTCTCCATTATGAATTGTTTCAGTGCTGCATACTTTTCATTTAATGACGTCATACGAATCTATCCTCAACCAGCTACTTGATTTCAAGCTTATACATCCTTTTTAAAAGAGCCGTCAGTTTTAGCTTCCACGCTCTAACTATTATGAGAAATAGCAAGTGCACTTTCAAAACTGAAGAGAATAATAATCTTCTCCTCAAACTCCAATCAGAGAACAGTCATAATTACATCATGGAATCCGTTCGAAAAAATTAATATATAATTTTCATAAAAGCTTTTTCGAAAATTATTCTTATAGAAATGGTGTAAAAACTTGGAAATTATAAATCATGTCAATTTGGATGAAATGCGCAAAACTATTGAAAAAGCTCGAGCTGATCCTGAAGAGGCAAAAAAGACGGTGACAGTCGAAGGTGAATGGTTTTCTCAAGCTAGCAGTGGTCCCCAGTTTTCAGCTACTTTGCCAACGGAACAGGGTGAGTTTACAATTAGCTCAGATGAACCCACCTTCCTTGGTGGAGGCGGGTCTCAACCGAATCCTGTTCAATACTGTGTATATGGTGCTGCCTCTTGTTTTGCAGCCACCTTTGCCAAATGGGCAGCCTTTGAGGGGGTTGTGCTTAAAACCTTCAAAGTAAAAGCGACCGCCAAAATGGATCTAAGTCGAGCCTTTGGTATCTCACAGAACCCAGTTATCAAAGAATTAATCCTCGATATATTCGTGACGACTGATGCAGGTGAAGAGGAGCTGGCTCGGGTCAAACAAATTACCTACGAACGCTGTCCTGCCCTCTATTGTCTGTTCAATAGTATTCCAGTTAGAACAAATGTCACAAAATTATGATAAACATCATCTATTCACATACATTAGCACAAAATGAGAAGACCTATCCAAGATACATGGTCATCATCGGAAAATACTTTTAACAATTATTTTCATCGCGGAGGCCTATCTTCATATAGAACTTTGAAATCAAGCTCCCCTTTCACAAACTGTGCAGGTATTATTAAGTTTCATCTCGCGTATCATAAGCATTTGAGGGTTTGTACGTGTCTAAGCCGTCCATCACATTTCTTGGTCATTCTGGGTTTCTTCTGCAATATCAAGGATCAATCTTGTTAATTGACCCTCAAAATGCATCTATGGGTAAACGAACTGGGAATATCGTTTACTGCACTCACCGTCACTTTGACCACATTGGAGGTGTCAACAGCTTCCTAGAAGAGAATCCGGACTCGACCCTTCTCGGTAACGCCCAAGTAACCAAAAAATTTGTCCAATGGAAAGACCGCGTGATCATTGTGCATCCTGGGGATACCATGGTGCACGAACCGTGGAATTTCGAATTTATCCAATTCCCTCATGGATTTTTAAAAGGAACAATGAATCTTGGAATTATTGTCCGGACAAATGATTTTGCCTTCGGTCACCTGGGCGATGCGGTGCGATTCGATGGTTTCGCTCAAACGAAACTCGATATTCTGGCTGTACCCATCACTGGGGGATTTACTGCCTGACCAAAACGCGCTGTGGACGAACTAAAAAAGTTCAAAACGCCTCTACCCATCATCGTTACTATGCATTGGTTGTTTCGGAGCCCAACCAGCTTCTGCAAACGATTGAAAACCAACTTTCCTGGTGTAGTTTGTGTCATTCCAAAGAAAGGTCAGCATTTGAATTTCTAGCGAAAGAAATCCCGATCTGCAAAAAAGGGTCGTGGACAGATTCGGAATTTTTCTCTCCTTTAAGTGGCTCTGCTGAACCATCATGTCCTCACACATCAACCCTATTTAGACGGATTCATTATCATGGTGCTTCTACACTCTATTCTAACCTAGGACAGCCCTGAGCGGAACAATCGCCTGAACAGGGCATTGATGCACTCTGAGTTATGAACTTACTTTTTGGATTGCGGCTAGAACCACATGGTTGCGTCGGCATCTAAGGCAAGATCATTTAGGGTGGCAGCCCCCACGATCTTACATCCCTCAACTAGCTCTACTTTTTCCCAGCCAAGCATTTGTTTGGAGGCTTCACAGACCATCACAGGAATCCCCTGGTTCATGGTCTCTTTCAACATATCTGCCACATTCGGAAAGTTGCCCACCTGAATCTTCTCAGCAGCCCCAGGCTTCAGAATTCTCAAACCTTGGCCTAGATAATACACAATTGCATCCACATTCATTGCTTTCGCCGTTTGGGCTAACACTAGGGGTGAGTATTGCCTTTCGGGATCATCGCTTGTCTGCACATACAAAATCGTTGGCATTTTTCATCATCCTTTTTTGGTATGAATATTTTGTCTGCATGGTTGAAGTCGATAGCGCTCAATATCAATAGGGTATTCGCCTATGTTGGGTGCTATCGATTCCCAACCGATTTAACACTGTTAAGTTACCTTGCATAAACCCCATAAAACAGTTCGCAATTAACAACTCAGCCTAGTGATGTCCATATATAACAAAACGGATTTCATCTTTGAAATGCAGCAAAATAGCGAATAATATGATGAAAACCAGCTTGCTTCTCTTATTTTGCTTTGATCGCAGCGGCATGATGATTAGGAGCGGTAGATTCGAAATCCTGTAAAGGAAATGAAACTGTGGGGAACCAATACTTGTCGCTAACTATTTCATTGAATGAAAATTTTGAAACAGATTGGAGGTCTAAGATTTTCGCGTCGTTTTTTAGGTTTTGTTCGGGATCGACGACCTAGAACCGCAACAACCACAACGATGATTATTACTACAATTATGACACCCTTTAATAGGAGGAGAATCTCGTGAGGAATCGTTGGCACCTGTCTCGGTTCCGTTAAACGAATCAACCATATATCACCACTACCTGAGCAATCGGGTCTTT
>CAYFXY010000043.1:4090-10142 GCA_964347205.1 uncultured archaeon
CAACATTTATCTCACTCTAATTTGGCAGGACTCGTGATTTTGGCTTTGCTTCAGCAATATTGTCCAACAGCCAGCTGACATACTCAGAATATCGAAATTCAATGCGAAACGGTGTAAAGAATGAATACATTCATTCAACGTATCCTTGGCGAAACAGGGGCTAAATTATCGGGCTTAACTCATAAGACGCTTCAGGTAAATGTGGGAAATCGGTGCAATCATCTTTGCACCCATTGTCATGTCCAAGCCACGCCCAATAGCACAGATTTGATGAACTGGAAGCTAATGGAAGATATCCTTAAGGTTGCTGACTATGTTCATCCTGAACTCGTAGACATCACGGGCGGTGCTCCTGAATTGAATCCCTCTTTTCCCCGATTTCTTAAAGCATGGGGCGAAAGAGACTATGAGGTTCAAGTTCGTACAAACCTTACTGTACTACTGGATCCAGCGTTGGAAGGACTGATGGAGATGTATCGTGATCTCCAGATTCGACTGGTTGGATCATTGCCATGTTACTTAGAAGCCGATGTGGACCGGCAACGGGGGAAAGGGGTATTTAAGAAGAGTATCCAAACCCTGCAATCACTCAACGCATTAGGATTTGGACGTAACCCCGAGTTAGAGTTAGATCTGGTCTTTAATCCGGAAGGGGCTTTTTTGCCTCCCAATCAATCCGAGTTAGAAGTCACCTACAAAGAAATATTGTCAGCAGAATTCGATGTCCAATTCAACCGTCTGATAACTCTCACTAATATGCCGATTGGACGATTTAAACAAATGTTGGAAGCAGAGCAGCAAGCTAAACAGTATCAACAGCTCCTTGAAGTTGCGTTCAATCCTAATACCTTGGAGAAATTGATGTGTCGGCATCAGGTGTGTGTTGGATGGGATGGATTAATCTATGATTGCGATTTTAATTTCGCACTCAAACTTCCTGTTGCTACTACCCCCAAACAAATCCAGCGGTTTGATCGCGCTTCACATAAGATCCGCGAGATAGTGACTGGGTCTCACTGCTTTGGCTGCACAGCAGGCTATGGCTCGTCTTGTGCAGGCGCTCTCGACTACTAATCAAGGATAGAAAGGCTGCGAATATGACCATTGCAACCACTACACTTCGTCCCGGGATATTTATCATGATGAAGTATCCAGAGGCAGGCAAGGTCAAGTCACGGCTAGCCGAATCGATGGGAGAAGAAACCGCTGCGAGGCTTTAGCGTACATTTATTCAAGACACAATCACAACAGTCCAATCTCTACAGATTCCCTTTCACATTGCGGTATATCCTCCAGAATCTCAGAAACAGTTTACACAATGGCTGGGCCCTTCGTATAGATATTTTTCCCAAAAAGGTAGAAATCTTGGGGAACGACTCCATAATGGCTTCACTACGATGTTTAAGAAAAAGTATCATCAGGTAATCGCTCTCGCCAGTGATTGCCCAGATCTACCCCACGAGATTCTAAAGACAGCAGTAGCTACCCTCCAAACACATAAGGTTGTCATTGGACCCGCCCCCGATGGCGGTTATTATCTAATCGGCTTTACATACGACAATCCTATTCCCGATACCTTTAGCGACATCTCTTGGGGCACCGCAACGGTGTTTCAAGAGACTCTCTTAAAAATCGAATCCGAAACCACACAGGTCCATGTATTGCCCGAATGGCCAGATATCGACACGCAACGAGACCTTCAGGAATTCTATAAGACACATGAATTGAAGGCCTCGCAATCTCTACAAACGATGAAGTATCTTCGCAGCCAGCCAGAGATTCTGCAAATTCTCTTCTCTTGATTAGTGCATGATAAGAGTTCACGGGATGATGCCACGGAGACTGAACGGGAGCAGTACAAAACCTAACACAATGGTGATCACGAGATACCAAAAACTGATCCGCGGCCAGGGTTTCTTTCTTAGGTTATAACCTAGCTTGAATTGTTCGTATCCAAACAAGATCGCTAGAATGATTAAGTTGATATCAAACACATAGACCACGAGATCAAACCGCTCAATGGGAAGATTTAGCAAGAACCCTAAACTTTGTCCCAAACTTGTACCAATGGTATCCAGTTGAGCCTCAAAGGGTAACCGACCGATAAAAAAGACTAGTCCCATATGTGCAAAAAGCAGCCAACAAACAATTAACGAATGCATAGTGACCCAATTTTGAGTACGCTGCGATAATCGGCGATCAAGAAGGGGACTGCTGGTTCGCCGTTCGATCACAACAATGATAATCCAGACTAAGAGGAGTACCACCGCTGCTAGAGTCATCACAGTGGTATTAAACGCGCCACTTGCAGTGACCGGCATTAACAACCCTTGGATCATGGCAATGACTCTGCTCGCCACAGTCTTTTGATAAAACGCCGCGCCTATTGTAATAATGATCAACGCATAAACCCAGTTATGTGACCACCGCGGATCTCCGATATAGGATTCAATTGTGAAAGGTAATAACCAAAACACAAGGTACAATATACCCATAAACACGAGTCCAAATCCCGGACCAACTTGATATTTATTTGGCTGAACCAAGCTAGTATCGGTTGTAGTTTCATTCGTCAAAGCCGAATCCTCTTTCAATTATTGATAAAAGTAGTTTGATACCATCCTTAAGATACTGATATGTATAACTATTTTTGATTCTAAAGTCCTATCAGAATTAATCACCCGGTGTACGCTATGGTAGGATCCTCCGTGATTTCTGTGATTACTCCCATACATTCACTCAATCACAGAATCCCTGAGATAAGGACAGCATTGTCGATGGCCACTGTACCCATACAACTAATCCTGGTATTAGACAATCCGGACCTTGCACCACTGATTACCCCCCAAGCTTCCAATGAGTTAGTAGTTATTTCCTCTCGAAAAGGTCGTGGTTTCGCGTTTCTTCAAGGAATCACCAACATCACAGGTCCTATCACCCTATTTCTACACTCGGACACCATTCCGCCCCCAAGATGGGACCAAGCAATTCTTGCGGCATTAGAAGATCCACAAGTGGTCGGCGGAGGGTTTTCCATGACCTATGACGCCCCTAAACCATACCTTGATGTCGGTATCTGGATAGTGAATCTGTGGTTTCGCATCTCAGGGGAACTGTATGGAGATCGTGCAATGTTTATTCGCTCCAATATTCTCAGGCGCTGTATGCCCGTGCTTCAGGTACCACTTTTCGAAGACTTGCGATTAGCCCAATGTATGCACAAACATGGTCGCGTAGTCTTACTCAAGGAGAAAGTGGAAACAAGTGTCGAAGGTTATCGCAGGCATGGATTAATTCAATATATTGGAAAATTTTTGCTGTGTCGAGTGTGGTATGCCTTGGGCGGCTCTCCCTTCCGGATTTACAATGCCTATTATCCAAATACGAAATTGTAACGATAGGGGTCTTCAATGGTTCCACGTGTTCTTCTAGAACCATGAATACACCAGTTCACGTTTTGGATCGAAGAAACGAAATGCAATAAATCATTTTCCACGTCATTTGTAAAAACAGCAATTATGTCTTCGAGATAATTGAAAAGGCGAAAAACAATATAAAAATGGGCTTGGTCCATGAAATATGTACATATCATGGGTCTTTTTACTAAATTTCACCCAAACGGATAAGCCATCTTCTAAGGTGAGGCACAGGGTGACGAGTCAACTTATCATTGATCAATCATTCGCAAAGGAGGTCCTTCGGTTTCTTTCGTCATCCTCTTCTCTTCATTTCGAAGATCTACTCCAAAATCCCGCAGCTCAATATGTCCACGCCCACGCGGTCCGCTATCGAAATACAGACAAAATGCTCAAGGACTTCTGGCAGAACATCCTCCACCGCGAAACTCAACGCGGGTCCACCCACCGCGACTATATCAAAGCCAGTATTGAATACATTGACCAGCACCGAAATATCTTCGAAGCCGCGTTCACTGAAGTCCAAGAATATCTTCCTGCTGCAATCTCCTCTGAGTTCTCACTCCACACAATGATTGGCTATGATATCGGTATTGTTATCAATGGACATGCGCTTCTCAATCTCGCACACCCTCTCTTCCACCAACATCCTCGTGAACTGATCTACTTCGCCATGCATGAACTCCATCATGTCGGTTATACTGCTTTTCATCCCCCATTTGCCTTCGACGATTTACACTCTACAAAGCACCTTCTGGATGCTATTTATTATTCGACCCACCTTGAAGGCATGGCCGTGTTCACATCCTTGTCTCGGCGTCTACAAGAGAACGGATTACACCACGAAGATTACCCGATACTACTTGATCCGAAACAACGAGAAATCCGAATCCGTGAATACTTCACTCTGCTCAATTCGCTGATACACGAATCACCCCGCCCCCTTATGCCCCAAGACTTTGAAATCTTTGAAGTCATGAGCGGTAGTCCCAAACGCCTCTGGTACATTACCGGAGCACACATGGCTCAAACCATCGACGAACTCTACGGTCGTAATCAACTACTCCAAACCGTCATTGACGGACCAACCAGTTTCTTCAGCGTTTACCAAGCTGCCCAAAAAGAAAACTAGAAGAAAGACATTCACTTTTTTTTCAAAAACGTGACATAAAGAATATCATTATTCAAACCGCTTGGTAAAATTGGCACGTATGTTTTCGACTCTACACGGGTTTGCAGATCACCCGCTACTAATCATGCGGCTTCTCTATGTGACCCCACTCAATTTGTTGAAAAATGCGTTCTAAGGCATAGTAAAGAACGGTTTTTAGAAGGTTTGCGATAAGGGCGATCAACATTGATGTTTCGATGCTTCCTGTGAGCAGCCATGCGACCAAATATGTGACGGATAACGCTATTGCTCGCCAGATCAATGACTTAACTAATGAACGAGTTCGTGTCTCTTTCAACGTTCTCCACCCAGCATCAGAATAAATCGAAAATATTGTTAGGAAGTTATTTTTATAAATATCGTCTTTAAAAAAAAGGTCTATAAGTTTGTTTTTCTTTTACAGTTCCTATGACGTGAATCAATTCATCTGTCCCACCATTAGTAGGAAACTGAATAAGCTCATTCGAAACTATCATTCGTATCTGATGCTCTGTTTAATCGGGCAACTAGCCATCGTTCTTTTTTTACCCAATTTTCTAAAAAAATTCAGCCTAATGATTCCTTTCAAAGACACTTGACTTCTAATCACCTCTAGTGATGGGTAGGAGTCCGGCAAATGCGATGTGTCTGGATTGCGTGCTACTTGGGGTGGTTCTTTGGATTTCCTGGAGCTTGTCCTCTACTTGCTTGATGAATCGGTCGTATTCTTGGTTCCAAATACGGACCCCTTCGTCGTCTAGCATCAAGAACGTGAAGCACACTTGGCGTGGAGCTTTTTTCCTCGATTCGCGTTCTGAGCGTTTATCGATTCCTTTTTCTTGTGCTAGTTCGCGACTTCGTTGGTTAGCTGACTCGCGAGCCAGGTTGGTTATCATCTGCAGATGTGCCACCGATGATTCGAGAAACGCGATTCGTTGTTTCAGTGTTTGGATTGGATCATCGGTTTCTTTGATAACCACGCGCTCTTCAATCTCCTCATTGAGCCGGTAGTATTTGATCGGTCTTCCAAGTTCCTGTACTCGAACACGGAGCACTTTGGCTTCTACTAGTTTGGTGAGGTGGTGAGTCAATGTGCTTCTATTAATCGCTACATGTTTCATGAGCTGGCTAGCTGTAGTTTCTCCTTGACGCATCACTTCAAAGTAGATGCGAGAACGGACCGGGTCTGCTAAAAGATCCATCAATTGCGTCATCGGGATAGCACCTGTTGCTTCTTACTGAGGTGAAGGGTTGAAGGGTACTAGTATGGTAACGCTTATAAATATGACCATATAATATAAATTCGACATTATCAAAATCTTATGATAATATGGAAACTTGTCGGGAGAAAATGAAAATGCTAAATCTTGAAGAACTTAGCCAATTCCTCTGGAACCAAACGGTCGAAGACCAATTCTCTGGCGTAGTGCTCATCGCTCAAAACCACCAAATTCTTTTCAGAAAAGCCTACGGACTAGCCTGCAAA
>CAYFXY010000043.1:10152-16429 GCA_964347205.1 uncultured archaeon
CCCAAACCGCATCGACACCAAATTCAACCTCGGCTCTCTAAATAAACTCTTCACAAAAGTAGCAATCCTGCAGCTCATCGAACAAGATAAACTTGAAAATGATGACATAGTTGGTAAATTTCTCCCCGAGTTCCCCCCCGCTATCGCCAATAAAATCACTATCCGTCATCTTATTACATTCACCGCAGGGCTGGGTCATTACTGGAATGAACGATTTCAGGTCTCTATGAGCAATCTCCGAACAGTGGACGACTTTGTCCGTCTATTTATTGATGATCCGCTCCTGTTTGAACCTGGTGAGCGTCGAGAATATAGCAACAACTGTTATGTTGTTTTAGGGAAAATCATCGAAGTCGTGACAGGTCAGAGCTATTATGACTATATCCGACAAAGAATCTATTATCCTGCGGGAATGTTACACTCGGATCACTATGAACTCGACATGCCAATCGCAAACTTGGCGACGGGTTATACGAAATTGGGCTGCTGTGAGGACCTGGGAAACGGTGCTCCTATGATTGGGGCGAGACGGAACAACACATTCCAAATAGGGATTAAGGGAAGTCCCGCAGGCGGAGGGTATTCAACCGTACACGATCTTCTCCGGTTTGATATCGCACTTCAGAACAACATCTTCTTGAGCCCCGACAACTCGAGAAGGGTGCTTCGACCAGTTAATGCAAAAGCAAGTAGCCAACCTCGAGTCATCATTCTTGCGGGAGGAACAGCAGGCGTAGCCGCCTACTATGTAAAGTACCCCCGCTCGGACCACATTGTCATCATCCTTTCGAATTACGATCCTGACGATGTCCAAGCAGTGGAGGAACAAATAAGAAATATGCTTTTGAGCACATGAATAGAAATCTATTCATTTGGCAGAAACAGCCTCTGTCTCTTCGAACAATTGCGAAATAAAAAATTACACATCGAGAATTGACTCAATCTTGAATAGCTGTTTCCCATGTAGAGTAGCAATTGCAATCAGATTGAGTGGGAGGTAGGTTCTGAATAGCGAGTTCAAGGATCTTTTGAACCTGTTCGATACGACTCTTAAATGTGCGAAGGGTTTCTTCATGAGTAATAGGAGTTTTCACTAGTCCGGCTGCATAGTTTGTAACTACTGAGCAGGCCGCATAGCACATCCCAAGTTCACGGGCAAGGAATGCTTCAGGAGCCAATGTCATTCCTACAATATCTGCGCCAAGCTTGTGAAGCATCTTAATCTCAGCTGCAGTTTCGAACCGGGGTCCCTCCATGGTCGCATACGTTGCCGAATCACTCGCTGAAAAATCAAGGTCTTTACACACATCTAAAAGAATACGCCTAAGGGTCGAGCAAAAAGGATTCGTAACATCAATATGGGTCACACCCGAAATCGGTTTGCCCTCAATTTCAAAAACGGTGGTGCCATCATAGAACGTCGAAGCACGAGATTGGGTCAGATCAATGAGTTGGTGCGGGATCACTAATTGTCCCGGTGGCAACTTCTCCCGAAGACTCCCCACCGCAGTCGTTACCAGCACATAACGCACACCCAACTGGCGAAGCGCAAGCAGATTCGATCGATAGTTGACAGCATGTGGGGGTATTGTATGCGACGAGGTAACCGCGCGGTCAGGAGACTGATGTCGATTCAAAAACGCAACCGGTTTTCCCGCTATCTTTCCCAGCTCAATCGGTGCTGATCCACCAAATGGTGTTGTAATCCACTGGGTTTTGCTCTCTTTAATTATGGAATACAGACCTGATCCGCCAACAATTGCAATTTGAGGTTGTAGCAAAGTGGAACTCTCCAACAATCGCTGAATGGTCATTTTAATGTGAAGTCAATGATAAGTATTCAGGACGTTACGTAAACGCTAATAACACAAAGAAAATCAGGTTAGTATGAATACAAATATTATGAAAGCAAATTAGAATAGCTCAAAGCTTGTTTGTTGAGCTGAACAATTGGATGTATGTGAATCAAAGTGGAGTTATGGTTGCTGATTCTGATAATCTTCTTCATTACCGTGTTATTAATTACGACACGGATGGTTCATCATACAACCGCGGCATTAATTGGGACGGTCTTAGCATCGATTGCTCTAATCACGAATGGGGTTCTGGGGCAAGAAATCTTGGCTATGGTGCGCTTAGAGCCGATTCTTGTGATTACCGGGATGACAGTAGTAGCCGAGGTGATGCGGGGTGCCGGTGTCTTTCAGTTTCTTGCCGTTTATTTCATCCGGTTGACGCGTGGGGATCCTAAAAAACTATTCGCAATATTTTGTTTACTAACCGCGGCTTTATCGACGGTGCTGTTGAATACCGTGGTAATTATGATAATGGGATATTTAGTGATTTTAACGTGTCATGCACTCGAGATTAAACCGCATGGATTTTTGTTGGGCGAAATGTTAGCTGTGGGTGTAGGTGGTGCATTTACCTTGATTGGTACTACATCAAACGTAATCATCGCTGATTATGCAGGATTCGGATTTTATTATTACATAACGCGTTTTGGCGTATTCGCGTTAATCATGTTCACAGTATCATTAGTCGCTGTATTCTTGTTGATTCGTCGTCAATTAACCGTAGAAGATTCAAAGGCATTTCACCGTGTGATGGATTTAGATCCTTGGATGATGGTACCAAATCGAAGGTTGTTTTGGGTATATGCTGGGTTCTTTGCGCTACTCATCGTGGCCTTTGTACTCTTTCCTCAACCATATGTTGTCGCTTTGGGGGGCATGACGGTTTTCATGATTGTCAGTCACGCTGATCCCCGGGCAAGTCTTCGCGACATAGAGTGGGACATCATCTTTTTCATTGGCGGGCTCTTTGTTCTGTCAGGCGCCTTGGAGCTTGTAGGAATTCTCAGTGCGATTTCAGATTCCATTCTTTTAGCAAGTGGTGGCTTATTGATACCTGCCTCATTGATGTTGTTATGGGCATCATGGATTGGCACATTCCTTATTGGTGGTTCACCCATAGCAGCTATCTTTGCACCCTTGGCTGTCGAAATAGCTACAGTCATGAGTTGGCCAATCGGTATCCGAGATCCATTATTTTGGGGAATAGGATTTGGAGCTGCTCTTGGCGGTGTAGCAACCCCATTTGGCACGGTACCCTTGCTAGTTTTATCAATAGTTTCTTTCAAGGATTCGAAGATGTCTTGGCGCCAGTTTCTCATCATGGCGACAATTGTGAACATCATACAGATTGGGCTGTGTTCAATCTACATCATACTATTCACACTTCCTATATGAGAGAATAGGACATCTCGCGTCGGGTCCCTTGTTTCTACATACAGCAATCAAAAATAATCAAAAAAAGGAATCCTTTAAGAAGAGGGGCTCATAGCCAGAAAAAATGTCATGTGAACAATCTTTTTCTCCTCAATCTTGTTAAAGAATTGCTCTAGGAGGGGTTGAAGGAATTCTCTCTTGACGGATATGCGCTTATAATGAATGCGATGTTCGAATTTCTCAATAAATTGACCAATTAGTAAGGGATCGGGATTTTGATCAAGCAAGGCCGTGGGAAGGAAAAGAGCTAATCGTCCGTCAGAACGGAGTAATCTGTGCCATTCTCTAAGCGATCCTTCTAATGTTTTTATCTTTGATAGACTTGGAGCAACTAAAAGGTCAACATGGTCGTCCTTCAATGGGATATTATCTAAGGTTCCATTTAGAACAGTCATCTGTGAATAGTCAAACGACAAAGACATCTCACTTGGTTTCACAAAAAAGAGTGTCGCATTGGGAATTTCTGAATGCAAAATTCTAATCGCTTTTTCATTAATCCCTGAGTCTTCGCTTGTCATGTAAACAATAATCCCATCCTTTCTCAATCCTTGCGCCATCAGCTGAAAAGGCAGTTTGAGCACTTCGGGAGATGTTTTTCGAAGATAGTCCATATAAAAACCATGCACAGTGTTGATTGACTCCAAAAGAATTCTATCGAGTTCTTTCCTGCCCTCCTTGCCTAAACGATAAATCCGCCTTCTAGGTCCTTTAGCGCTCTTTTCCCACCGGCTATTCAGAAGTTCTTATTTTTGCATCTCAATTAAAACGCGATAGAAACGGGTTATATCAATCTCATAGCCCATCGACTTGAGCTTTTGATGGGCTTTATATCCATAAAATTCGTTCTCTCGAAAAACGGAGAGGATGATGCGCTTGAGGGCTGGAGTTCTCAAGAAGTTCAGCTCCTACTATGTGTAAAATTATCTAATAGTAAGATAATGAATCATAATTTATATTTTGTGAAAAGAGATATTGGGGCTTATTATTGCTCATCAAGAATTCACTTCTTTGATGAGTCAAGTGCTATCCATAATAAGGGCAATAAAGGAACACTTTAAGTTCCCTCCTTTGCCCCATTTATTGTAAAAGGGTGCCTTATCACATGGCTGTCTTTTACGAGATTCAATCCCATATTGATGGCGAATGAGAATCAATTATTCTTCATCAACAGAAACAAATTCATTTTCTCCATAAAAAAAGAGAGCAAAGAGGTGAAAAGAAGAATCTTTTCCACCTCTCTTGATTATTGCTTGTTCTATGTCCACCAACCCAGAAATCTTAGGACTGCGTTTGAGGATTCATCGAAACGCGTACCCCAAAACTGATCGAGTCCAAGATATCGACCTGCCTGAAACATCCCAATGATGAGAAAGGCCAGGGGTCCAAGATGGTTGATATATAAAACAGATGAGCTGAGCCAACCTAGGGTGAAAAAGTAGGTTAGTAGCATTAAGATACCACCCAAGGCTCCCAGACGGGTAAATCCGCCAAGGAGCATCGAGAAGCCAACAAGGGCCTCACCCACTGCAATCAGAAGGAGGAAGGCTGCATATTGCCAGTTAAGAAATTACCGAACGCTTGAATCCATGGACTTGGAGCTCCAGCCATAGCTGCGATGATTCCCGGTGAAGCAAGAAATGTTGTGTCAATGAGTTTTCCGATGCCCGCGGCAATAAACTGCCAGGCAAGTCCGATTCGTACAGCGAAAAGAAACATTTTGAAGGTTATTCTTTCTTTCCAGCCAATCCATAGAAAAAACAATGTAGGCATTAGAAGCACTGATATCACCAGAAGCGGTGACATGTAAAGTTGCCAAAATGGAAGTAGTAGGTTAGCATTTGGTGTAAGCCACATTGGGCCTAAAGTGAGTGCGAAAAGTATAACTAAAATCACATCTACTATAATCACAAGCAGAATGGAAATCCATTGTTTAAGATTAAGTTCCAATGATTTTCACTTCTTTGAATTATTTCCCCAATCACACAAAGGAATCGAATGGAGTCATCCCTTTCACCAAACTATGTAGGTTCTCTCTAGATTCTACATAATCTCAATCGGGGAAAGTTCCTGAATCGGTGCAGCAAATGGTATTAAAGGATTATTCTGTCTTAACTATAGGATAAATTACATATAGTGAAGAACATTTGAATAATAAACGAAGGTCGAAGGGCACTAATTAATAGCGGCGGAGAGCAATTAGAGGGCTCTCCAGATAGATTAACAAATGAGCCGATTTATGATCCGATAATAGCAGCATCGATCATCAAATAGCTCGTTCTATTTTCAGTCACATCTACTATTAAAAATGCATATAGTGTGATAAAAGGAGCCAATCATCTTACACATCATTTGTTAGGACTAGCAAATAAATCATCGAACTCCAGGTAATTTACACAAACAACAGAGAAGATTTCATGGTTAAAAGGTCAGATAATAACTCAAAAGCAAATCAATACAAATCTTATGCAAGAGTTAGTGATCCCAATATTTTCCTGCCAGTGATATTGATCGAAAATAACTCCGAGTAGCACACAAAATGTGCTTCGGATGAAAGCAATGGAACAACAGGTGCAATGAACAATGGAACAACAAGTGTTACTAGTAACACTACTGAAATGAATCTAGAACTTCTCATAACAGAATTCACCAAAAATAAAGGAGTTACCATCAAATAGGTCGGCCGGCATAAAAACGCACCGCAGAGCGTTTGGTATATTTTCAAGGAATAAAACCACCTCCCTTTGCAGAAGCGAAGGGATGTAGAGACCCCTCTTTCATATGAAATCCAGTTTACTGCCTTCTCCTTGATTATGGAAAAATTAACAAGAAAATCTCATTTTTCGACTTCATCACAAAAGCTGTAGGCCTTTTGTGAAAAATACCACCCCACCCTTCCTATCATTTAAGCAAGGAACAACAGAAGGTTTCAGTCATTCGAGAAGTTGTTCTGCACCAACTCATCTTGGCGTCGGATTTAGAAGAACCCA
>CAYFXY010000043.1:16439-19603 GCA_964347205.1 uncultured archaeon
CGCTAATGGCGATAAATTGTGCGATTTCCGCTTCTTAAAACACTTTGAGACACCTCGTGGTTGGCTACCTGAGGAATTCGAAGAATAGTGTACTATCCATGGACAAGACTGGTGAATAGCTGCAGTATTCAGTACGCCACACCTAAGCCGATGATATGCCCGCATTTCTGGCAGGTATAGGCAAAGTGCTCGTGGCCGATTCCTCGGAATTTGGTATCTTTGATATCTTTACCGGTCAAGAGTTCTTTGCAATAGGGACACAATCCGATTGCGTTGGTGATTTTCATGATTTCTCGCTCCTTGTTCATTGGTTGTAAGAGAATCTTATTCGAATTTTTAATTATGCATTAGAAACATGCCCCCATAAAAAACCAAATGTGCAGTTCAATTCCAAAATACTGCCTATTCTTCCAAGATTATATGACGTGAACCAAATCATCTTTAACGTCATTTTTTTAGAGATTACAAATGCCTCTTCGCTACTCACGCAAAGTGGCGAGTTACTCACTAGAAAAAGCTCTGCTTAATATGATTTTTACATTTAATGAAGATAGCGCTCTTTATTGAACCTGTTGAATAAATGGTTGTCATCATGTCAATGAACTTACCTTTCGTGAATGCCAGCTCACCAGGAGGATGACCCCTAGCATCCACATTACACCCAGCAATAATGATCCTAAAAATGTTGGAAGCAAAAGCAGCCCTGCCATCGCATAGATCAAATAAGTTACTGCGGCCACCGGCTGGTAAAGGAAAATAGCCGTAATCGCACCAGGCGTGTATCTTCTTTCCCGCACGGAATTCCGAATATGGATAAGCCCATTCGTTGCAATTAACGCAGCTACAGAAAGGCTGAATAGTGGAAGCGCCGCATTTACCATGAGTGCAGTTACACACAGGAGAAGGAAGAGCCCATTTACTATCCAAAACTGTCGAGCCGACATTGAAGGCATATAGCGCTGAAACCAAGAAACCCATCCGGTGAGGGTCTCCTCGATAATATGTAACACACCTGCGATTAATACCAACCAAAAAACTACAACCAGAACCACAACAACGCCCTCAATTCGTCATAAAGGTGGTTAGTGCATCTAATACTATTCAATAACAGTTCAAATCTTTAAAGATGCAAGATAAGGTTCTCCTTCTATATTTACTTAAAAACAAGATTCTTGCTTTGTCGAGTGTGGTATGCCTTGGGTGGCTCCCAATCCTAGATCTATGAGTTCTATTATCCAAGAGCCAAATTATAATGATGGGGGTTTTTGCGGTCCAAGTGCTCTTTTAGAACTTTGAGAAAACCAATTTATGGTTTGGACAAAAGATGCGATGTGAAGCAAATCTATCTTTCATGTCGTTTGTAGGAAACAGCATGTACGTCTTCGAAATCTATAGGGATGACGTATTACACTGTTCAAATGACCTTACTCCATTTCAGGATGAACTGAACCTCTAAGATTTGCGGCGTCGTTTTCGTGGTTTGCTGCGGCGGCGTCTGAGTACGACAACAATTATGATGATAATCACAAGGATGACAATTACACCTAGGATGAGGAAGAGAAGCTCTAGGGGAAACGGTGGCAACTCTACTACCTCGGTGACCTGAATCAACCATGCATCTGCTACCCCCGCACCGAAACTCGCTGTGCTTCCAAAGACCACCAAGTCGCCTGTACTCGTTTCCAGTACCGCCCAGCCTTCATCTCCCTCCGTCCCTCCAAAGGTCTGATTCCAGATTGCGATTCCATCAGCATTCGTGCGTATCAACCACATGTCTTCAGCTCCCGCCCCGAGACTTGCCGTGTCACCTGTGATGGCATAGCCACCGCTGCTCACTTCGATTACAGACATCCCTCCATCTGCATCTGCACCGCCGAATGTCCGGTTCCAGAGACTATTTCCATTTGCATCAGTGCGGATTAACCAGACATCCCTGGACCCGGCACCATAACTCCAGGTATCTCCTGTCAGCATAAAGCCACCGGCGCTCACCTCGGCAATTGACGTTGCTTCGTCTAGCCCAGTACCTCCATAGGTGCGACTCCACACGAAATTGCCATTAGCATCGGTGCGAATTAAATAGAAATCATAAAACCCCGCACCGAAACTTTGCGTTTCTCCAATAATTGCAAAGCCACCGGTACTTAGTTCCACCATCTCTCGGCCTACATCAATATCAATCCCCCCGAAGGTGTGGTTCCAGAGGTGATTTCCATCACTGTCTGTGCGCACTAACCAGACATCAAAAGATCCAGCACCTAGACTAGCCGTGCGACCCGAGAAGACAAAGCCGCCAGTACTCACTTCGACGACTGTCCAGCCCCATTCATCATACAGTCCGCCATAGGTCTGATTCCATAGATGGTTTCCGTTTGCATCAACCCGAATCAGCCAGGCATCAAAATCGCCAGCGCCAAAGCTTTCCGTCTCTCCTGCAATAAGGAACCCACCACTGCTTACTTCGATAATTCCCCAGCCAATATCTCGATCGACACCACCAAATGTATGACTGGATTGTGGATTACCGGATTCATCTGTAAGGATCAACCAGACATCCGAATTGCCAGCACCAGAACTCATCGTATATCCCACAGCGGCAAAGCCTCCTGTACTTCGCTCAACCACTGAACAGCCCCAGTCCATATTCGCCCCGCCATACGTCCAGTTCCACACCGACAATGGCGAATCTAACGCTATAGCCGCTTTTACTCTTGGTACTCCTTCTACTGGTGGCTCAAGGAATGATGCAGCGTTCCAGTATAAAGCGGGCCAAGGAATTATCATCAACGATACAAATAAACTGACCATCATCAACACAGGAATTGTTGCGCTATATCTCATCGCTTGAAATCAGCTCCTCAACAAGACAGATATTCTCACCAACTTACTAAAAAATCACTAGCACAGAAATCGCAAACAACGTGAAACCAATCACGTCATATATTTTCTCAGTTGCTAGAAATCACACATAAATGTCTTCAACACTTACAAATTGTAGCACATAATATATTAGAAAATGAGCTGTTGGACAAGTTTTACACTTCTTAGTATTGCAGTGTTGAAGAATAGGAACGGTTTTCATCTGCATTTTGAGGATTTGTACCCTTTCACAAATACTATCTTAACGCGAAGAATCTATGATCCATAATTTCGTGTTGGATTTC
>CAYFXY010000044.1:0-782 GCA_964347205.1 uncultured archaeon
TCTTGTAAAAGGTGAGTAATTACTTGGGCAATATTCCATCCAAACGAAGTGGCACGACCAAAAAAGACGCGTGGACCTACAATGGTTGCCCGCAGTGTACTATTTGCGGATTCCAAATCAACAATTACACCAAATCGTTTGGTGTATTTCATTAAGGATCTAGCCGCGGCACCAAGGCTGCGACCACTAAGAGTGAGAGATACAGAATCACTGTTGTAGAGAAGGGTTTCTAATACCTCATAGTTATATCCACCAATTACTTCTTTTGTGGTTGCTTTATACTTGGCAGGCTTGAGGATCATTTCATCTGCACGATGGGCGGTGAGCAATCGATCTATATCATCGGACTGTAAATTCAAGGTTTGACTACCTTGGAGCGTTGTTTTCTTGAGAAAAACCCTCCATATTGCTTTTGTACAAAATGCCAAAACCAAAGGCGAAATTCTTCGAGCGAGGCGACACCTTCTCTTTGAAGTTCCGTCAATTGAGAGTTGTTGAGCAAGTCTTGCAGTGTATAAGGAGAGAACGAATAAAACCGGCTAAACAGAGTGGCGAGAAGCGCTCGAACAACCCGATTATCTGGAGCCCATGTGAGGGGTGTGTCGAAATCAATTGCACCACGATTCACTCCAAGATTTTTATCGAGAAAATCAATTAACCGTTGAGGAAGAGCTTGATCACGGGGATAAATTAGAAAGTATGGGAGTAGAAGAGACCCGCGGGCTTGGTACTTGAGATATTGCAGTCGCAGCACCATTCATTGCTTCTCCATTGAGGTTTTA
>CAYFXY010000044.1:792-3606 GCA_964347205.1 uncultured archaeon
ATCGTCATTGAGGAGAGTCCCTAACTCTAAAAGACGTAATCCTTCACCGCTGCGCACATAAATTCGGCTACTTCCAGTAGGATCTGAATGTATAAGAGCAAGGATTCGATATCGGTCTCGTAGGCTTGGTGGTGGATCAGTTACTCGGAATTTTCCCTCACCCAATCTCACCTGTTCACCACCTTTAGCCTTTTCGTCTTGTAAAACTCCTTGGATAAGGAGTGCAAGGTTCCAGGTTAGTGTTCGACTCCGACATATTAGGATGCTTCCTTGGAGGAGCACTGTGTCGACTCGGTCAATAACAGTCAGCCAGTCCTGTAAATCAGGGTGAAGTTTATCTGATGGAAGGCTTTTGTCTGTAAAATACTCTGGCGAAGGTTCAATCGTTTCTTCCAGCTCTGAAATTAGTGTATCTAGAGTTGTCGTATCGACCTTGTTTTCTTTCAACCATTGAATTAATTGTGTAGTTAATTCTTCGAATTCTTCCTTTCGTTGGCGACCTTCAGCATAATATACCAGAATTAGCCGTTGCAGGGCTGGCTCAAGGACTTGGAACAAGTCAAAATACTGAATAACTAGAAGAACTTGATTTAGCAGTTTCCAAGCTTCTTCGAAGCGTCGGAGTGCAAAATAGATTGATGAAAGATCAATAAGGAACCGAATAACTTCTTCTGGGTCTGTAATGGATGGAAATTCAGTTGATGTGATTTCCCCCCGTATTACCAACAGGGCTAGATAGAGAGCTTGTGCAGTGGATTGTTCATTAGTAAAGCCCCATTCTTGGATTTTTCGCGTAAATATCGTGAAATACATCGTTGCGGAATCAAAATCTTCTATGAGCACATTAATTGTAATTCGAAGTATGTGCGTCATTATCATAAGTCGTCGATAATTAGATGCATCGGGGCGAACGCTTAAGAGATTCCGATTACTTTCTTCAATCGCCTCTCTGGCTTTTTCCAAGTCAGTTTTTTCGCCGAGATATAGATGGCAGAGGGCAGTGAGATAGTTTAGAAGAACCAAATCAGGGGTAATTTGCCGCATCAATTTGCGATGTGCGCTCGTTGAGAGTTCCCATGACAAAAGTACTAAATGGTTGTAGAGTTCTTCACGTGCTTCCCCGATTTCATCTAAGGCCTCTCGATAATTTTGTTCCTGAATCTTGTTTACATATCCTGCATAATTTCGTCTAAGCTCTTGAAGAAAAGTAAGAAGGCCTAATGCTTCTTCGCCCGTCATTCCTACGAGATCTTCTTCTGCGATTCGAGGTCCTCGTAAGGATCGTATTACTTGGAAGGCTTGATTTTCAATGAGCTTTATGCGTGTCGTTGGGTCGTATACGCTGCGCCGAGTAATGCTATATTTTATCTCTGTGTGCAATATGCGTTCTCGAATTTCTTCTAAGAATGCCATATCTTCTTTGTTATCATAACTGCGTTCTAGAAGGTGTAGGAGAAAGGCGCTGCCCATTAGCCCTTCAATTTCCGGTTCTAGGTTTCGTAGCGATTTCAGCAACTGGAAATCAGAGCTAATTAGCCGGTTTTCCTTTAATTTCTTTAATACAATAAGTAAAGAGAGATCTGGTGCCTGGGGAATTCGATCAACAATATCACGTGCTGTTTCAATATAGGCATCTAATTCTTCCTGGGTCACCTCAATGATTTCAACTGCTTTTTTAACATGACTTTTTAATTTTCCACGTAATTCCTTCAAAATCTGATGAGAAGTATAGAGCTTAAATGAAACCCGGTTTGCAATCTCTTTAAATCGATGTAGGGCTTGGGGATTCTGGGCAAATGCAAGAATGAAGAAGTTTGCATCCAAGGCGACCCGGGACCAGGATTTAGGCGATGGCGTTTTCTCTGTGGTATTCTTACGTTTTTGCTTTTTCGAACTCTTTGATAATGCGCTCCGTGCAGGCGTTGGTTCTGACACCGTCTGAGCTCCTTGAAACCTAGTGAGTAAAGTGCTTTCCACTTGATGATATACTCTATATCCTTAATTATCATTAGAGCCCAATTGGTAAATAGTTTCTCAATGAAGAGCAGATTAGGTTGGATTTGTTATTTGAGCTCTGCCAAGTTATTAACGCGTTCTACCCTTGTCTTCTTAGAAATTTAACGAGATTGAAGAAAGCTTTATCATGAACAAAAAGACCAAGGCCTCGACCTTAAAAGATAAATAGTCAGATTTGTGACTCTAGTTCACAGAACAAGATTGGTGATTTTGATGGCAGGTCCATCTCTTTTTGGTGGGATCATGATTGGTGCAGCTGCATGGCTAGAAGTGTTTGTCATTTTCTTTCTAGCTCCAGTTACTTGGCAGCTTGCTGTTATTCCGGGTCTATTTTTTCTTTCAGGCTTATTTCTTGCAGGGACTGTTGGTGAAGAAGCACATTACGCTGAACTAGCTATTGGGGGAATTTGTATTGCTGTCGCTGTTGGATTTGTCGGCTGGTTCTATCTAACCAGTGGCGGAAGCCTCCTCATTGCTTCACTTGTTTCATTAGGTGCAGGTGTATTAATCCTTGTTGGGCTCGTCTTCATCATGGGCGGGCAAAGTAAAGGATACTAAACCGCTTTCTGAAACATCTGACACCCTACCGATTTTCTGTTCGTTCTCTGCAGATGAGCGCAAACCTCAGATATTCACTGTGCATCAAGGTTCCTACGCTTTTACCCAACTTTATTAGTTACAAGACAGGCCGGTTTTTATTTGGATCTGAGGCTGGACGATTATCAATCCACGCTTCCCAATCTCTTCCAATGAACCTACCTGATCCTAAGGCAGTGCAGCGTGTGACTATCATCGGGA
>CAYFXY010000044.1:3616-14467 GCA_964347205.1 uncultured archaeon
CGCTTTTACCCAATTTTGTTAATTACAAGACAGACCGTTATTTAATTGGGATATTTAGTCCTCAAATTCTTGTTCCTCAACCTGACGCCTTTGAGAGAGACCATCTTCTAGTGTTGACTTAGTAACAAGTTCAAATAAGATGGCTTGATCTTTATGCGGGCGGAGCAACCGACCCAACCGCTGAACAAACTCTCGTTTGCTCCCTGTTCCCGAAATAATAATTCCAATTGATGCATCAGGAACATCCACACCTTCGTCCAGCACCTGCCCTGTTACAATTTTAGTATATTCACCTTTCTTAAATCGTGAAAGGATGTGCTCTCGTTCAGCTATTTTGGTTTTATGGGTGATAAGAGGAATTCCAAATAAATCGGAAATTTTCTCCACAACTCGAGTATAACGTGAGAAGATAATGATCTTCGCATCTTGATACCGTTGAAGAAGAGCTTCAACTTGGTCAAGTTTGCCGGAGGCTTCCAGAGCTACTCGACGGGCTTTTTCTAAGTTTGAAAGAGCTTCCCGCGCATCCTGGTCAAAAACTGTCCGTTTAACAATCGTGTCAAATTGCCATCCTGGTTCAATCTCATCGAGCCGTCGGGTATAATTTCGGAAAATACGTATATACGAATCATATCGACTTTTTTCTTCCGGTTTCAGAGAAGTTTGGATTTGGTGAATTTGGTATGGTGCTAGATAACCCTCTTTTTCTAATAAGCGAGGCGCGATGCGATACACTGTTGGACCGACAAGACGGTCAAGATCATGGTGTAATTCGTCATATCGTTCAGGTGTTGCAGTCAATCCAAGGCGATGAGGTGCTAGTAACTGTTCGGCTGCCAAGCGATAGGTCGGACTAGGAAGATGATGGACCTCATCGAAAACTAGCAAGCCAAAAGCAGAAGCTAGCTGTGGAGCCAATAAAGAAGCGGAGTCATAGGTGGCAACGGTAATTGGTTTGAGTAACTTCTTCCCTCCCCCAAGAATCCCGACTTCTGGGACATGGAGAAGTATTTCAAGGGCTTCACGCCATTGACTCAATAAATCCAATGTGGGAACAACAATCAGAGTTCTTTCTGCAAGCCTCCGAATAGCTTCAAGAGCGAGAATAGTTTTGCCACCGCCCGTGGGTAATACGATTACTCCACGAGACTTGACACCTTGCCAACGATGAAGTGCATCTTCCTGATATTCTCGAAGAACCATGTCTAGTTGAAGTTGATTCTTGACATCTTCAGGGAGTTCGAGATCGAGTGAAAAATGCTTAATTACAGGATAATCTTGATTTTCTAAAAAGCTCAAAATTGTTTGATAATCCATAATACGGGCATGAAAGAGTTTTTCTTTCGCATTGTAGGTTAGGATAGATTTTATTCCCGTCAATTCTAAAAATCCGGTAGGTTTCAAAACTAAGTCAGTTTTTCTAAGCCTGAGTTCTGCAAATTTCGAAATTCCTTGCTTTTTGAGGATAGCCTTTTGTAAGCTTGGTGATAGTTCATAACCAATATTCGCAAAAAGGCGTCTCAGCTTTTCAAGAGGTTGTTTGGTTACTTTTTCAAACTCTAATTTAAATCGTTGGAACTCTGATTCTGTTTCTGCGGGTAGATGTTCGGCAATTTCGGAAAGTTGGGTAATGAGGGATGCATCTGCTCCAGTAATTTCGAAATATGGGGAACTTTTCCGAATGACTTTCGGGATGGGTAACATCCTCCTTACATTGATTTGTATGCGCGTTTGATTCAATCGTCTTTCCACTGAATAGGCTTAAAGTGAATCGCAAGTTATCTGTAATCATATAAGAAAAGCATTAAATGCCTAAGTTCCTAGCGATTCATAGGCTTGATTTCTGGGAGGCAAAATGCTTGTCTTTGGATAAAGAACTTCGCGAAATTGGTATCCGTACAAGTAAAGCAAAGCAACTCGAAGAAGAAGGAAAAATTGCTGAAGCGGTTGAGGTCCTCACTCAACTTTCCCAAGAACTTCTGACCTTGGCCGACCGAGCAAATACCTCTTCACTCCGTGGTGTCCTTAAGCAGCGAAGTTTAGAATATTCTAACAACGCAACCCAGTTGAAACGCCAATATCTCGCAGATGAAAGTACTTCCCAGGGCCTTACTGAACAGGAGGGGGTCGCTGAAGTACAGATGCTTCGTGGTCCACAAATTGCTTCACAGCTACTCAAAATGCTGCAAGCTGCTGAATATCGTATCCTTTTAGCAACCCACCAATTGCATGCCGTAGAGTTAACTGATCCAAAAGACCAGAAACCTGCCATAAATTTACTGACCCTGCTCAAGGAATTACAGGAAGCGGGGGTAAAAATTCGAATTCTGACTACTCCTCCAGCCCACATTCCGGGAGTGAATCGGTGGAAACAGGCCGATGCACTTCGAACATTAGCAAATAATGGTGTTGAGTTTCGTCTCTGCTCACATCTCCATTTCAATGCTGTCTTAGTCGATGATAGGGGTGTTTGGCGTGGAACCGCACCACTCACAGAACAAGGTCTAATTGGGTTAGATGATGTTGCTGAATATTCCACAGCACAATGGTTGAAAGCGGTTTACCTCGAGTTATTCCGTGCACGATGGGACCAAAGTGATTTGACTTGTTCTCAATGCTTTGAAAAGACATGTCTCTCAAAATTCAAAGCCGAAGATCCAAGACGTAGTTACGAAGAAACGCCCTCTTAATCTGGTAAATATGAACCTGGCTCTGTTTCACCCGTCTTTTCTTCGGATTTATCATCTGATTGATATGCGGAAACAACTTTCAAATAGCCACGCCGCTGTGAATGACGAACAATTTCTTCAACTTCTTGAGCGGAAATCTCTAAAGCTTCTGAAATGTCAGAAATTCGGTGTTTACCATCAGCGAGAGTAACTACCAGTATAGCATTCATTCCAAACCGTCGGAGGAGATCCTGGCGGATCGCAGAATCTTTGTGTAGAAGACGAGGAAGTGCAGTAACCCGAACGGGAACTGGTTCCTTTTGAGGAGCAAATCCAACAAGATTATCAACTTCCACTTCAAAGTTCTGCAACAGTTCACGGGCGCGTGGACTGGTTCTTAGCATTGTACTAAGGAGAATTAAGTCATCTTTGAAATATCTGTAAAAAACATCCCGTAATGATTCCAGTAATTTTCCAGTTGTAACATCTTTTTTCACACAAGCTAGAAAGACCAAGCCAGCATCAACTATGTAGCTAAATGATAGATCTTCGAAGGTAATATCCTGTAATTGTCGCCCCATCATCTCACTTTGGAAATGTACTAGCGAGGAAAAAAAACTACTAAACAGCGTGGGATCAAATTCGAGCGGACTATATGCTTTATGATATAATGGAATTCCACTAGTGTCAATGACCCACACCGCATGTACAACCATGTATGGCACCTAGATATCCTAGCAGATTACTAGAACGGAAACTGAACTAAAAGGTTGTCCTGACGTTTATTTTCATCAAAAAAGGTTTATTTCTCGGCAATTCTAAGGATGAATGCGACTTGGGGTTCGCGGGAATAGACAGGCTTCACGGATGTGCTTAAGCTTGAGCAACCACACTAAAAATCGTTCTAATCCCAATCCAAATCCTGAATGTGGAGGAAGCCCGAATTTTCGGAGTTCTAAGTACCAGTCATAGGCTGAGGGATCAAGCTTTTCATCTTTAATGCGCTTCAATAGGAGATCTAAGTCATGTATCCGTTGCCCACCGCTTGTTATTTCACCATATCCGTCAGGAGCAATTAGGTCACTACTAAGAGTTACTTCTGGGCGTTCTGGATCAGGCATATGATAGAACGACCGGGCGGCAGTAGGATAACCAGTAATAAAGAACGGATCCTTAAACTGTTTGGAAATCGCTCTTTCCGCTTCTGTTCCCAAATCTTCACCCCACTTTATCTTGAACCCTTGGTGATCAGCAATTTCTATCGCTTCATCATATTTAATCCGTTTAAAGGGTAATTTGGGTATCCGTACTTGAACCTTGAGCAAATCTAGTTGAGGTTGGTGATTTTCACTCACATAAGTGACCATGGCATGGACAAGCCGTTCCTCAACATCCATGATGTCATCGTGAGTTCCAAACAGGATCTCAGCCTCCAAATGCCAATATTCCGTGAGGTGTCGATGCTGCCGATTTTTTTCCGCGCGAAAACTTGGTGCAAGAAGATAAACTTTCTCTAACCCACAAATTGCAGCTTCTTCGTATAATTGCGCGCTCTGACTTAAGAAGGCTGTACTCCCGAAATATTTGAAGGGAAAGAGTGTTGCTCCGCCTTCAACGCTGGCCCCCACCATTACTGGCGGGAAAATCTCAGTAAAACCTTCAGCGTCAAAGAATTGATGAGCGGCACGACTGATACCCGCTTTTATCTGCATTATTGATGTTTGACTAGGACTTCGAAGATAGAGATGCCGTTTATCAAACAGAAACGCCTCCCCAGCATCTTTATCAAGAGGCCATTCCGCATCAGCTAGATTAATAATTTTAAATTCAGTGACTTTAAGCTCAATGCCAGTGGGAGCACGTTTATCCAATGCAAGAGTTCCTGAAACGGCGATTGAAGATTCGAGGGTCACACTTTGCATCGACTTAAATACCGCTACTGGACTCTGTTCGCGATGAGCAGCAGCTTGAATAAGACCTGTTGGATCTCGTACGATAACGAAGATGACCCCTCCATGTTCTCGTTTCCGGTGTACCCACCCGGTAAGGGTAATCATCTGACCTTCCATGGCTGCATTAAGCTCAGAAATATAATGTGTTTTACCATAAGTTTTGAGTACTTTCCTTGTCACCTTGGACCCACCTATCTGTTGAGGGAATAACTGAAGAATCCTTGGGGTAGTTAAGAGGATTTTGCTATTCGACGCCGAATATAGTTCAGCATTTCTTTCCCAATATACTCGAAGGCAGGTGTGACGTTTAAATCATCCTTCGAACTTGTTTCAAAGTATGCTTTCAGCCTATGACTCTTTGCAAATTCAATGACTTCTGTTCGATTCACCGCCCGTTGTAAATCAGCTTTCATGCCAACCAGAATAATTGGTATTTTATCTGTGTTGGCTCGAATCAATCTCAACCATTCATCAAGCTTTAGAAAGGTACTAAACCGATTTAAGTCAAAAGAAAGCATTGCTCCCCGAGCACCATAACAAAACTTCGGAAGTAAGAAACGAAACCGCTTCTCTCCCCCAAAATCCCAAATTTGGAGCTTGATGGGAGTTGGTCCATGACCATCATTCACAACCAAGGTTTTTGCTGCAAAAGCGGCACCAACTGTCAAAAGCGAATCATGGTATATACCATCAACATATCGGCGTATCATTGTGGTTTTACCCACGCCGCCTTCACCGGCTACGACGAGTTTGAGCATGATGCCTTCGTTTTCCACGGTTTCGCGCTTCCGCCAGGTTCTAGTTTCTGTAAAAGGTTTGTTTGCTAAAAACTGTTCGGTGAGTGATTATAAGGGAACAAAATTTTCAATGTTGATTCACAAGCTTTTTTTGAGCCGTAAATGCCTTCTAGCACTGCAGGAATTCTGATATGTGATGGTTATGCGGGTTGCAGTTCTTCCGAGTCGTTGTACTGGGTGCCGTGTTTGTGAGTTGGTATGTAGCGACGTCCATGAAGGAAGGTTTCAACCAAGTAAAGCACGTATTCAGGTAATATCATTTGATGAGACCGTCCAAGATGTTCCCATTGTCTGTCAACAATGTGAGGATGCACCATGTCTTGAAGCGTGCCCACAGGATGCGATTTCACGGAATTTAGAGACTTCAGCTGTGATTGTCGATAAAGAGTTGTGTATTCAATGTGGAAACTGTATCGACGCTTGTGTAATTGGATTAGAAAAGGTTGACGCTGAACAGAAGCTGGCAATTCGGTTGGATGATGAGAAGGAGATGCCTTTAAAATGCGATTTGTGTGACGGAGACCCCCAATGTGTAATGTTCTGTCCAACCCAAGCGCTGCTTTTCACAGAGGAGCCAGTTAAAGGAGAATTTACCGTTACAGAGCAGATGCAAGCACTCATACATTTCGTTCAACAATTGGAACTACCCCAACCCAAGCAGGAGGCAAAAAGGAGTGTATAAAGGCTACAGTGGCAAAATTCTTCGGATTAACTTAACTGACTTGAAGGTGACAGTGGATGCTACTTCCAAAGATTTAGCAAGACGATTTATTGGTGGCACTGGGTATGCGGGATACGTTCTCTATCAGGAAATACCGCAAGGAATTGATCCACTGGGACCTGATAATAAACTACTTTTCTGTACCGGACCGGTAACTGGTACACCTTGGCCTACAGCGGGCCGGATGGCTGTTGTGAGTAAATCGCCTTTGACTGGAATTTGGGCTGAGAGTCATGTTGGTGGTCATCTTGGGCCTGAGATGAAGGTTGCAGGATATGATTTCCTCATTATTGAAGGACAAGCAGAAAATCCAACCATTGTGTCAATTGTTGATCAGGATATTCAGTTACTTTCTGGTAATGCATATTGGGGGCAGAAAACACTCAAGGCTTCAAAATCAATTCGAAAGGATTTGAATCAGCCACATGGCCATGTGGCTGTTATTGGCCCAGCAGGTGAAAACCAGGTGCGTTATTCAGCAATAATGGTAGATGGGGCTAGAGCAGCAGGTCGTGCGGGGTTGGGCGCGGTGATGGGAAGCAAGAAATTGAAAGCCATTCTTGTTCGAGGTACTGGGAGCGTCGGGGTAGCGGACCCAAATCAATTTCGTGTTTTTTGGATCGAAGGGCATGAGCGAGTTCAGACGAACCCACAGGCGTTAGAAATGCGTAAATATGGTACAGCGATTCTTGTAGCTACAAAGCAGAGCATTGGTGAGCTTCCCACCTATAATCACCGTGAAGGTGTATTTGATGAATGGGAGCAGATATCTGCAGAAACCTTTCATGACAACTATTACTACACTACTCGTGCCTGTGGAACATGTCGGCTTGCCTGCAAAAAAGCTTTCAAAGTCAAGAAAGGACCCAAAAAGGGACTCATCACCGAAGGTCCTGAATACGAAGGGATTATGGCAATGGGAAGTAATGTGGGGATAAATGATGTGCCCACAATACTCGAAGCACAACATTTGTGCAACGAATACGGATTAGATGTAATTAGCGCTGGTGCAACTGCGGCTTTTCTTATGGAATTAGCAGAACATGGTCTATTATCAAAAGAAGAGATGCAAGAACTTGAGGTACAATGGGGAAATACTGATGCTCTCATTGCACTGATGCATGCGATTGCTCATCGAAAGGGATTAGGTGATATTGCTGCAGAAGGGACTCATCGAATTGCACAGCAAAAAGGAGAAGCTGCAGAACCTTATGATATGACTGTAAAAGGTATGGAGATCTCAGGACAAGATGGGCGCGCCCATCGATCCATGGCATTAGGTCATGCTGTGGCTGCTCGGGGTGCAGATCATCTACGGAATCTCGTTACGATGGACCAATTAGCTTACAAGGATGTGGCAGCGGAGCGATTTGGAAAGGATAAACTTCCTGAGATTTGTGATCCATATGTAGAAACGCACAAAGCACTTGCTACAGTTGTCACAGAGAAAGTGTATACGATTCGTGATAGCCTGATTGTGTGTTGGTATACTTGTTCATGGCCTCCAATTTTCTGGGTTGAAGACTTTGCTACTTTACTCACCGTTGTGACAGGTGAATCAGCCTTTGACAGCATAGACGAATTGATGCACATCGGTGCTCGGTTAGTCACAATTAAACGCTGCTTTAATGTACGAGAAGGAATTACTCGGAAAGATGACCGATTACCTCGCCGTTTTACTCATGAACCGTTTTCTAAGGGACCAAGTAAGGGCCAAACGGTAAATCTTGAACCAATGTTAAATGAGTATTATCAGCTCTATGGCTGGGATGTTGAGACAGGAATTCCCACGTATAAGACCCTTCAAAGGCTTGGGTTAGAAGAGATTGCCAAAGACCTCAGGTCGAAAGAAATACTTTCAAATTAAGTTCATCATCAACCAAGACTAAGCTTCATCTATTTTTGAGAACCTTTCATCAAACGCCCTTGAAGCTCATAGACGAAAAGACGCGACAAAAAGGCAATGGGATTCCGTTTCATCCGGTAATAGTCAATTTTTCCACTCCCTAAATCAAAAATCGCCCTTGTTGTACATTTCAGAAACCGCACTGCTCGGAACCCTCCATAAAGGTGCCCATGAACTAATTGCGCAACTTCCCTACTAACGCGAAGCTCTTCGCCAAAACGTCTCCGTATTCTCTTTGAGAAATTAGCAAAAGCCACGTTGTGGTTTTGTTTGTTTTTAGTAACATTTATTGAGGCCTGAGCCGCGAGCAGCCCGCTTTCAAGTGCATAGCAAATTCCTTGTCCGCTAAATGCATCTACGAATCCTGCAGCATCCCCTACTAAGATGATGCGCTTCGTAAAGAGAGGAAGTGGTTCGGAAAAAAGAGGAAGTAAATGCCCACAAACACCTTGAAGTTTGAATGGGGAAACACCAATTTGTTCTGCAAACATTCGTGCAATTCCCCTCAGTAACTTTGGAAGATTCCCTAACTGTCCTGCAATTCCGCCAATACCTAATGATAAGCTGTGTTTTCGTGGGAATGACCAAAAATAACCAGAGGGAACATTGAGAAACCAAAACACAAGTAGCGAAGGGTCGAGAAAAGTATTCCACCATTCGTCTGGTATCGGTTCATCGACTTCAACCGCGATTCCAACAGCATTTGGATGACGGGGCTTTCGAAGTCCGGTAATTCGACCCACCTTGCTTGTTGCACCATCAGCACCAATCAGAAGCTGCGCCTTGAATACTCCTTTATTTGTGTGACAGACAACTTGATCAGAAAACTGTTCTAAGCGCTCTAATGCACAATCATCAATGAATTGAACGCCTGCATTTACAGCTTCCTTAACTAAGAAATGATCAAAATGGTTGCGTTTAACGGTATATGCAAAGCGTCTAGAAAATCTTAGAGTAAAGGGTATCTTATCAGGTCCCATGAATTGAGCCGCAAATATCTCCTGTTCAATGATATTTGTTGGAATAGTAATACCAACTAACTTTAACACTTCGATAGACCGCGTAGAAATCGCACCACCGCAAGGTTTCTCGCGTGGAAAGATTGCTTTATCAATTAATAACACTACAAGCCCGGCTCTTGCACATCTGTAAGCAGTCATGGCTCCAGCAGGTCCAGCCCCAACGACGATGACGTCGTATAACACTCTCAGGAGACTCCGTAAGATCAACTATATATGAAGGCAACTTTGCTTCAGAAAAACTCTTTCCCGACCCTATGCATGTTCAATTCTTAATTGGCGGTAGCACGTTTGCATACCCATTCATGACTTCAAGGTTGTTTTGGTTCACGACATGGAAACTCAATCGAAGAAGATTTTTCTCAGGTATTTTGTCGGTTGCTTCCACAATTGCTGTAATTTCGTCACCGGGGTAAACAGGAGCAATAAAATTCACTTTCAAGTTATAGGCTAGCGTACCTAACCCAGGTAACTGCATCCCAATAATTCGTGCAACTAAAGCACCACCAATAGGGCCATGAGCAATTCTTCGTCCAAATATTGTTGTTGCAGCATAATCGTCATCCATGTGTAAGGGATTGTAATCACCGGACATTTTTGCATACCACTTTATGTGGTTGGGGGTGACTTTCATGGAGCCTTCGGCTTTATCGCCAATTTTGATTTCATTCAGACTTTTTCCTAGTTTGAATTTCAAATCGGTGCCATTATGTGTCTCTTCTGGTGATTGTGTTTTGGTTTTAACGCCCTTTAGAATTTCTGGAGAGAAGCGAAATAGCCGCGCAAATTTCAAAAGAAGATCCGTATCGTCTGTGTCAATTGTCACCTGTTTTGTCACTATCGCCTGCATCGGATCCAGTTGACCAAAAAGGATTTTTCTCCATGTTGTGGAATTGGTGTTTATATTCATCGTGGACTCGTCTAATTTCTTCTGGCTAATACTACATTGTTGATTGTTTATTGTCAATACCCATGGGTCCTCATCAGTAAAGAGGAATTGAATCTGGGCGGACACATCTTTGGCGCGGTCAGCTCGGAACCCATTAGGTATGGCTTCCATTAGAGTGGCAAAATCAAGGGAGTGCATTTGCTGCAAATATTCTTCCGGTGCTTTTGCACGTTTTTGTTCGATGTAGACTTCGCGTTGGATTAAAAAACGCATGATTTCAGAGGTGCCAGCCCCAATGGTTCCAAGACGAGCATCACGATAAAATTGTTCAAGTGGAAAGAAGTCTTTGACGTAGCCTGCACCACCACAGATTTGGATTGCTAGATCACAGACTTCAACAGACGCTTCGGTAGCAAACAGTTTCGCCATTGTAGCCTCTTTGGTGCAGGGTAATCCTTTGTCAACCATCCTAGCTGCTGTGACCATTAGAAGTCGTGCGGCGCGCATTTTAGTTGCCATATCAGCGATTTTGAAAGAAACTCCTTCAAAGCGCGAGATGGGTTGATCGAATTGAATGCGTTGTTGAGAATATTCCGTAGCGATTTCAAAGGGGGTTCGCATACACCCGAGTGCCTCGGCTGCTACTCCGATGCGTTCGGAGTCCAATTCATCCATAAGAATGAGAAATCCCTGATTAACCTTTCCAAGCAAGTTGGCTTTTGGAATCTTCATTTTATTGAATTTAATATGAGAAACGAAAACGCCTTTTCGCCCCATTAGTGAGAAATCTCTTTCGACAGAAAACCCTTTCCAAGAGGTTTCAATGATGAATGCAGACATTCCACTTTTACTTTCAACATTAGGATCGGTGATAGCAAACACTATGATTTGATCTGCT
>CAYFXY010000044.1:14477-19283 GCA_964347205.1 uncultured archaeon
GTAGTTTCCATTCCTGCCGTATCGCTGCCGACAGCAGGTTCAGTAATTGCTAGAGCCCCGATTTTTTCACCCTTTGCAAGTGGGACAAGGTATTTCTGTTTCTGTTCTTCGGTCCCAAATCGGAGAATGGGAATGGCACTCAAGGTACAACTAGCCCCGAACATCATTGTTGCAGAGGGGGAAACCGCTGAGAGTTCTTCTCCTGCAATAAGTTGGTACATAAACGGTTTATTGGTTCCCCCATAATCTTCGGGGATAAGTAGTCCCGACAACCCTGCTCTGGCAAGTTTCTTGAAGAATTGACGGTAATCAAATTTACGTTCTTCTATTTTCGATTTCATTGGCTTGATTTCGACTTCAACAAATTTACGACATTGCTTTCGGAACTCTAACTCATCCCGGGTATAAAGAAGTTCATCATCATTGATTTGTGTCATAAAGGGATTCCCACCGTTATGTAGTTGTTGAAATACTCTAGCACTTTTAGAATTAATCTTGTTCTACAATTATTGTTTTTATAATACTAATAAGAGCAAATGTCACATCGAAATTGATTATCATAAAAGCTTAGAATTTATTGCTCAAGGGCGTGTTATCATGAGGTTCTTTGGTCATCTGATAAAGGGCGAAATTTCTTCACCCGATGCCGGGAAAATAAGCAGCTTTCCTAACATGAATGCAGTGATAGAAAACCCTAGAATTCTATTTGCCATGGCATTACAGAGGCAAGGCTCGTTGAGCCGGTTTACAGCACGTTATTTCAGAGGTATCTTGCCAGAAAAAGTGCCCGAGATACGGCTACTAAAAGATCATATCCGAGTTCATGGGTATCCCAAAGCTTCAAAGGACGAGATTGAGAATATACAATTTGCTAAATTTGCTATTGGTGGTGTCCGGGAAACAGCAATCGCGTGTGAAGAAGCGGCGAAAATCCGACACAAAATGCATCGTGAAGCTTACAGAGAGGGAGATGGGCTATCACTTCGGGAACGTGCTGAAAGCTTACTAAAAATGCAAGCAGTCCTATGGAGACACGCTGATACGTTTAAAGAAATTGGCTTGGCTGAAGGTACACCTGTGAAACTGTTTGATTGGCAGACAAAAGGCGTCTTTAATGCGTTGCATAAAGAGCATGTTAATTTTGCTAGCACAAAACTCGAACCTAAAGAAATTCCTAGTACAATCGAGGGGGAACGCACCATCATTTCACGATTTCCATTCGGAGCGGTTGGCATTTTCCCGCCTTACAATGCTGCAATCGGTTTAGGTGGAATGGCTATCATATGTTCATATTGGGCAGGAAATGCCACAGTTATTCGGACCCCTTCAAAGATGCCTTTAACTAATATGGAACTCGCTTACGTTCTTCGAGAATTCATGGAGGATCTAGATTTCCCGCAGAGCGCTTTCCAAGCTATCATCGGACCAGCCCGACCAATTGCACAATATATGGTTAATGTCGCTCCATTGAATGCGATGGTCTATTATGGCGATTCTGATGTGGGTCTTCAATTGATGTCACAAGCAGTGCGAAGAGGACTCCACTTTGTACCAGAACTAGCTGGAAGTGGTGCAAGTTTGGTCTGGAAAGATGTTGATATTAAAAAGACGGCGGCGTTCATTTCCCATGCTCGATTTTTTGGTTCTGGTCAAATCTGCCTCGCTGCAAAGCGCTTATTCCTTCATGAAGAAATCCACGACGACTTCATTGATACGTTAGTTGAAGAAAGTGAGAAGCTTAGGGTGGGTTTACCTGAAAATCCGCAAACTGACTTACCTATTGTTGGAGCCAGAGCGTTATATCAAGTAATCGATATGACGCATGAGGCTTTGAAAAGAGGGGCGAAATTACACTGCGGTGGCTACCGACTTGACGTTGACGGAAACCCGGACGCAGCAGGACTCTTTTACAAGCCCACAATCATTAGCGGAGTACCCTTGGACTGCAAGATGTGGTATCATGAGACCTTTGGACCCGTCTTACCAATAATGAAAATAACCAGTTATGAACAAGCAATCAGCCAAGCAAACAACACCCCTTATGGTCTAAGGACTTCTGTTTATACCAATACTCCAAAAATTTGGCAACAATTTTTTGATGAAATCGAGGCACCAGGTGTGGCAATAAATACAGATCACTTACATTTTGATGACTATTACCCCCATTTAGGTGGGCTGAAAACTAGTGGTGTGTTTGGAGGCAAATACTTCTACGAAGTTCTAACCTATATGAAATACCGCCATTTCCCCAACTAATGCCTTCATCGTAATTTGCGCAGTTCTTCCAAGATTGATTTGTTTTTTAGAACGGCAATGCTTATAGCATAAAACGTTCTGCTGGCAATTAAGCTAGTAGGGGCTGTTTAAGCATGAATGATGAAGAGCTCACTACATTGATGATTCCTGGACCTGTACCTGTTCATCCGCGAGTTTATCGAGCAATGTCTCGAATTCTTTATGGTCATCGTACCAAAGAATATCAAACCACTTACAAGGAAACGGTTGCACTTCTTCAACGTTTACTGCACACAGAACAGGATGTATTGATCTTCGCAGGATCGGGCACTGCTGCTATGGAAGCTGCAATTGCTAATATCCTTGAACCGGGGGAAAAAGTTCTCAATATTGTAAACGGAAAGTTCAGTGAGCGCTGGAATGAGTTGACAACGGCTTTTGGAGGAAACGCAGTACTTCAAGAATATCCGTATGGTCAAGCAGCTGATCCCGAAAAGGTTCGAGAGGCGTTAGCTGCTGATGCGTCGATTCGAATTGTGACTCTTTGTCATAATGAGACATCCACGGGTGTCCTTAATCCTGCAAAAGAAATTGGGCAAATCGTTAGAGATTATGACCGGCTGCTGGTAGTTGATGGAATAACTTCTGTTGGAGGAGACTATGTTTACCCAGATCAATGGAACTTTGATCTGCTAGTAACAGGAAGCCAGAAATGTTTAGGAGTTCCACCAGGATTGGGAATAGTTTGGGCAGGACCACGAGCCTGGCGAAAAATTGAGACGCGAAAGCACCATGCCCCGACGTTCTATCTAGATTTACTGAAGGCAAAGAAACGGTATGATGGCTTTGGTGATTCCCCTTTCACTTCAGCCATAAGTCTCATTTATGGGCTTCATGAATCATTAAAAATAATGTTTGAAGAAGGCTATGAACAACGTATTGAGCGACACCATCGACTTGGTCGCATTACTCGGGCAGGGTATTTGGGGATGGGAATGGATCTCCTAGCCGAACCTGCACATTATTCAAACACTGTAACAGCGGTCAAGTATCCATCCGGGATTGCAGATAAGGAATTCCGCACTCAAGTTCGAAATCTGGGTATTCTTATTGCCGGCGGTCAGGGCCCAGTTAAGGGCAAAATATGGCGAACCAATCACATGAATATCTGTTCTGAACGAGATGTGCTTGCGACCTTATCAGTCATTGAAGTCGTACTGAAACGCATGGGCTTCGAATTTCCACTAGGATCGGGAGTTTTAGCAGCACAAGAACAACTTCTCAAGGAAAAATTTTAGGATTAATCACTTCTTTGGCACGTCATCCTTATAGAGGGGGAGGAGAAACATTTAGCGTCACAGTAAATAACTTCTGTATGAAGACTACGTGAGCAACCGTAGTGGAAAATGAGTGATGAAAATGTCGCCCGAAAAGAACAAAACAAAAGCCTCTCCAGGGGCATCAGAAGAAGCAGATGCTCCTCAATGCGCAACTCCGATTGAGATTCCGTCTGAGCTGTTAACACTATTTGAGACCCGATTTAAACTTACGGAGTCACAAAGCCGTACTTATACTGTATTATTGTTAATGGGTCAGTTAACAACCGATGAGGTTAGCAACTATTCCGGAATTCCACTTGTCAAAATTAAACCTGTTATGGACCAGCTTCAGAAAAAACAGCTCATTAAACCGTTACCTGGTGTTGTCACTCGATATCGAGCCTTTGCACCATACAATGAGTTTGCAGAGCAAGTCCAATCCTTTACAAAGGACACTCAAACTTCTTGGAAAGAATTGCAAAAACTTCAAAATAAGACGATAAGTGAAATTCATAGCGAATTACAATCGATGACCCGACAAGTTCGAAATTCTTTGGAAAATCTAAACACCCGCCAAGGTATTGCCTTAAATGAAGCGGCCATGGCAACGAACATTGTATTAAACAATGTAGCCGAATCACTGCAAAAGTCATTCACTACTCTCACCTCAGCAAGTAAGGATGAAATCTTAGCTCAAACTACAGTGCTTCAACAAACTATTGATAACCTCATAGATGAGGGCATAGCGCTGTTAGATGAGACCCAAAAACTGGCTCTTGATGATGCGTATAAAACGATTTCAGCACATAAAGAGGAAACCGAACAATGGGTGACTTTAACAGCGGACCAGTTACAAAAGCAGACTGCTAAAATATCAAATCAGGTAAAAACGCAGTTAGATGAAGCCATTTCTTTGTCTCAGCGAAATGTTAATTCTGGGATAAAAACCATTACAACTGAAATCACCTCACAAAAAGAGGGAACAGCTGAAGCGTTGGAAGAAGCTGAATTAGCATTTACTAATGAACTTGAAGCTTTTAGGAAAGACGCTCAAACCGCCCTCAATTCCATTCAAAAATATTTCAAGAAATCGCTGACTAAACAAATCCAAGATTTTAACGTTCAAATTGGCGAAACATGGGTCCACCGATTACAAGCGCTTGATGAAATGATTGCGCAAATGGATAAAGTTCTGCAAAAAGAAACTCAAAAACTAGTGCAAAAAACGGACAAAGCTACTGCTGAGATGGCT
>CAYFXY010000045.1:0-302 GCA_964347205.1 uncultured archaeon
CAAAATAGCTTACTTTTTTTCTGTCGCAGTTGTTTATCTAAATCTTTCAAAGCGTCAATCATGAATTGGATCGCATTGTGGTGTGGTTTCTTTTTGCGCATTAATCTAGGATCAAAGAAAAAACATGGTACAACCTTTTGTGAGTTGGCTAGGGCGTTGATAAGTCCCGAATTATCTTCTAACCGTATATCGTGGCGAAAAATAAACAGCGATTTTCCATAGTTTCTTGTCATCGTTAGGACCCTGGTTTAGAATCCGTATTGCATATATTAGAGAAGTTACGACTCCATTACGTAAAGGGT
>CAYFXY010000045.1:354-1940 GCA_964347205.1 uncultured archaeon
CTATTGTTAAATTACCAAAAATGGAACAAGAAATGATCGAAGAACTCCTTCAACAGCAAGTAATTAGTCGAATAGCATTCCGAGGAGAGAAATACCCGTATATGGCTCCATTTCAGTTTGCCTATATTAATAGAAACCTCTATTTTCATTTCACTCGCTATGGGAAGAAAATGAAGCTCATAGAGCAAGATCCTCGGGTTGCTGTAGAGATTGAAACTTACAAACCTGATTTGCACAAATATTGTTTTGTAGTATTCAGAGGGAAACTTGAAGTTGTTAAGGACGCAGAAGAAAGAGCTAGGGTCATCAAGTGGATGGCAAAAGTTGGGGCTCAAAAACTATCACCAAACTTCCTTGCCGCGCATGGATTGAAACCCACAGATGGCTGGAGCGCTCTTACTCCTGAGAAACCACTTATTGTTGTGAAACTAAAAGGAATTATTGAAACGATCGCGCTTGGCTCACCAAAATAATCCCTTACTGGAGCAGCACCCTTCTATCTCTGAAAAGATGGAGCAACTCACGCATAGTGTCTAACTCACCTTACATGAAATTTGTCACCGGAATGTAAATGAACAAGAATATTTCTATTGCTAAACTCAAAGACATTTCTGAATTATTCATTTGATGGCTTCCCGTAATCGAGAAAAATTTGTTCTGATGTGATTTTTCCACTGAGCAAGACACTTGGCACTCCAGCCCCAGGATGAGTTCCTGCTCCCACAATGTATAGACCTGTTATATCCCGAGATCGATTATGTGGACGGAACCATCCCGATTGGCTCATCAGGGGTTGTAATTGGAACGCGCTTCCTTTGTAAGCATTAAGCTCGCGTTCGAAATCTAGCGGAGTAAATACTTCACAGACCTCTAAATTTTCCAAAAGATTAGGAATATAGTTATCATTTAGATATTGTAGAACCCTGTCTCTAAAGGGTTCTTTCGTTTTCTCCCAGTCAATACCAGAATCTTGGTGTGTAACTGGAACGCAAGCATAGAAGGTTTCACATCCCGCAGGGGCTAACTCGGGGTCCGTTCGTGTAGGCACATGTAAATAGATGGAAAAGTCATCGGGTAGAATGTGGCGGTCAAAGATATCTTTAATGAGTTCTTTATATCGTGGACCAAAAATGACATTGTGATGGGGCAACTCTGGATATGTCTTTTTTGTACCAAAGTAAATCATGAATAGGCTCATACTATACTTAGCTTTCTCAAACCGCCGGACACTATTTTTTCGCCGGAATTGCTTTTCAATGAGTTTCGTATATGTCATTGCAACATCGGCGTTACTAACGACGATTTCAGTCGGAAAGTAATTACCATTAGCAGTGAAGACTCCAGTTACATTGCGGTCTCTCTCATCGACCTCAATTTTGGTTACTTCAGAATTAAGTCTGATTGTACCTCCGAGTTCAAGGAATAATTTTTCTAAGGCTTCAACAAAACGATGGGTACCTCCGCGAACCCAGAGCATACCATACTGATTTTCAAGATAGGCGATAAGTGAATAAACACTTGTAGTAGTGAAGGGATTTCCACCAATGAAGAGTGGAACAAATGAGAAGGCCATTCGAAGCTTCTCA
>CAYFXY010000045.1:2018-17655 GCA_964347205.1 uncultured archaeon
GCCATTTTTGATAACCTTTCAGGTCACCTGGGCTAAGTTGTGTAATTTGTTCAGCGACTTCTTCGAAGGAACCAATATCAAAATGCGTACCATCTGCATAATGGAGCCGGTAGTGTGGATGAATCGAAACCAGTTCTACATAGTCAGAAGGTTCACGTCCCGCATCTCGAAAGATGTCTTCAACTACAAAAGGCGGAGTAATAATTGTCGGACCAGTATCAAACCGAAAGCCTTTACGTTCAATAACTCCAGCGCGACCCCCTAGCTGATTTCGTTTCTCCAAAAGCGTGACCGCATATCCAGCTGTTTGCAATCGCACAGCTGCAGAGAGCCCCCCAAATCCACCGCCTATAACAACAACAGTTTGACTGTTGTTTTGTGTCATTCCACTCCACCTGTAGCCCTAATTGATGTAAAAAGACATCATCGAGTTTGAATATATTTAAGAATGTCACGTTTATATTCGCGGCGACACTTATATGCTATCCAAAACTTTTTCCATTTTGGAACAACCGCTCGTGCTTTGAAAACTTGATAGTCCATCTTCTCAATTTGGTTCAAGATATTCGCATATACCCTAGATGCAACCTTAACCGTAAAAGCGGCCGCAGGAGGTAAATCCATAATACCAATTTCAGCACTGGCATAGTTAGCTCTAGCATTGGCAATCTCATGCTTCAATAAGGATCGGAAATTTGGAGTAACTTGTCTAGCTTCAAAATCTGAAGTGGAGACTCTAAATCTCTTACGAGTTTCTAAAGGGATGTAGATTCGTCCTTTTTCAAAGTCATCAGCAACATCTCGAAGAATATTTGTTTGTTGCATTGCTTTACCAAGATCCGCTGCTCGTTGGAGTGTATCGGGGTGGATTGATCGCCAAATATAGCACATAGAGAGTCCGACTGTTGAAGCAACCCGGAAGCAGTAAAGATCGAGGTCTAATTGGGTTTGAATTTCCTTATGGTGAACATCCATTCGCACGCCTTCAATTAATTCTTTCAAATATTGAATTGGAATTTGATATTTTACTAAGGTATCACCAAAGGCATAGAAAATGGGATGGTTGTAGGTTTCACCTTTACTTAATTGTAAAACAATTTCAGTTAAGACGTTGAGCTGAGAATCAATCTCGTTTGGCTCTAAGTTGACCTCGTCGACAAAATCATCAGCTAATCGACAGAACGCATAGAGAGCACTGATGCTTCTTCGCTGTTCGGGTTCAAGATATCGTGAGGCAAAATGAAAAGATTTTGCATATTTTCCAAATAAATTCATACAATAGTCGTATGCTTGGTTTAAGTCGCCCTTGGTTATTTTATCTTTAACTCGGACATTTGTTGGGACAACTTCTAGATGGTAACTGTCTCCCCTTAACATTATAAAACGATCCTATAGTTTTTAACACCGTTAAGTTTGGGACCGGTTCGGGAAATGTCTTTTAAACGCTTCCCTCTTGCTATCGATTTCTTCTAGTAATTATTTCCTTTGGTGAACCATACAACAAGTGACTAAGTTAATTCCAAATTGTTAAATATCGCAGAGAAGAATCCGCCCTCCACTAGAGGGAACCTAGCATGACATCCCAGAAAGTTCTGATAATTGGTGCTGGGGTTGGTGGTATTGCTGCCGCGGCACTTCTTGCGAAAAAAGGATACGATGTCGAAGTTATTGAGAGAAATGCCGAGATTGGAGGTCGAGCTCGAGTTTGGAAAACTAAAGGTTTTGTCTTTGATATGGGCCCCTCCTGGTATTTGATGCCCGAAATCTTCGAGAATTTCTTTGCTCAATTTGGTAAATCAGTTGCAGACTATTACGAGCTAATTCGGCTAGATCCAAATTATCGAATCTTTTTTGGAACTAAGGATGTTGTTGATATTTCAGCTGATTTAGCATCAAACCTTAAGACCTTTGATAGCTTTGAAAAAAATGGCGGAGAAAAACTAAAAAAATATCTGGATAAAGCTGAGGAAACTTACAAGTTCATGATGGAGGGTATCATCTATGAGGACCTAAGCAGTATCTGGTCTATGTTTAGTCCAAAGCTTATGAGAGCAGGACAAAAACTCCATATTCTAAGTAACATTGACAAATGGGTTCGTAAGTTTTTCAAAAGTGATCGGGCACGGAAAATCCTCGAGTACCCAATAGTATTTCTTGGTGGAAATCCGACTAATACTCCGGCACTCTATTCAATAATTTCGCATATTGATTATAATCTGGGAGTCTGGTATCCCCGTGGTGGGATCGGCATGATTCCTGAAGGCCTAATGAAGCTTGCGAAATCATATGGTGCGGTATTTCGATTTGGAATTGATGCAACTCATATTGATGTAAGGAAACGTCATGCCTATCAGGTCCAAACATCCGAAGGAAACATCGATACTGATTTAATTGTTGTTAATGCTGATTATCCGTTTTCTGAAACGCAATTACTAGATTATAAATATCAATCCTACCCTGAAAAATATTGGAAAAAGAAAATCATTGCACCATCTGCCTTCGTATTGTATCTAGGACTCGACCGAAAACTACCCGAATTAACTCACCATAATGTGTTCTTAGAATATGACTGGGTGACGCATTTCAACCAAATTTTTGAAAATCCTGCTTGGCCTGACAAACCCGCATATTATGTATGCTGTCCTTCACGATATGATTCTTCTGTAGCGCCAAAAGAGAAAGAGAACATCTTCGTCACAGTCCCTATTTCACCAGGAATTGAAGATACACCTCAGATCCGAGAACAATACTTCTCCAAGATTATCATGCATATGGAGAAATTATTAGGAACTTCTTTTCAGAAATCTATTAGTGTCAAACGAATTTTCGCTTTGAATGATTTTGCAAATGATTATAACGCGTACAAAGGTACGGCTGTAGGCCTAACTCATACTTTTCGCCAATCAGCGTTCTTTCGTCCTCGTCATAAGAGTAAGAAGGTAAAGAATCTCTATTACACCGGACAGTACACACACCCAGGAATCGGTGTACCTATGGCACTCGTATCATCACAGATTGTTGCAGATCTAATAGCAAAGGAACAAAGTCCATGAAGGAGAATGCCATGAGTAGTATTGCCCAACTTGCTTTTCGGATTTCTAGGCCAAGATTTTGGCTTTACCTCGGAGGTACATATCTGATTGGGTATGCCATCGGAGTAACTACGCTTAGCCAATTTATTACTCCATTTTTTGTATTCCATCTACTCTTTTTCATATTTCCCGCAAACGTCTTTCTATACGGTGTTAATGATTATTATGATGAAGATACCGATATTTTCAATCCGAAAAAAGAAGATAAAGAATATCGGGTAACAGCAAAAGACAAACGAAACCTCATTTTGTTAATTTTCATTTCGTTCATTTATGGACTAGCCCTCTTGATTTTTCAACCGGATACCATTTCTCGAATAGTCTTCGCAGTTTTTCTGCTGTTATCTTTTTTGTATAGTGCGAAACCTATTCGTTTGAAGGCTCGACCATTCTTTGATTTCACCTCGAATTTTCTCTATGTGCTGCCTGCCCTACTAGCATTCTATCAGTTGCAATTGTTTATACCTCCATTTCTCCCGCTTTTTGCGGCATTCATGTGGACATCGGCCATGCATCTCTTCTCTGCTATTCCAGATATTGAAGCAGACAAACAAGCTAACATCAACACCACAGCAGTCTTAATTGGTGCGATTCCCTCTCTAATCCTTTGCCTTATCTTCTGGCTGACATTTGCTCTACTCTTAGTGTTCATCACTCCGTGGAATTCTCCTTGGAATCTGCTGATGTTTGTCTATCCAATTATCCCGTTGTACCTCTTACTCCGTCGTAGTGCAAATATCAATCGAGTCTATTGGGGATATCCCTATTGGAATGCTATTTTCGGTCTTATTCTATTCTTTACAATAACCATACCAAAATTTGTGATTCTCTGATGACAACAAAATTTACGGAACTAATTCGAAAACGGATGAATTTTCAACTAGCCTTATTCATCTTTATGTTTCAAGGGTCATATATTGCGAGTTATCTTTTTTTCAATTTACCCCTCGTAATTCCAACTAATCTATTCAGCCTTTTCATTATTAGTGTAGCTATTCCTTCTTTGGTCTTTTTTAGTAGATGGGCGGGTAAAAAAAACACATTTATCATAATTTCAATTCTAGTCCTCCTTGTATTGTTTGTTGAGGGAATTGGAGTACTAACTGGTTTCCCGTATGGTCATTTCTTCTATTCTGATTTGATGGGGATCAAAATCTTTGGATTGGTTCCGTGGGCTGTCCCCTTTGCATTTATTCCTCTTACGCTAGGAACAATTACAATAGCTACACAGTATGTTCAAAAATCTTGGAAGATCATCCTTCTTAGCGCAAGTCTTCTTGTGATTGTCGATTTGGTCATTGATCCTATTCTCGTATATCTTGGTATCTGGATTTGGTTGATTCCCGGATTCTATTATGGGGTACCAATTTCCAATTTCATTGGTTGGTTTATAACTGGATTAATTGCTTCTTCAATTTTATTGATATTTTTCCGATTACGAGTTAGAGCCGCTCCCCGAATGCCTATGTTGGTTACTTTGAGTCTTTTTCTTACGTTAGCGTTTTGGTCTGGATTTGCGTTTTGGGCTAATCTCATTATTCCGTTTATAATCAGCGTTTTTTTACTCGGATTCTTTTTGATTTCCTACTTAGGTCATTTTTTAGTAGAATCATAACGACCCATCTTACAATTTTTTACTGTATCATGGTAATACAAATATTGCCAATGCTGTCTATATTTTTTTAAATATTGTAATTTAATTGAAGATACGTTGGGAGCGACTTTGATATACTTAGGCACTGCTGGCTGGAAATATGAGGATTGGGTGGGTAGCTTCTATCCATCCAAGAAACACCAGTTCACCTATTTTAGCAAGATTTTCAACACAGCTGAAATTAATTCCACCTTCTATAACTTTCCCAGTCGAAAGGTTGTAGAAACTTGGTCACGTGCATCAGAGGATTTTGTCTTTACAGCTAAGGTACCCAAGGAGATTACTCATAAACTCCGGTTGGACACAAAAGCAGGCGCAGATCAACGGATGCAGGAGTATTTAGCGCTCATGAGACCCTTACGCGAAGCTCGTCGTTTGGGTCCGTTACTTCTGCAATTACCTCCTTCATTTGAGTATGAGCAAAAAGATATTTTAGACGCGTTCCTACACGCTTTGCCAAGGGATTGGGAATTTGCTGTTGAGTTCCGGCACCTTTCCTGGATGCAAGAAGAAACTTTTGCGCTGTTACGTCGTTATCAAGTTGCGTATTGCATTGTCGATGAACCTCTTCTTCCTCCGCGAGTAGAGGTTACAGCCCCATTTTCCTATATTCGCTGGCATGGACATGGGAGGAAGCTTTGGTATTATTATTTGTATAATCAAGAGGAGTTGGAAGCGTGGGTTCCTAAGGTTCAATTAGTTGCCAAGCAATCGCCTAAACACGTTTATGGATATTTCAATAATCATTGGCATGGGTTCGCAGCCAGAAACTGTGTTGAGATGATGGAGCTTTTAGGATTACCTCATCGAATGCCTAAGCATGTCCGAGACCGAGTAAATCGGGTAACGGATCAACGCATTAAAAGTAAGCGAGCAAAGCAAACATCACTAACTCAATTCGCTGAAAACGGATGAGAATCATCGTCATAAGAAGACTTCTGAGGTTTCTGATGTGAGCGGATTTTTCTTCGATTCTTCATTTTGCTTTGTTTTTGAATTAGCTGTTTTTGCAAATTTGATTCTGGTATAACGGACAACGGGAATACCCATAAGGCCACCTGCAAATAGCATGCTAAAGGCGAGGACAAAATAATCCCACGCGTAGGGACTTGGTCCAAAGATTCTTTGCATACCTACGAAGATCATGATTATTATAAACACGCTAGCTGCTTGAACAATATAGAGGATGTTAAATCGCCGCTTTTTTCGGAGTTCAATATGATAACTAAGGGCAAGTAGTATTCCATATAGAACACCTAAACTGACCGCCCAAAGTAATCCGCTAATAAAACCAAAATAAGCTGTGATGATAAAAAGTATCAACATAGTAATGGTCAAAATGATAATAGTAGGTGACCAGATTTTGTGTCGTATTGGTTTAGTACCACTCAATTTTATGCACCTCCAATCTGAATAAATTATGCTAATCAGATTCAACAGATGAATCTATCGGTTGTAGTTTAATGATTCCAATAGAGATTATCCATATTCCGAGGAGCATAAGAATTCTACCTGAAGTAATGATTTCACATATTGGAATGATCCGTGTTTCTAAAAGCCCACCAACAAGAATAAGCACAAGGCCGAGATTAACAAGAATTGGTTCAAACTTGTTCACATGAAGTTTGGACTGGCGATAATAGTAGTCTAGTGTCAGCCCGATGAAAAAGGTCAATGTTAGACTAGTTAGGAAGATGATAATCAAATCAGGGCGAATATCCCAAATTCGTGCGGTACATACTGTTTGAATGGTTGTAGGATGGCTAATTAATAGGATATCTAAAGCAATGATCAGCCAAGGGATGAATAGAATGATGAGGAACCATTTGCGGGTTGTCAACCATTCAGGGTAGTTCAATATAGCACTCCAGATTCCCAGAAATGATACACCTAACGTAAATAGGATCCAAAAACCTTGGGCATAGGGAAAGAATGCTTCAGTGGCTATCGCTGTTCCAGGAAGAATTGCAGAGCGAATTGTCCACACGATGTGTGCGCCTGAAAGGAATAAGAAAGAAATACTTAGTGAAAGTGTTGGATTTCGTTCATAGCGATCTCCTTTCAGTCCATGTATAAGAAAATAAAATCCAAGAAGAAGCGTAGAAAGAATGAAAGCGATCCCAATACCAAAAGAGATAGCATTTTCCACAATGTATTGAATGTCAAATGACCTCCTTATGGTGCGCTTCACTCTTTTCTTATAAAACCTTCACGATAGACTGTCATTACGTGTGAATTACAATGAGAAAATATGAGTCCGTATCTAATACTTAGAGATCCATACGGCGTCAAAGTAACAGATGAATATATGGTTATCTTATGATAAAATCAGCTAATCGGTACCCGAACCAAAAAAGGAAGAATCCCGCTGCCATTAGACCTCGAGCTGAGATTGTTATCAAATCTGCTCCAGGAATGAAACGTAGTCCTGTATCGAGAAGAAGAGTGATAAATATTAGCAGAAGTCCAATCCAAATAATGAGATTTTTAAACATGATCTTGAACCCTAAGCTTCGGCGTCGAATCAAATTGATGAAAAATACCACCACAACCCCGATTCCAATATAGAAGACAAGGTCGACAAAAGCGAGTATTGTCAACCCGAGTCCATAATATGTTGTAAGATTAGGAGCGAGATCAGTAACGAATCCATGATAGATTAGTTCAGGATGCGTCCAGACAGCAGGCCATAGCAATGTGATAAATCCTAATGTGCCCAATATCGCTAATAGAACAACAATACGACCACGTCCTCTGAAAAAGTTGGGGTAAACTGAGCGCACACTCCAGAAAAGACCAAAAAATGCTGCTCCAGCAACGTAAAGACCCCATTGAGAAGTCCAGCCCTGTAACATCGGAACAGTAGCATTGGGAATAACCATGATATAACGTAATGCTACAACTAAATAAGCAAGAGAATATAGCCATAGCATCAAGATCGCATACGACAACCCTGTTCTATCAGCCTGACTTCCCCGTAAGTATTCAATGAAAAGGTGTAATCCGAAAAGGAACGCGATGATGAATACAGCAAAGCTACCGGAAGCGAGTATAAATGACAGAGTAATACCTCCGAACGCATGTCTGCAATTGAGGATTTATAAAAATCTAGCTTTTGGGACGATTTATTGTCATAGTAAGTCTATAACCTTCTTCTTTTTATCCGGAAACCAGTAATTGTAAGCTATCCGATCCATCGGAGGAATAAACATGACTTCAAAACTGCGTTTTGCTGTCGAATTTGTACCTCAGGAAGCTTATTGGCAAACAACAGCCTTAGGGATTATTGCAGAGAAATACGGGTTTGATTTCTGCTGGATTACTGACCATTTCAATAACCGATCGGTCTATGTCATTCTTAGTCTTTTAGCAAATTATACAGATAACATTAGGATAGGTCCTGGTGTTACAAATCCATATCTAATTAACCCAGTCCAAACCGCTTCTATTATGATGTCTCTTGATAATCTTTCAGGAGGTCGTGCGATTTTAGGAATTGGCGCGGGGGACAAAATTACTCTTAACTTGCTTGGGATTGAACGGAAAAAACCCCTTACCGCTGTAAAAGAAAGCACCCAAATATTTCGGGCACTCTTCGATACTGGGAAGATCAGTGATTTCAAAGGGAGCGTCTTCAATGTCGAAATGGCAAAACTTGCTTTTGAAAAAACTGGTGAACTGCCCATTTATATAGGAGCTCAAGGTCCAAAAATGCTCCAATTAGCCGGAGCCATGGGGCAGGGCGTTCTAGTTAATGCCTCACACCCTATTGATTTCGAATTTGCCCTGAAACAAATCAAAAAAGGTATCTCTGAAGCGAAGCGGAAGATAGCAGATGTCGATATTTCCGCGTATGCGAGCATTTCCGTGGCACGTGAGATGAAAAAAGCCACCAAGGCTGCAACCCCTGTTGTGGCATTTATCGTTGCTGGATCTCCACCTGTTGTCTTGGAACGGCACAAGATTTCTCCTGAATCCGTTGAACCCATTTCAAAGGCCTTAGGAAAGGGTGACTTCCCGACAGCCTTTAGCGCAGTCACTAGTGAGATGCTTGACGCATTTTGTATTCGTGGCACTCCTACCGAATGTACAGAAAAAATCAAAAAACTCCAAAAGACCGGGATAACACAGTTTGTATTCGGATCACCAATAGGCCCCAAGAAACGTAATGCTATGGAACTGGCTAGTCAGGAGATTCTCCCTCACTTCAAATAACCACATCTTTACAGGCAAAACTTACTCCTGCGACTTCAATTAAAAAAATATAGGTTTTGAGAGGTTCTGTTTGGTACAGATTTTTACAATAAGTGGTTCACTTAGAGGTATCAGTGAAGAGTGCTAATCTGCTATCTTGGGAGAATTTAGAATAACAATGGCGTATTTTCAATGATAATCAATTTTTGTAGAAATCTGTCCTCTTATACCCAATCTCTTTCGAAAATCAAAACTAATCGGATGCATTCTCAGCAAGAGAACCAGCGATAACTAATAGTCGAATTGTAACCAGTGAAGCGAGATGGGCATGCGCTTCTGCATCAAGATAGGAACTAGCAGAACCGTCCAGATATATTCTAACGCGAGCGGGGAATTCTTCATCTTCCAGCCATAAGGCATAGGTATATGGGACTCGGGGTAATGCATAAATTGAGTAGGCAATATCAGCAATTTCAGCTGGTTTTCCTTTTAGGGTTAAAGCTGCTTTATGGAATAAATTAGGAGTAGCACTGAGATGTTTTTCAACCGGTTTGGTGGCTCGACTTTCAAAGACAGCCGCATAAACTCGCCCACCAGAAATTTGTTGATAATTGATGAACTCTCCGGTTAAGGGAATCTCTTCAGCTTTTGAATATTGATTAAGTAAGAAGAAGATGTACTCAATTTTGGGATCAAAGGGCTTGTTGAGAGTCAGATCGGTAATTCGCCCATCTTTAAGGTTCACTTCAAGATCTAAGAATTGAAGTACATTAGCTTCCGGAAACCCAAGGCGTCCTGGCAAGGAAAGGAGCGCGCTTTTACAGTTTTCCCAAGTCCAAAGATCAACACCTTCCATTTTAACCATTGGAAACCTCACAACCCGATAGAATTTGATGGTGATACCGTTGGTTATAGGTAGGTTTAATTTTTCCCTCTATTAGAGTGGGCTTTTCGCAATGAAATTCAACCAATTTGATAAAAACCCGATACTTTTAAGACAATAAGGGGCGCGTAAGTAGCTTAACTGAGGTTCGAGATGTAAGCTGAGATGGCGAGAACGATCGTTCACGATGCAAATCACGAGGAGATACTCCGTGAGATTGTGGCAGAATTGGAGCAGCATCGAGGAATTAAAGGATGGGCAATTATAAGTCAAGAAGGCTTGCTCATTGAGCATCGTATGCCACCCTCAGTTAATCCACACCTTCTTGCAGGAAATGCTGCTGCACTTACCCATTCAGCCCAGGTCGTAGTTAGTCAAACTGAATCTGGACCAATGAAGTCTATAATTTTAGATGGTGAACGAAACTTCATCATTATGGTTGGTGGAGAGCTACAACTTATTTTCCTAGTTATGGCAAAGCAAAATACTGATTTGAAACCGTTAGGCGAGTTTCTTGCATCAGCTGCAACTCGATTTCAAAACCAGGGATAGAAGACACAATCATTCCTCTAAAAAATCAATTTTAATACCCGAATCCTTGAGCATCTGGATACCTTCTTGGTCAGGATAACGTCGTTTAACGACCACACGTTCAATTGCTGCATTAATGAGCATTTTAGCACAAATAGTACAGGGAGAATGAGTGATATACAGAGTGGCAAGACGACTACTTAAACCATGAAGAGCACATTGAATAATTGCATTCTGTTCAGCATGAACACCTCGACACAGCTCATGTCGTTCTCCGGGCTTTACTCCGGTTTTCAGACGTAAACAAGTTTCAGTTGTACAGTGGTTCATGTTAACAGGAGCTCCGTTGTAACCTGTTGCTAAGATATGCTTATCTCTAACCAGAACAGCTCCAACCTGTCTTCGAATACAGGTCGATCGCGTACCAGCCAATTCTGCAAATCGAATGAAGTACTCGTCAATAGAAGGTCGCTTTCTCTCCAACCCGTTATGTGACTTTGACGGAATGAGATCTTCATCCTTAGACTCAAAATTTTTTTTCATTTTCGTAAGGTTCCTTAGAATCATTTTTCCCTAATGAACTTGTCCCCTTTGATGCCGCCAATTCAACATGGCATCAACAAAGGCAAGATAAATAGGGTTTGGAAGATCCGGCCGCGAGGAATATTCTGGGTGAAATTGTGTTCCAATCATCCAAAACCGATTTTTTAATTCAATTGCATTTATGATCTTCTCTGTAGCATCCGTTGCAGAAATGACAAGCCCAATTTTCTCAGCTTTTTGAGCAGGTTTCCACATCAAATGAAATCGATGCCGAAAACGCTCACGGACTTTAGCTTTTTTGTAAATCGAACGTAATTTGCTTTTAGGACGTATCCTTATTGAATGGCCTCCCAAGCGCATTGTGCCACCCTTTTCTTGTATTTCTCTCTGTTCAGGAAGCAAATCAACTACAGGGTACGGAGTGTTAGGATTCAATTCTGTACTATTAGCCTTTTTCATTCCCAAGGCATAGCGACAAAGTGCTACGAAAAGTAGCTGGCATCCGAAACAGATTCCAAGAAAAGGAAAATCTTCTTCAAATGCAAACCATGCTGCACGAATCATACCCTCTGTACCCCGAGTGCCAAAACCAGGGGTTAGAAGAATGCCATCGTATGAATGAAACAACTCTTTGACATTGCTAGCTTGCTCCAATGTCTCAGCATCAACCATTTCAATTGTAACGGTCGTGTTGCGATGAGCTCCTGCATGTCGTAACGCTTCATTGATACTCACATAAGTGTCTGTCATGTTAACATATTTCCCTGGCATGGCAATTACCGCTTCATTTGAAACGTTGCTGTATAGGGCAATTTTCTGACGTGCATCATTCGTTAGAGGTTTCTGACTTCGCGCTATAATGATATCTGGTTGAAGACCGAGTGAGAGCAGTTGTTTCACTGAGTGCTGGGTCGGTTTTGTTTTCAATTCCCCCACAGTTGGTAAAAGAGGAACAAGGGTAACGTGAACTAAGAGAGTGTCATTTCTTCCTTCATCTAATCGAAATTGCCGAATAGCCTCCAAGAATGGAGCAGCTTCAATATCTCCAACAGTTCCTCCAACTTCAACAATAATCACATCCAAGGAAGCATCATTGAGTTTTCCCGCTGTTGCGATCTCATGGAACCGGCGTTTAATCTCATCTGTGACATGAGGAATGATTTGAACGGTTTTTCCTAAGAATTTACCCAATCGTTCTTGTAAAATCACACTCAGATAGACTTGACCTGATGTTATGTTATTTCTGGGATGAATTGCCCGACCAACGAATCGTTCATATGTGCCAAAATCCTGATCCACTTCAGCAGTCGTATAACGAAAACTTGGCGCTGGATTGAACTCGTATATTTGGTCGGTAATAAAGGGTTCACCATGCTCTACTGGGTTCAAGGTTCCCGGATCTACATTCAAATACGGATCAATTTTAACTAGGTCGATTTCATAGCCTCGAAATTGAAGAAGCTTCGCAATACTCGCGGTTGTATGACCTTTACCTATTCCAGATAACACGCCACCAGTCACAAAAATAAACTTAGGCATATTCCCTCTTCAACTAACCGATAAATAAGCCTAGCGGTAATAAGGCTTTCCAAATCCAGCCCTTCGAAAAAATCAGTTAATTTATAGGATATAATTAACAAACAGGCTTCGTAATTGATGGTTCGGTGGGAATCGTTATGCCCAATGAGCTCGATTACGTGACTTTTCGAGGAAAAAAAATCATTAGCTTTGAAAAGAAAGCAAATGGAGAAATTATCGGCACTGGAATTCTAAATCCGCTGTTGGAAAAGTTTCGCCTACTTCCCATGCTATTTTTGCAGGCTAGCTTTTACCAGAAATATGATAACCTTGGAAAGTGGAAAGGAAAACGTGTTGCCAACACCTTTGCTCCACCCGTAGGGAGCCGGGTCCAATTTCGCGCTTTAAAGGGTCTTATTAAATCTCATATTTACAGGCACCCATTCCCCGTTGCAATGACTTTTGCTGTAACCTATCGTTGCCAATGTAACTGCGTACATTGCAGTGCTGGACGGCACCGAAAAGATGCCGTTCCTGAACTATCTACAGACGAAGCTAAACAACTCATTGATGACAGCCAAAAGCTGGGAGTCACAATAATTGCTTTTACGGGTGGCGAGCCACTTATTCGAGAAGATATCTATGAGCTCATTGCACATGTTGATCAACGGAAAGCTATGCCAATTATGTTCACCAATGGATTACTCCTTACCGATGAGAATGTAGAACGATTAGCTCAAGCAGAGATGTATTCAGTATTTGTAAGCCTTGATAGCCCCATTCCTGAAGAACATGACACACTTCGAAAAATGCCTGGCTTATTCAAAAAAGCGACTAATGGAATTAAAAAACTGAAAAAAATGGGTATTCTGGTTGGCATTAGCTCATATGCTATTCGTTCCGCTACTGAGAAGAAGATGTACCAAAAAATGTACAAACTAGCTCAAAAATTAGGCGTCCAAAATTACCTCCTCTTTGATGGGGTCCCCACAGGTAATATGCTTAAAGATACTAGTGAAATGCTTACCCCTGAACAACGAGAAGAAATCTACCAATTCTCAGCCAATATTTTTTCTAAAAAGATGGTCCCCCCCTTATCCTCTCAATCATGGCAAAATTCCGTAGAAGGTAATTTTGCAGGTATTGGCTGTTTAGCGGCCAATATTCAATACTATGTTTCAGCCTATGGAGATGTTGCTCCTTGCGATTTTACTCCATTGTCCTTTGGCAACATTCGAAGTGAGCCACTAAAGAACATTTGGTCAAGAATGGTTGATCATCCAGCCTACAAACACCGTAGCCATTACTGCCGAATGCAGAATCCAAAGTTCCGCCAATACTATATAGATCCCATTCCGGATAAGGTAAAACTCCCCTATAGTATAAGCAAATTACCTCGTGTGGATTATTCAAAAAAATCAAACAAATAAGATAGCTACTCTTCAATCTAAACCACTATGTATCCATTTTTCCCGCTCGCTTTCTTTACCTGCTGATATCCCATTTTTTTCATTCATAAACTTTAAATAGTTGTATCAATCGATATACATAGCGTGACAAAGTATCACGAGAAACGATAGTATGTAACAACCAAGGCATATAACATCGAAAACTCGAAGGCTTGTCACCGAAGACACCGCTTTCAGGCGGAGAACAAACTATGCCAAAACAAAAACCCCCTGAAACCTGGGAAAGTGATGTACGCCGAGGTCTTTTGCGACTCCTTGTCCTCGCTGTGATTAAGGAATCTAAGTCTACCTTCGGCTATGCCATAGCCCAAAGCATCCGCGAGCGCACAGCTGATCAGCTCATCGTTCAAGATGGCACCTTGTACCCGTTACTCCGCCGTCTGGAAGAACAAAAAATGGTCCGCAGCACCTGGGACGTTTCTGGCGAACGCCCACGAAAATATTACCAACTAACCGCAGCCGGCGAAAAACAGCTTCTTGCCATGCTCGAATTCTGGAATGACTTGGTGATTTCCTTAGACCCGCTCTTCCGTGGCATTATGGTTGGGCGTGAAGTGAACGACGAGTTTCAAGAACAAATTCATTTCTGTACCAAATGCGGCAACCAACTATATCCTGGAGCAATATTTTGCGCAAACTGCGGAGCGAAAATCTCAGAAACGTGATGAAAAATGTCCAAAAATCATGGAACTAAAGACGAATATTCGAGCGATGGAAAGCATTCACAATCACCCTCTCCTAGTAATGAGGCTTCGGCTCGAAAAATCATCGCAGACTACTTAGACCAAGTGAAGGTTCGACTACCTGGTAATGTCGCAGCTGAAGTGATTCCAGAACTCCGGTCCCATCTCCTGGAACAAGCTAGCCAACCAACAGGACACCTAACAGCAGCAACAGCTTGGGAAGCCGTAGTCACTATGGGCAGTCCAGACATTGTAGCCCGTGAATTTCGGCGAGAAAAAGAACAACGCAATATCGAAAAGGTTCAAAGTTTTCTTGACGCGCTTAACCCACAATATCGCCAATATTTTTGGTGGATCATTGTTGGAATTGTCATTACGGACCTAGCAGTTATTGCCTATTTGGTCTCAGTAGTCCTACTTAACCTAAGCATTGTACCAATCCAATTCCTTCTTCCATTTATTCTGTTAGGACTCGTGGCCCAAATCTGGGTATTTGCAGGAATTGCAATATCTTACTTACTGATGTTACTCTTATCCCATCCTCATGGTGTCCCGTTGACTGAACTTCTGCGTAACATTATGCAGGACCTAGAAAAGAAAAAAGATCGAATTCCTAGAACTCAACGACGAGTTCAAAGACGCGTAAAGAAATTCAAACAACTCACCGGTCGTGGTCACCTAATAGGCAAATTAGTTGGTCATCTAATTGGTATAACCATCGCAGTCATAGCGGCAATAGTTTTACCTCTCTGGTTCACATCCTATCCTATCTTTGATATTCAAGTAATTTACTGGCTCGCCTTTATCGGACTCACTCAAGCAGGACTCACTGTGATTCGCATCCTAATCGGTGATAGTTCACTAGCTGCAGCACGACTCTTGGCCTCCATCGAAGTCCTCTACGGGCTCGTGGGGATTTGGATTCTAACCCTGATCTTCTATGGACCTCTATCCTTCCCCATTCCCATCTGGAACGGAACGATATGGACCCTCTTCTACTGGAAACCATATATCTTACTTGTATCATGGCTTGCACCCCTCTTAATCCTGCTAGTGATCATCGGTATTGC
>CAYFXY010000045.1:17706-18163 GCA_964347205.1 uncultured archaeon
TCAACTCATGGGGGAGTATTCCAGAAGTAGTACTACCCCCATACTTCTATTTTTACTCACAAACCCAAGCCTTACTGAATTTTTTTCGGAGTTAACTACAATATTTTCTCCTAGAACGATTTTCTTAGTCATCTCAATCCACCTAGCCAGAAAGATTTACAACCTCAAGTGTGAAAGCATTTTCAGTTATTTTATAAAAAATATGTATTCAATAAAACAATAACAGATTGAATTAGTGTAGTTAGATTTTTTTATAGGAATTTCAACGATGCAAACCTCCCATTAGAACCATGATGTGAAGCAAATCATCTTTCACATCGTTGAAAACAGATGATAAGCAATCTCTAATCTCAGTTCTTCTAGATATTTCTGGGCGGTTAAGGCACTCTTCCTGTTGCAATAAAGGAAGTCGTCATGAGAAAAGCCTCAGGATTTTTAATAAACTGGTTCATTTCCT
>CAYFXY010000046.1:0-446 GCA_964347205.1 uncultured archaeon
TTGATCTATATCGGTTTAGGAATTTCTGCAAAGACTATCTTCAGCAAGAAATCTGAAACGACTTTTACTTAGCCACATCCTATATTCCCAGTTAAGCACAAAACACATTCTGGGCGGAACCAGATGATCACAATGAAAACTAAAGAAAAAAAAGAGGGGGGAGAAGCACTAACTGATTATGTCTCTATGACAGGAGAGTAAGGCATCATCCAATTGGGCATGAATTCATAGTCTGTCGCAGCCAAACAACTTTGTCTGGGTGAAGGGAAAGATCGCTTACTTTGATTAGTTCATGGTAGTGAACATAGCCCCTGCTCGCATAGTACTCTGCCTTATCACTGGTCCATTCGTCGATGATGCCATGTACGATGAATAGCAATTCACCATCAGGTGCATCCGAAGTCCACCATTGAGGTGCACCAAATGGTCCAGTATTGTAGTGCTTC
>CAYFXY010000046.1:583-10970 GCA_964347205.1 uncultured archaeon
CATTAGATTTCGCTGAAACAATGAATACCGGTGCAACCATTGTTACTAAAAGGGTGAGAGTCATGCTGAGCCAGAAAATCTTCATTGGTCGCATTGTGTAATCTCTCTAAAAAGTTTTTCAATATATTTTTTTTAATAATATAAAAATATTACAGTTTATCAATACCTTATTCAGTTGAGGCACCACAAAACTAAAAATACCATCAGAAATTTCTTTGACTTCGAAATGAAAACAAAGATTACTTTTCATGTTCAAGTAAGAGATTGACAATCATAATTGCGGCATATACACCTGTGCCAACCGCTGTTGCCACCGATTGAGTGATTGGTCGAACATCACCCGCAGCCCATATTCCTTCCACATTGGTTTTACCTCGGTGGTCGGTGACGATGTTTCCTTGGTCATCAAGTGCTATGTCAAGTGATTTTGCTAATTCGCTTCGTGGAACTGCAACCCAAGAAACAAAAAAGATGTTACATTCAATGGTTCTACCATCTGCCGTTGTGATTAATTGGTGTTCTCCGGGTTTGGATATCTTGACTCCCTTAATCAGCCCGTGGGTCCATTCAAAACCTGATTTGTTGAGAATTATTTTTGATTCTTTTGTAAAGGGGGCATAGCTATCTTCGGTCATGAAGATTCGAATACGACGGGCGTATGGTTGGATACATCGTGCCGTATGAATAGCGCTGTTGGCGGTCCCTGCGTTGACGATGAGGACATCCTTTCCCGTAGTTTGCGGGCTATCACAATCACAGCAATAATAGCTCACCCCTTTTTTCGCAGCAAAGGGTAGCCATTTTTTCCAGTCACCCCCAACCCGCGGATGTTTGCGAGAGATACCTGTTGCGAAAACAAGTGTTTTAGACATAATCAAGGTCTGAGTACCATCGCCAGTAGTAACCAGAATTTCAAACTTCGGGAACCGACCTGAAACCTTTATTGCATTTCCAAACAGGGATTGAACGTCAAATTCACTAAGCTCTTTTCTCATTTTGCGAAGAATATCCGCGGCGGATGAGAGTGGTGAAATTCCCGGATAATTATGGATTGCCGTGGTTGCAAATTGCATTGGTGAGGTTCGTCGATCCACAATCAAAACTTTTCGCTGGTGAAAGCCTAAATGCTTGGCTGCGGCGATACCTGCAGGTCCACCTCCAATGACTAACGCATCGTACTTTTTTTCTATCTTTGACATTTGATGCCCTCTATATTGTTTGTTTTTTTAGTTTCTTTTCCAACAGTGACCTTGTCTTCATATTTACCTCAACGAGCTTTAAAAGGGAGTTACAGGTTCAGGCATTGGCATCCCAACAAAACTAATCAAGCGTTTGTACATTTCGAGATACTGTCGGCCGCGTACAGTCACTCGAAATAAGCGTCGCTGGTCCTCTTCTTCGACTTCAACGAGTCCACGGGCTTTTAAAAATTCAAGGGTTGTTTTCGCTCGGTCGACGGGAAGATTGGTTGATCGAGCCGCACGTGTAAGTGGACAATATCCATGGATGCTCATGATTCGAATAAGCATACCGCAATTATCATAGCGCGTTCGTTTATGGATTGGACTCTCCTGGGACATCTCCATTACCTACTGTGTTTTCAGTGTCTAGTTGTAGCGAATTGCTAGCTTTTTCTTACTCATTTGTCTTTTCTTGTTGGATTTCGTCGACTTGTTCTTCAAGCACTTCTTCCGGTTCTTCCTTACCAATCCTAATTAGTTCTTGAGAAATAACTGCAAAAATTGCGCCCAGCCAAGCGACTCCTTGGTATTTGGAAATGAAGAAGTCAAGAAAGGTAATCCAGAAATTTACTGGGTCACCTACACTGGTAAGCCACATTTGGGCAAGATTCCAAATAAGCCCCATTAGGCTTAATCCAGCCCCGATGCCAATAAAATAGAAACCAGAACGATGCCGACCGATTAATAATAAAAGACAGCCAATGAGGATAGTCCATCCACCCAAAAATGCTAGAAAAGTCAATATTGACAGGGCAATAACAAGGATGTTCGTAATTAATGGACTTGGGCTGAGAAGGATAGCAATTTGAATTGCCAGACCCCAAAACCCTGTTGATATGCCGTGATATCCTGTGAGGATAAGCATTAACCCACTTAGAGTGCCGACAAACAAGGCAGCAATATTTCGTCTCTGCATCCAATCACCTGACTAAGTAAGAAAAGTAACTAAGCATACTTTATCCTTTAAGGACTTATTGTATATTTGCTCCTTTATCCCTTTAATGTAAGATTGAAAATATCGCTTCTTGAAAAAAACCCTGCTTGCGTACAAGTGTTGAAAAGGTTTTTTTATCGCTGTGTCAACAGTGACGAGCACTAATCTTGAGAATTTTGTGAGGCTACAAGTATGGGAAAACGGATCGAAGAAATCACCCAGCTTCTGGATGAGCTTGAGGTTAAATACGAACTGAAAGACGAAACTATTGTCGCGCTTTGGAATACCGACAAATGGAAAGACCTCGTTGTTAATTTTCTCTTCTCGCCTAATGACATTTGGCTTACCGTAGTAGGATGGCGGAAGTTTCCTAATCTTTCTAAAGCTAACAGCGCAAAATTCGTCAAGAAACTTCTTCAAGAAAGTTGGAACTATAACGGGACAAAATTCTGCTTAGATCCCGATGGTGATTTGGCAGTCGTTGTGGAGACAGCTGACACAGATCTTACAATTGAAGAATTATCGAGATACATACGTCAAGTTTTGAATGCGGCAGATGAGATGCATGATTGGGTGCCAGCTGAAGCTTGGTCTGAGTAATCGTCGAATTAATTATTATCCTATTTCGGAAGTCCGCTGAAGGTTGAGTCCAAGGATCTTCAAGACATCGGCGATCTTTACAAGGGTATTGACACAACCATCACGGAGGAGCAAAATACCTCGTCCGACCAGACCTAATTTTTTCAAAAGAAGCCCACCAAGGAATGCCTCCTTCTCACAGGCGATACCAAGAATAGCATGAGGATTGCTAAAGTCGATTATTTTCTGAGCCATAGATCCGCCAGGTAGAATGTAGACACCTTTGTAGCCAATTTTTTCAGCGGTGTTTGTAATTTGTTGGATTTGACAACCTGGATTGCACCGTTGACAGATATATCCATGTTCACTAAGCGGAGCTTTACAATCCGGTTCTCGAAGACATTGAGGTACAAAAACGATACGTTCCTTAATGGGGGTTTCAAGAAATTTCTGTTGATTTGCAGCGTTCATTTTTTGGATATATGCTTGAAGAATTGCTTTTTCAGTGCAACCTTTTTTTTCGGCTTCACGTTTTATTCGGGTTAAGACTTCTACTTCTATGAGGGACTCGGTCATCAAGAGAAACTCCAAGGAGAGGGCACCGATGTATAAGGCTATTCAGTATTCTGTATACCATATATATGTATCAGAAACGCCAGTGCAATTCGATAGATTGTGTAAAAGATGGACAAAGAACAAATGGGTACTTTTGCTGTTCTTATTGGCCTTTTGATCTATGGCATACACCCCGTGATTGTTGAAGCTGGTGGGCAAGTTCTAGCACCACTTGTTTTTGCCTCTATAGCTGCGTTAATGGCAGGAATGCTCGCTTTGGTTATTAGCTGGCAGTCGACACCCTCAAGGATTAAGGAAATATCACGATCTGACATATTTCGTCTTATGATGGCGGGAGTTTTGGGGACGTTCTTAGCATTTACATGTCTGTTTCTCGGACTTCAAATAACCACTAGTAATAATGCCGCAGTAATTTTACGATCAGAACTTGTATTTGCTTTACTATTTGGGTATTTATTCTTAGGCGAAACAAGTTCATGGCGACAAGCACTTTGGATGAGCGTAATGGTTTTGGGTGTTTTATTAGTTGTTGTCACGACACAACTGACAGCAATAAGTGGAGGAGACCTCTTGCTATTAGTTACACCTGCTGCATGGGCAGCGGGACACACATTTGCTAAACCCATATTACAACGCTTATCAGCATGGACTGTTGTAGCTTATCGGAATTTAGTTGGAGGAGTCCTATTAGCCCTTCTTGCTCTAGCATTCATTTTGCTAGGTATCCCGATTTTGTATACAGCAAATTTGTATCTGATTATTGCAATAATTCTAATTGAAACAGTTGTAATTCTACTAGCTCATGGTCTATGGTATACTGGAATTAGTCGAATAAACCTGGGGAAAGCGACAGCACTAATTGCACCTGCTCCACTGGTAACATTTGTCCTTTCCACTCTAATTTTTCAGATCCCTCCAACTTCATGGCAATTGCTCGGAGCTGCACTGGTTATTGCAGCCACGATTTTTTTGAGTCGAGAAGTTAGCCTTCGACGATCTACAAATGCTTCTAAACCGCTTTAGAACGGGGAAACAGCAAAATTATTCTTGAGAGAAAGTAGTAAACTTTTGAGTCAATATAATATCTGTGTTCTGACAAAAACCTTGAATCCGGATTTATGAACTCAAACATGAAACCGCAAAGATATGGTTCTTGTCGATACATCCGAAGATATTCGACGACAAGCAATATTCTTGATGACTTAACGGCAAGGTTTATAGCTTGTTTCATCCCCAGCTCAGCAACCAGACTAAAACCAATCGCAATCTTTTCCCAGGAGCTTAAACTGTTCAATCTTTGGAAAAGCGGTTTCATCGAGTTGACTTCCCTATGGTGCTGCTGGACCCACCGGGTGTGCTGATTGCCCTTATTATAATGGCTCTGCTTGCCGTCATAGCATACAAGGGAAAAATCGTTACGCAATCCGGGCTGATCGCAGCTTTCTTGCTCGGAACAACGGTTTGGTTATTAACCTCTTGGACATGGTTTCTAATTCTGCTTATCTTTTTCGTCGTGACAGCTCAATTTACACATTATAAGTACAAGATTAAACGGAAGCATGGTGCGGCCCAGGAAAAGGGTGGAGCACGAGATTGGTCCCATGTTCTTGCCAATGGTGGATTACCGCTTGGTATTATTCTAGTGGCAGTGATTACGACTCTTCTTTTCGGTCAAATGAATGCATATGGACGGATCGAGGTGGGATTTGGCACGGTGGTGATTCCTGCTTCATTGATAGTATCAGTAGCTTTTGCAGCGTTCCTAGGAGCTGTAGCGACAGCGACAGCAGATACTCTTGCTACCGAAATTGGATTATTAAATCCGCTTCCACCGAGACTCATTACAAAACCGCGTCAGGTTGTAGCCCCCGGTACATCAGGAGGCGTGTCTGTAGCTGGTGAACTTGCCACTGTTTTGGGTACCTTACTAATTGGCGGTGTAGCCGCGTTATTAGCTGCCCCATTTTGGATTAATGCCTTTGGAACTACGCTGATGCCTGAAGTTGTCGGTTTTGCTCCTGTGACCATGATAATTGTTGCAATGGTCGGTGGTTTTGTAGGTTGTACCATTGATAGTGTACTAGGAGCAACTATCCAGGGGATGTGGATTTGTGATGTTTGTGGAAAGCAGACAGAGAAGAAGACGCATTGTGGTGAAAAAGCAAGGTATCTTCGTGGTAATCGATTCTTGGATAACCACATGGTCAATATAAGCTCTTGTTTGGTGGGGGCCTTTGTAGCAATCGCTATGTATTTACTTCTCTTCAGAATCGGCTTAACATAGACTATCTAATGGTCAAAAGTCACAGGTTAAATAAAGCATTTCGTGAAGAACATTCTACGCATTCTTGCTGGGACGCGGATTTCAGTTTAACTTAACTGGATATGGTCAAAATCGTCAACTTGAAGTTTTCCAACCCGAGCAGCTGTTTGGAGAACCTGTTCGAGTTCTTTTTCGTCAACCTCAAGTGTAAAGTACTGTTTTAGTCCTGCAATGATTTCTTTTAGACTTAGAATTTTTTCAGGGTCGCCATCAAAGAGTTTTATGGTGAGATTGCGGAGATCTTCGAATCTGTTCCAAAACCAAATGAACCAGACCCATTCACTCTGTTTCACGGTATAATAGTCGGGTTCAATCTCTGAAACTGTAAGATAGAGCATCACCGCAAGTTTTGCTTCTTTGGCACCGAGGTCGTTAACATATTGAAGGGTCTGAACCGCTGATCGTCCAGTATCAACAATGTCATCAATGATAAGAACACGTTTTTCTTTGACTGGTAAAGGAGAGCGAACCGGGATAATGGCATCTTCTTGATGTTCAGCTGTTGTATCTAACCAATGTTCTACTTTGAGGGCGTAGAGATTGGAATTGCCCATAAAGTCAGATATAAGGCGACCCGGAACGAAACCACTTCGAGCGATGGCTAAGAGGAGGTCAGGTTTGTATCCTGATTCTGAAACTTTGAAGGCGAGCTTCTTGGACATGTTATAAATCTCGTCAAAGTCAACGAATTGGCATTTGATAGGTTCAACCAAATGGTACAGCTCCTAATAAGCATCCACGAGCCCACAGGGTTGCACCTCCATAAAAGTGTCTAGCCCAACTAGGTTCCAGCAAATCGTTTGAGAACGTTAAGGGCCCGTAGTGTGATCCACTTCGAAGGCTTACCTTTCTTCTCAATATCGTGCCAAAATTTTCCATTAAAGCTGTGTTTGAGAAGCCATTTTCCATCGGGTTGTTGGTTTTCCATGACAATTTTAATTGAATCGTTCATCCGATCGTCATGGATATTTAATCTCGTAAGTGCGTCAAGAACTTCAAGAATATCTGAATTATAGAACAGGGGAAACCCGAAGCGTTTCCATCCAGCTTTTTCTTTTCGACTTCCATCAGGATTCCGGAGATACCGAAAGATTTGATTGTCTAAAACAATTTCAACAGTTTGATCAATTATAGCATTCATTTTTTTGGAGCGATATTTTTGGGGAATAGTGGAGAAGCTTTTGAGCACTTTACAAAGCCCCATATAGCAGGATTGAGGAAACACAGCATCTGGATTAATAGGATATGCACGACATATCCAACCTTCCTTATCTGGATTGTAGTTTTCGACTAGAAAGTTTAGGGTTTTTTGTGTACGTGGATCCTCCAGATAGCTAAAATGTATGAGATAGTAGAGTATGTTAGCATCCAGACAGCAGGTATCAGAGACTTTGCTTGCAAAACCTCTTGGGGTTTTTGGTAATACTGTTGCAAAATGCCCTGAATCGAGTTGAAACGTGAAAAGGTGTTCAACAGCTCTTTCAATATTTGGAGTACGGGGCACACCTAATTCAGCTAAAATAAGAAGAGTATGGGTGGTGCCTTTATATTTGGGAGCATAAATGTGGTTGGGCTTATCCCAATAGCCCTCAGGAGTTTGGGCATGAAAAATTGCTTTGACTACGGGTGATTTTAGAATCGCTTTTTGAATGCTTTGAACTGTAGAATCTGTTGGGGTCTTAGTTTGCAGATGCTGTAATGTCCAGAAACGAACACTGGGATTTGAAGGTTCTAACAACCAATCAAGAACTTCAGGACGTATCCGGTTAGCCAAATCCATGAATATGAATGAGGAAGAGGTGAATATAACGTTTTGATGAGGGAATCTTTACGCTAAATTTCTTTCATTTCCTGTTTTCTAATGAAAGTCAGTTCCTTATTAGAACGGATGGGGTTGATTAAGAAATACGGAACCAGCTAGACGGCGCCTTGTAGGGCTTTTCCACAATCACATTTGTCTTGTTTCTCTGACATTGACGGTATAACTTCTGCGAGCAATTTTTTGACTTTGTCCAAGTTTTCAGCCATGGTTTTTTGTACTTCCTCGTGGCTCACAGGTTTTTCAGCATATACATCATAGTCGGTGATCATTGAAACGTTTGTAAAGCAGATTTGGGCTTCCCGAGCGAGATAGACTTCGGGGTGGAGGGTCATGCCAATGATATCAAAACCTTGTGCGCGGTAGAAACGTGATTCTGCTTTGGTTGAAAATTATGGTCCTTCAATTGTGACCAAGGTCCCTTTGTGATGGAATGGGAGTTTTAGAGCTTTGGCTTTGGCAGCGACGAAGCTGGAGAGTTCTGGACAAAAGGGTTCAGCAACTGAAACATGCGCGACGAGCCCTTCTTCAAAGAATGTACGTTTTCGGCTTCGTGTCCAATCAAAAGCTTGATCAGGAATGAAAAGATCTCCTGGTTTAAGCTCGTCTTTTAGACTCCCGACAGCAGATACAGTGAGCAGTCGTTTGACACCTAGGAATTTTACGGCCCAAATGTTTGCACGGTAATTAACAAGATGAGGTGGATATGAATGAGCGCGACCGTGGCGGGGAATGAAAGCGATGCGCCGGTTTTTGATCGTGCCGATCATGACCTTGTCTGAGGGCGCACCAAAAGGCGTATAGATTTTGTATTCTTTGATAGCTGTAAATACTTCAGGGTCATAGACACCAGTGCCACCAATCAAACCAAACGCGACTTTTTCTGGTGGTTTTACTAGCATTTCTTATACACCATTAAAGACAATAATTTGCGAGACAAGAAAAGGATAGGGATTGTTCTGCTCTTAAGTCTGTAGGGTTAGTAGTAGTAGGTTTTAACGATATGGGGGTTACTGAATTTTATTGAGTACGGTCTCGCCATATGGCTCAAACTTGTCACCTTTCTTGGCTTGTTCAAGTCCTAACCCTATCTTTATGGGCGAAATCTTTGTAATGTAGGATCGCCAACGAATGCCTTTAAACTGCGGAGGGGATGGTTCGGATTTAACAGTGAACCGGATTTCGTTAGATGAACTTCTATAAGCCACTTCATTGTTGACAAACCCATAAGAAAAGAATGATTTGCGTCGAAAAGTTTTGTTTAACACATCATAGAATAAAATGCCGATGCTCTGATTGATAATGTTGTCTCCTTGTTTTGTTTCATGGATTCCCATTATCGCTTTCCCATCGAGCTCAATGGAAAAGGTTGCTGTGCTTCGAATTTCACCAGTCTCTTCAAACTGGTCTTTTGCCCCACCTTTCCAATCCCCTACAAGAAACAACCACTCATCGAGAGGCGATTTTGAAGACATAGATGTTCACCAATATGAATTCCATTTATTGAACGAAATTCCTCTCAAATAGGGTTTAAGTAGAATAAAAGAAGTGCCGATAACCCGCGAATTATAAAGCCAGTAACCCCGTTTAAAGATACAAAGAACGTCTATGGGGATACTGGATAATTATGTCAAGAGATCGAGAGTTGGAATTAGAATCGGAGCTACGTGGGCGAACTCTTCGCGTCTATTTCGAGCTGTTATCCATGAAAGGCTCCGTTGGACCTCGTGAATTACAGCGGAAGTTGAACCTGTCGTCACCAAGTCTTGCAGCCTACCATTTAGACAAATTAGTAGATTTGGGTCTAGTTCGAAGTGAACGGGGTGCCTACTCAGTGGAAGAAGTGGTTCAAATTGGGGTGTTGAAACAGTTTATTTGGATTGGTCGTCGTGCGCTTCCGCGGCATTTCTTCTATGCTGCATTCTTTACGACCGCTTTGATTACATATCTTCTGATATATCCCCAGCACCTGACATTTGGAAATGTAGCAGCGTGGCTTTTTGGCGGAATTGCTACGGGTTTACTATGGTATGAAACCTGGCGTTCTTTACAAACCCGACCATGAGAGGGTGTTCTAAACCGTAGTCTAATATTGAAGGCTTTCCATAGGATTTGTGAACAATCGTGACCAAACGATCACCAAAAAAATGGCAGCGGCGGCGAGAAACTTATCTTACTGTGGGGATACTGGCAGGGATTTCGTTAATGATCATACCTGCATTAGTTCATACTTTAATGGGACCCACATCACCTTTTGGTTTTAGTACAGCAGTTCCTACATTTACGGAAGCAACAGCTATTATTTCACCCCTTGATTTAGTATACGAACTGATCTTGCTTGCCATACCTGCGATTTTCATAGTAATTGTAATCTATTGGATTGCTGGTCGCCGATCAAGTTGGGCAGGGTACAATGAAGCAGTAAAATGGACCCGTCGCTAAAAGCCAAATAATTATAGGCAATGATTTTGTTCTGAGCAATATTAAAGACAGAAGAGTATATCCTTGCCTGAGTCCTTTTAGGACTTACGAAATGTTTTGATGAGGTTGTCGATTATGCGAATGAAAGCGCCCGAACTCCGGAAGAGGTATATCAACTTCTTCAAAGAAAAAGGACATGCTGTCATTCCATCAGCCTCTCTGATACCTCAATTGGATCCCACCGTGCTTTTCCAAAGTGCAGGTATGCAACCATTAGTACCTTATTTATTGGGACAACCTCACCCAGATGGAACGCGGTTGGTAAATGTTCAAAAATGTATTCGAACGGATGACATAGAGGAAGTGGGAGATACCTTTCATCTTACTTTTTTTGAAATGCTGGGTAATTGGTCATTGGGAGATTATTGGAAGCAAGGGGCCATCGAAATGGCAATGGAATTTATCACTGATCCAGATGTAGGCTTAGGGCTCGA
>CAYFXY010000046.1:10980-16336 GCA_964347205.1 uncultured archaeon
TACATATTACCGTCTTTGAAGGAGACAAACAAGTCCCAGCAGATGAAGAAGCTGCTAAGATTTGGGAGCATCTTGGAATCTCTCGCGATCGGATTCATTTCCTCCCCTACAAAGATAATTGGTGGGCTTTAGGTGATACTGGACCGCAAGGGCCAGACACTGAAGTATTTGTTGACATGGGATTACCCGCTTGTAACGATACTTGCCACCCCGGATGTGGCTGTGGAAAATTTGTCGAAATCTGGAACCTCGTTTTCATGTGTTATGATCGCGCAGAAGACGGGACACTAACACCACTTGAGAAAAGGAATATTGACACAGGCATGGGTTTAGAACGGGCTTTACAAGCCCTAAACCAAACCGCCAGCGTTTATGAAACCGATGTTTTCCAACCTATAATGAAAAGGATTCGAGATATCACCCAGATCACTGAACCGACTCAAGACCAAATCTTTTCTTTGCGTATCATTGCCGATCACATACGATCAGCAGTAATGGCCCTTGCTGACGATCATGGGCTCACGCCCTCAAACGTTGAACGAGGTTATGTTATTCGTAGATTACTTCGTGTTGCGATTCGTCGTGGCCTGCAATTGGGAATTGAACGATTCTTTTTAGGTCAGTTAGTCCCGGCTGTGATTGCGTCTTTAGGTGACGAGTATGATGAATTAATCCGCAATAAGGACCACATTCTTACAGAAATTGAAAAGGAGGAAAAGCGATTTCATAAAACAGTGCGACGAGGTATCCGAATTGCAGAAAGAATTCTGGTTGAGAAAGGTGTATTGACGGGAAAAGATGCTTTCATGCTTTTTGCTACTTATGGGTTCCCGATTGAGATGACGCTTCAAATCGCAGAGGAAAATGGCCAGCAGGTTGACTTGGAAGAGTTTCGGAAAGAATTTGAACGTCACCGTCAGCTTTCGCGAGATGCAACCCAACAGAAGTTTACGAGCGGGTTGGCAGATCATTCCGAAGAAGTTATCCGGTTACATACTGCTACACATCTGCTCCATACCGCTCTTCGTCGCTTTATTGGATCATCAGTTTACCAGAAAGGTAGCAATATTACTAAAGAACGTCTTCGATTGGATGTCTTACTCAATCGCAAACTTACACGCGAAGAACTCGACCAAATAGAGACTTGGGTAAATGACATAATCCAACAGGATCTTCCGATAACCTTTGAAACTATTTCCCCTAAAAAGGCTCGGGAACAAGGTGCCCTAGGATTCTTTGGAGAGAAGTATGGCGATCAAGTCAAAGTTTATTCTGTTGGTGATGTGTCCAAAGAAATTTGTAGTGGCCCCCATGTCAAGCGTACGGGCGTTCTTGGAAAATTCAGAATCGCTAAACAAAAACGAGTTGGAGCCGATACTTTGCGCCTGCGTGCAGTGTTGGAAATATAAAAGCAATTTCGATAAGTACTAATCGACCTTGATGGGAAGCAGCGAATAATTCAAAGAGTGCTGGAATCTTTCTTCAAGGGAAGAGGCATGATATACATATGCGAGATATATTGCGAACCGCCACAAGCACAGACGCCCTCATTCTTGAAAATGAAATCCTCTTTTTCCCATACTCGCTCTGAAGTTCGGTTACATTGCTCACATCGGAGTTGGACAACAACGCCAATCTTCTTATATTCAAGCATATAGCGATTAAGACGTCCGTTAATAGTAGCCGTAAGACCATATATGACCATTGAGAGAGCAAACGTAATCATCATTATATAGTAGAACCAATCCGGCAAATAAATTGGAGAACCTCCCCAAAAAATTGGAATAAAGTTTGTATACACCAGAATGCCTAATTGTCCCATTAAAACGAGTAGGGAGATTGTGGAAAGCAAGCCCATGATTCGGCTACTTCGGGCATAGGAGCGAATTCGCTCAACAAGTCTTCGCACTTGTTCGATGGTAGGTTTGGGTTCACGCCAGGGTTCTACAGTCATATTCGTCAGAAAGGCGATAGAAACAAATGCTTAAAAGGCTTCCGAAGCTGCACCTCATTAACAAAAGGGGAAATGGAGTTAGGACTATTATGAGTAGAACGCAATGGAATGCTGCGATTAAAAATACCCCAGTTTTAACTGTTGACGCAGTAATCAAACTCGAGCGCCAAGGGATAGTCTTTGTTCGTCGTCGAAATCCCCCCTTTCAGCATTGGTGGGCATTGCCAGGAGGAATGGTAGAAATTGGTGAAACAGTTGAAGAGGCGTTAGTTCGAGAAGTTGAAGAAGAAACTGGACTTCAGGTTCATCCCTTTCACTTAATCGGGGTTTTTTCGAATCCAACTCGTGATCCACGAGGTCATACCGTCAGCATCGCTTTTCAGGCTGAAGTACTTGGTGGAACTATTAAGGCAGGGAGTGATGCTATACAAGTCAAGCTTTTTCAGACATGGCCAAAGCAGATTGCTTTCGATCATCGTTTGATCCTAGAGCAGGCAGACGTCTTCTAACGTGGAGAGGACCGCAAAACTCGTTCATTCAGCAAATATGACTCAACAAAGTTTATATGTAAGCCGATTACATCCTAGACTTGCAGTACCCCTAATTGCTGCAGATGACGGGGTGAAAACAAGAATGTCAGACTCAGACAAGGAAGCAATTTTGATTCGCGTTTCCGAATTTCTTTCTAAAGCTGTCAATGATTTAGCTGATGCACTAAACACGATTGCCAAACAAGTTACCGAGTTCCAAAGCAGCCTTAAAAAAATTCGAGAAGACTTGAAAACCGCACAAGTCACACCAATGGCCGCGGCTAGCACACCACTATTAGGCGCAGAAATAAGTACCGCAGGCCCATCATCTAATAGTCTTTTTGATTTTCTTGAAGGTGATTCATCTGCAATAGTTGCCGCTGATACAGGTGATGTAGCCGAATCTATCTTACTTGGAGAGGTTACGCCCACGGCGCCTACGGCTCCAACTCCTCCCGAAGAAATTATTCCTGAAGCTCCCCCGAGCGCTCCACCTGCAGCCCCCCCTGTCGGACCACCCAAGGCGCCACCGAAAGCTCCTCCCGTTGCTCCACCGAAAGGTAAACCCGCAGCGCCCCCACCTAGCGCACCTCCCGCAGCTGCACCCGCAGCGCCCCCACCTAGCGCACCTCCCGCAGCTGCACCGACTGGACCACCTGCCCCGACTGCACCCACTGCTGCATCAGCCCCTGCAGGCATTGCAGGTCTTCGAAACGAAATGATGGCTGAGATTAAACGAATCAAAGAAATTTTTGAAACCTAATCTCAGAAACATCAATCTTCTCGAAAAGATGCTTCAATCTAGTTAAGGGGATAACCTCAGCTTCGATTCAGAAAAAAAGTTATCACTCTTTGGATGCGAGGAACAGAAGCTGAAAAACGAAGCGCAAGGGTTTCCGATATATTGAAACCCTAAGTCGAAAGCCGCCAGATTGTATTGTTGGCGATTATGTAGAACATCTCGTCTTTATAGATCACAAGTGCATGATGGTATTTCGCAACTGCAAGAAAGGTCTTAACCTTCGTTTCCTCGCCATCACGGTATTTCATTTCAACGGTGCCACCAACAGAGCCCTTATTTATTCCGAGCTTGTCAATCGCACGCTCATCCACAATCGGGATTTTCAGCTGTTTTGCTTCATTGTATACAGCTTGGCGAAACGCGCTAACTGCGGGTTTTGACATAGAATTCTTCTCTCCGTTATCCGAGTGTTAGGTTAGATTTGACTTTATGGATTTGGGCACATAAAGGTTGCGTCTTGATTATCGAAGAACTATTTCCGTTAATAAGCTCTCATTTCGCAGAAGCCCCAAGATATTGAAGACGGGCACGGATAACCACAGGATCTGTAAAAGCAAAGTAAGCCGCGATACGTGGACCTTTGTCGGTTCCAAAAAAGGCTTTGTAAAGATATCGGAAAAACGCGCGTTGGATATCATTGGATAAGGGTTGGGTGATTTTTTTCATCACATCGATTATATCCTGTTCCGTCCAGCGATTTGGATTCAAAGCATCATGAAGTTGTTGATAGAGGACACGAAGTTCAGCAGAAAGTGATTGATTCAATCCTTTAGGAGGCGTTGTTAAGGTGATAATACGGTAAGAAGCAGGTGCGTAATTTTCAACCCAAATCTTTGCCCGATTTAACCGCTTAGTGATGTATGCTTGTTGAGATTTTGTTAGAGACGCGGATATGATACCTCCTTGAATGAGTTTCTCGATTGCGGAATCAGGCAGCTTATCTTGAGGAATAACTTGAGAAAGAAGTACAGCATGAAGATAAGGAACTTGAAGCGGGACTTTCTGGGGAACCGGATCCAGATTAGCGAGTTCGTAACTTCGACGTATGTCTGCGATTTCAAGGGGTGGAGCTTTGGGAGTATCAATCCCATAGTATACCCGTTCAGCGCGTTCATATTGACCGATATAATTAGGAATGTAGTCCAATCCAAGGGTTATACGTTTCATTGGCTTATTCTTAAGGAAAAGATAACGGAGAACATTACCGGGTGCAACTGATACCCAGGTTTTGGGGGTAAAACCATGGAAGTTGGAACTGCCCATGTCGCCTTTATCGACCCCTCCTTCGATAAAACCAACCCACTCATATGGAAAAGGAACTGGTGGTTTGAAATTAAAGAAGGTTTCAGCAATTTCCTTTGCACTATCCCGAGAACCACCAGGTGAGGCGTGATCTTTGCCAAAAGATTCAAAACCAACCTCAAGGATGCGCCAAAGAGCAGCCCATTCGATTCGCCAAGAAAGCTTCCCCCTGCCGATATTAGTTGTACCTTTAATGCTACAGCCATCACAGCGGTAATTAGCAGTATAAGCATCAAGATCAACGGATTCAACAGTAGTAGTGCTTATTCGTTGACAGTGATCACACACTACATGGATAGGAAACCAATCTTTTGGATAGGGATTGCGTGCTCGATACTTGTTTATGATACTTCGAACTTTTTCGCGGTTTTCAGTAGCATATTTTACTAATTCCTGCATCGCAGGCAATTTGTAAATGTCATGAGTGCTGAATAGTTCAGCATCACGGCTGAAATGATTCAAGTACTCACCAAAATCTTCCCAATAACGGTCCACCCAGCTAGCTAAATTGTCTTGAGGATCAGGAACATCTATTAAACGTCGCCCGATGTAACTGCGAGCTTTCTCCGGATTGGAAAACTGAGCTAACTGCTCTGGTTTTCCTTTCCATTCATCACTCGTATATCGAACGATGGTATGACGTGTCTGAAAACCCAGTTGGCTAAGTTGATGCATTACCGTATTAGCAATGGTAACTTCTCCGCGGAGCCGCCCCACATGCTGCAATCCAGAAACAGATAGCCCGCAGCTACAATTTATATGGGGAAC
>CAYFXY010000046.1:16346-18044 GCA_964347205.1 uncultured archaeon
GATTATGTCTTGGACGAGAGTATCTATCCAATGGTGATACGTTCCTTGCTCCACCACATTCACCAGAGTTTTCGCTTCAAGTATAGAGCCTGGCTTTATCAAACATTCGTTTCCCAATTCTAGCTTGAAGAAGAATGGATTGCTCCAATATTACGATATAGGCTTTGAATTCGCTGGATAAGCTCAGGGAGGTTATATTCGGTTTCAGCGGAAACTATCACATAAGGCATTTGAAAAGTATTGTCAATTAAAGACCCGGTTTTTTCAACAAGATTAGGTTCAACTAGGTCTGCTTTGTTAACAACTATAAGAACGCGCGCTTCATCAATTTTAGCTTCGCGGAGAATTTCTAAAGAACTTTGAATTTTCATTTTTTGTAATTGCAGCGGATCTGTTGCATCTAGGACCAGAAGTAACACATCAGACCCTCGCATATCATCGAGGTTCAATTGAAATGCAGAAATCAACTCTGGATTTAAATCTAAAGCAAAACCAATCGTGTCTACAAAGAACACTTCAGGGTTACCTGCCATTGACCACTTTGAAGCAAGAGTGGTGAATGGACGGTCACTTACCTCTTTCTCCGCTCCTGTTAGGGCATTGAATAGGCTGGTCTTCCCCGCGTTAAAGCATCCCACAATACACACCACTGGAACACCGAATTTTTGTCGCTTGCGCATTCGACGTCGATGCTCTTGCCGATATCGTGATAACTCATCAGTAACTTTCGCTATTCGCTTACGTACCTGTCGTAACTGAGCATGATAAGCATATTCACCCGGTCCTCTTCCACCTCGTCGTGTTGGCCGTTCTCGTAATAACCGCTCACTTTCTGTCACCTTAATGAATGGAAAGCTCTTTTGTAATCGCGCTAGCTCTAATTGAAGTTTTGACACACGGTCCCGAGCTTCCTGTTCAAACACCTGTAAAACCACTTCATACCGATCCAATACTTGAACTCCAAATGTTCGCTGTAGGTTATGTTTTTGCATAGATGTCAATTCGTTATATATCGCTACAACCTCAATTTTCTCCATTGTGACCAAAGCGGCCATCTCTGTCACTTTCCCGCGGCCAAACAAATATCCACCATGAGGTCGAATCCTAGTCTGCAAAACCGTTTCAATTATTTCAAATCCAGCCGCCTCAACTAATTGAAGAAACTCTTCTAACTGGATTGGCCACTCCACATGATCATGAACATCCCGCCGTAACATAGCAACCAAAGTCCGATTCAGCACAAACTCATCCATTATTTAAAACTTGCAACTAAATACGAACCCACTTTAATAATAATTTACCAAGAATGAAGAGCTTCTAAAGGAAATCTATTCTGTATTTTTCTAACCCCTTGAAAAGACGTTTTCGGGGTAGGATACACTACTTGTTGCTTTAAGAATTTGAGTTCGAAGTAACACGCGAAACCTGTAAAAACGCGCGCTCGACCGCTTCAAACCACGAAAACGCTGATTACTTAAATTCAAAACCATTTACAACTCCAAACGAAAATTCAAGCCGACTAAAATCCATTCTTTGGATTGACTGACTTTCCACCCACACTACAAACGTAACCGTTATAAGGCGCCACAGCGTACCGTAATGCAGCGAGAAAGGTGGCAGGAATCAATCCCTGTCTCCGGAGGTTACCCCGGGAACAAGCATACTTGGCTTCAACGAGGAAAAGCCGCAATGCAAGCC
>CAYFXY010000047.1:0-1154 GCA_964347205.1 uncultured archaeon
TTGATGATGAGGCGCATAATATTGATGGGTCGGGGGTGTATCCGTTGGAGTTTTTTGAGCGGGCGCGGCAGTTTGTGGATCCGAAGGATGTGGAGGGGTTGTTTGATTTGGTGGCGCATCGGATTGTGGATCATCGGATTGAGGCGACGGCAGAGGTGTCGGGGTTGCGGTTTTCGCATCCGACGGGGGATGTGAATTTTGGGCCGCGGGTGACCACGTATTCGAAGTTGAAAACAATGCAGGAAAAAGTTGAGCGGCAGCTGGCGTTGGGGCAGCGGATTGTAGCGGTTGATGTGGCGGATATGGCGCGGCGGCTTCTAGATTCGCATTTTCTACCTGATATTTTTGGGAATATTCGGGCGTTTGCGACCCAAAAATTTCGGTGTACAAGTTGTAATGAAAAATTCCGTCGCATCCCGTTGTCAGGGATTTGTTCTAATTGTGGTGGTAGATTGGTGTTAACTGTTACGAAGGCTGGAATTACCAAGTATGTTGAGCTGGCCTCCGGAGTTGTTGAAAAGTACCATTTACCCCTATATTACCAACAGCGGTTAGCGCTGGCTAAAAGAGTGATTGATTCGATTTTTCTTCCAGAGACCGATGAGCAGCAAACAACGTTGAAGCATTTTACGCCAACAAAGCCATAATATTTGGTGCATTATTTTTTTTGTAAAAGAATCCGCATTAGATCTTTATCACGGATAATTCCGCAGAGTTCACCCTTTGCATTGGTGATGGGAAGTTGGTCAATATCATGACGGCGCATAGCTTTGGTTACTTCACCTATTGTGGCTTGATCAAAGGTGGTTATGATTCCAGCGATCATGACTTCCGATACGAGTTTGTCAGGAAGTTGGAGTTCGTTTGTTGTGATGTATAGCACAGTGGTGGCATCCCAGGACCAATCGGTTCCTTCACTGGCCGCGGAAACAGATGTTGACCGACGTTCTCTAACAATTTCACTTAGATTCATGATGTCACTAACTGAAATAATGCCTACAAGTTTACCTTTTTCGGAAATCACCGGTAATACGTCGGTATTGGCTAATCGCATAATTGTGTAGGCTGCTTTAATAGGGGTATTTTCCCACACCGCGGTTACCATTCGTTGCACTAAAGGAGTGATTGGTTCGTCTGCGAATTGGGTACTAATG
>CAYFXY010000047.1:1164-1473 GCA_964347205.1 uncultured archaeon
TTTCCGGATAATTTGGTGTACGGTGATCATTCCTTTCAGCCGGCGTTTGGAGTCGACCACGGGTAGACGCCGAATGCCTTTATCGAGCAAAATCTTGATTGCTTCTTCAATTTCATTCTTCTGTGCAATAACCGGTGGCTTTCTATCCATTAGGAGGGCAAGTTGATCCTCTTCGGGTTTTCGCATTAAATCCAGCCGGGATACAATTCCGGCAAGTTCTTCGGTTCCTTTTTTTACGAGGGGAATTGCGGTTTTTCCATGTTCTGACATAAGTTTTAAGACTGTTTCACGAGTACCTGGAACTGATGC
>CAYFXY010000047.1:1570-12105 GCA_964347205.1 uncultured archaeon
ATAATTTCTTTAACTTTCATAATAAGCTCATCCCGGGTAGCAATATCCGCTGATAAAAGAGTCGTGTTAGCGAAAATCCCACATTAGATTAGCATGGATTATTAAAAAGGGTTCCTCAAGTGTACTTTACCTCATTTTTATGTAGTCATATGCATCACGCGCAGTATCGAATGCGTAATGAACTTTTTGGAATTCCTTGCGAAATTCCGCTACATCTTGGGCCACGGTTTTGGTTTTCTCTTGGTCAAAAACGATTCGACGCATAAATTCTGCGATTCGTGCCATTTCCTCTTTTTTCATGCCAAGTCGTGTAACTTCACTGGTTCCCAATCGGATGCCACCGGGTCGAATGTAATCTCGGCCAAAGCGTTTGTCCCATGGGAGAAGGTTACGATTGATGATAATATTGGCATTTTCTAGTTTCTCCTCTACGGCGCGTCCATTACGAAGTGGAGTGTCAGCGACTTCTAGCAATAATACGTGGGATTTAGTGAACCCCTTATGTTCGGCGAGCACCTTGAATCCCTCGTTCATAAGGGCTTGTCCAAGGGCTTGGGCGTTTGTTATTATTTGTTGAGCATAGTGTTTGCCAAAAGCGAGCATTTCAGCCATCACGACAGCTTTGGCTGCCACATGATGAAGGTGGTGGTTACTATGAAGGGCTGGGAAGACTCCGCGTTTAATGCGGTCTGCATATTCTTCGTAGGCCACGATACATCCGCCTTGTGGACCTGGAAGGGTTTTATGGGTACTAAAGGTTAGGCTATCTGCGCCCTCACGGAGGGGATCTTGGAAGTTACCTGTGGCCACTAGCCCAGCGACATGGGCCGCATCATAATTCACATAAGCACCGTAGTTTTTTGCTACCTCAGAAATTTCTTGGAGGGGGTGTGGGAAGGGGAAAACCGAAGCCCCAAACATGTAGAGATCAATGTGTTTACCTTTTTTTCGTAACCGCTCAATTTTGCGGATTGTGGCATCTACATCAATGTTTAATTCGTATTCGTCATACTTGAAGTATTGAATTTTTAATCCGCGTACACGACCCGCTGTTCCCCATAATCGATGACGTGCAGAAGAAATGTGACCACCCGTTGGGATTGATAAACACATCATTCGATCCCCTGGTTCAGTGAAAGCTGTAAGTATGCTTAGATTGGCTAATACACCACTTATTGGTCTGACATCTGCGAATCCAGCTTGGAATAGAGTTTTGGTGAGTTCGTTGCCAAGGATTTCAACTTCGTCAATGTACTTTGTGCCTGCATAGACCCGTTCTCCTGGCCAGCCTTCGGCATATCGATCACTGAAGTCTACTTGCATGGCTTCGCGGACTGCAGGTGAATGCACGTTTTCTGAAGCAATGAGATTAATTGTTTCGCGCATCCATGAATGGTGTTTTTCGAGTAACGAGAAAATTTGATTGTAGGTCGAATGGGCATCTTTGGGTTTCATTATATTTATCTCCGTAAGTTATAGTGGTCGGATGGGAGTTGATGTTAATTTGAGAAACCTTAAAAACGGTTGGGATTTAAGCATTCCAGATAATATCAGTGTGGGAATTCTATGCCAAAATCTAAGAGAAAACGACAATCAGAAGGTCCAATGCCGGCCGCTGGTGCTGGCTTAATCCGGTTCTTCGCTGACTCAAGTGAGGGCGTTAAAATAGGTCCCATTACGGTGATCTTGTTATCCATTTCTCTCTTTGTAATTGTTCTATTGGCGCAATTAGGGGTCTTTACTTTTTTATTTCCCGGTCTTTAGCAGCTATGTACAGTTCCTCTCCTAACTCATCTAGTAGGCTTAAATTTAGAGAGCATGCTTATTCCATCTAATTAAACTTTGTACGAGAAATCAATTTGTGGGACTTTGGAATGTACGACTTTGCTTCTAACTTGCAGCTCATTAAATCACGCAACATCGTTGTTAAGGCAGGGAAGCATCGTGTGCTGTTTGATCCAACCAAAGTTCGGAGTCGATGGCGCTCACCTACAACACTTGCCTGTATTTCTCATGCCCACTCTGATCATATCGCTGCCTTCACTAGCCATTTACAAAAAATTGTGACACCAGCGACGTTAGACATCTTCAAAGCGCTCACTGGCGTTCCAAAAAAAGTTCACTCCTTACAACCTAATGAACAACTTCATTTAGATGATGGAGGGTCGCTGCAAATCCAACATGCTGGACATATGTTGGGTGCGGCTCAATTTCTGCTAGAAAGGAATGGTACCCGGCTTGTGTACACTGGCGATTTTAATCTTAGTTCTTCGATGACAGCGAAGGGAGCGCAGCCAATCGAATGTGACGTTCTGTTGATGGAGGCTACTTATGGGCGCCCAGATGCGGTGTTTCCACCGCGTGAACAAGTATATGCGGAAATAGCTGAATGGACTAGTCATGAGTTAAAGAAAGGAAATATTCCTGCTTTTCGTGTCTATGCTAGGGGTAAAGCACAAGAGGTAATTCGAATCATCAACACATTTCTCACAGTTCCGGTAATAGTAGACCCTACTATTGCGAAAATTAGCAAGGTGTACCGAGATTATCAGATTCCTCTGAGCTTTGTTAATGAACGTTCCGAAGAAGGAAGAGAACTGATGCGGCAAGGTGGCTATGTTTATCTCTCATCAAGGAATTTGAAAGCGGCTCGCTCAGTTTTTGGACACCGGTTTACTAATGCTGTGACTACGGGGTGGGCAAAGATTTTTCCCATGAAAAAATTTGATAAATCGTTTATTCTTTCTGCTCATGCTGATTTTCAGCAACTTATTCAGTACGTAGAACTTGCACGACCTCGTGCTGTCCATCTTACGTGTGGTGATACAGTGACTTTTGGGGCGGTTCTTGACAAAATGAATGTGAAGCAGATTATGCCTCAACAGCGTCAGCAATTGGAATTATCTGATTTTCTCTAAGGTGGTTGTTACATGGAAATGCCGGAAACATACGGTGTTCCACCTAATATTTCTTGAGCGGCTTTTCCTACTCGTTTTCGAAGGGGAGCCGTTGTATAGACGCGAATAATGTCAAGATATCCTTTAAGTGATGAAATGACTCGTGATAGCTCGATAAGATTCACGGCAAGCTTCTTTTTCCCGACATATGCAAATCCAGGGATTTCCATGGGATCTAATTGAGAAGAATGCCGATAAGGTACTGACGGGAGAAGCGGTGAATCCAGATGGACATCTTCTGGATCAACCTTAGCTTTTAATGCGATTTCCTTTTCGATTTGTTTTCGAACACTTTCTTTATCGAGTAAATCTATTGTTGGATGATCTTGAACGATTGATTCTACGGTATAGGCGCATTTGAGAAGTTCTCGGCGCTCTAGCCGTTCCATAATAGGACGTGACTTCGCACATTGTTTGAGGCGTACCCACGTATTGTAATCGTCCATCTGAATGTAATCTGCTGGCTTAGTAAAGTCCGAGAATCCAAGTTCTTCATCAGCAAACCTGAGCGCGTCCGCTAACATCCGTTGAACACCTCGACAAACCCGGTGATAATAGATGCTTCGAAAACTTAGTACACGCGCAATTAGAAACGCCTCAAGAGTTGTTAGGGCTGTTGTATTGACGGCTAAATTTCCTTGAAAGGGTTCTGTCGTGTAAATAATCCGAAAAACATCTACACTACCATATTCCGCTCCCGTGTGAAAGGAATCCCGTACGATATAATCTAACTTGTCAACATCAACAGAACTTCGAATCACTTGATTCAAATACAAGCGACCCTTTTTTTCCCATTTACCAATTGCTAGCTGGGATAAATCATTGGGATCTAATCCACCATCTCGCAAAATATCAGCTAGCTCTGATTTTTGCACAAGCCATGTTGTAATATCTTCATGGTTTCGACCGGATTTGGCTAAGATCTCTTCGAAGATATGACTGAAGGGACCATGTCCAATGTCGTGCAACAGGGCCGCTAAACGTAATGATTGAATCTCGATTTCATCTTGGGTAATGTTTTCAGCCATTAAGCCTGCTAGGTGCATGGCTCCTAGACTATGTTCAAAACGGGTATGATTTGCTCCTGGATAGACAAATTCTGCACCTGCTAATTGGCGTAAGCGACGTAATCGTTGGACAACCCGCGTATCAATAATGTTTTTTTCCAACGGTGTTATTGCCACATACCCATATAAGGGGTCCTTAATGAATCCCCATCGTTTACGGACCAATTACTTAACCTCCTTGTTATTTGAACAATCTCTTCTAATAACAGATAAAACTGCTGCTTATAACCGCTCCGAATCACCCGAAACGCGATTTTCCAGCGGAATTAGTATCTAACTTGAGTAATATTTGTCGTACCGCAGACAATGCAATGGCTACTTTCCCCTCGTTCTCACGAGATAGAAACAGGTTCACAACCACAATTCCTCCCATTTTTTGGGATGCAATCTCAGCAATGGCGCGCACTTCGGCTTGAAAACGGGTCCCAACGATACACGAAGTTGCTGTCTGAGATATCTCCCCAAAGGGGGTTGGGACACCCACAGCGATTGTTCCAAATCGATGGTCTCCATCACTAACTAATACTAATGTTCCATTCGCTAAATGGCTCATGGCAACGGATATCTTCAAATCATCGACTTCGATTGCTTCTTCTACAAATTCTAAGGGCATGCTAATTCCTACTCAATTGTTTGAATTAACTGTGGTTGAATTGTAATTTCTTAGAATTATTATCCAATACGGTTTTTCAAAATTTCCCATTCCAGTTCAATACCGCGCTCAAACTCTTTCACACGTTCGGGATCCTTTATCAACGTTCTGAATCGACCTTGGGGCTTCAAATAATCCATTAACGGCTTTCGTTTTACTTTTCCTTCAGCAATTAATTTACTTCGACCTAAAAACCGCCACTCAGTACCTTCTTTTTCCCACATAATCCAAATGCCAGTTTCAACTGCAAGTTTACCAAACTTGACAGAATCCCACGTTGGGTGCCTCCAACCAGTTGGACACATGGCATGAACCTCAATGAATCGCGGTCCCACCATCTCTTTTACTTTCAAGTACGTTTCATACACCATTCTTGGGTAAGCTGCAGAAATGACACCGGTGTAAGGAATCCCATGTTCTGCCATGATTCGAGCGAACGGCTTTCGATGTTCTTGTTTTCCCAAAATTGGCGTTGTTGTACTATAGGCTCCATAAGGCGTTGCGCCAGACCTTTGTTGTCCAGTATTACCATAGCTTTCGTTATTATAGCAGGTATAGATGAAATTGGTTTGGCGTTCAGCAGCACCGCTCAGGGCTTGGATGCCGATATCATAAGTTCCTCCGTCACCAGCCCAGGCCAAGAGGTGAATTTCTTTATCTTTATCAAGGTATTTGAGGCCTGCCGCTACTCCCGAGGCAGCTGCTCCCGTAGTCATAAATGCGGTATTTAAGACGGGAAGATTGAGACCATTCTTGGGATAAAGACCTTGGATGACGGACATGCAACAAGCCGGGACGACGAGAATGGTATTGTGGCCCAGTGCTTTGAGAGCGTGGCGGATTGCAATTGTAGCACCACAGCCTGCACACGCAGCATGTCCAAGCTCAACGAATTCTTCGCGGGGTAAATCTTTAATGGCAACCATTTTGTGTTCACCTCTTTAATCCGTAAAAGATATCGGGTCCAGCTTGACCCTTATCAGCGACATCGAAGCCTGTTTGAATCATAGTTTTCAAATCGCTGACGGTGACGTCACGCCCACCGAGACCAGCAATGAAGCCTTGAACCGGTTTGCCGATATTCCCACGATGGAGGGCAGATCGGATTTCAGTAGCCACTGCTCCGAGATGTCCATATGAGAGGCTCCGGTCAACTACCAGAAGGGTTTTGGCTTTCTGTGCTAAGGTTTGGAGTTGTTCGTCAGGAAAAGGGCGAAATACCCGCAGTCGGGCTGAGCCTGCAGCAACGTCTTCAGCTCGGAGCTCTTCGACCGCGAGTTGGGCTTCTTCACCCATTGTGCCCATCGCGATGAGAATAACTTCTGCATCTTCGCATTGATAGGTGTCAATGAAGCCGCCGTGTGAACGACCGAAGTATTTCTTGAAATCCGCTTCGACTTTCGGGAGGAGCTTACGAGCCGCTTCGAAGCCTTCATGAACAGCATAACTCAATTCGTAGTAATATTCGGGACCTGCGATATTACCTGTTGCCATCGGATCTTTCGGATCCAGTTTCCAATGACCGGCTTCATAGGTTGGCAGAAAGTCGATGATTTCTTCAGGTTCGTAGGCTTCGATAGACATGAAAGTATGGCTCAAAATGAACGCGTCTAACGCAACCATTCCTGGAACCAAAACCTTCGGATCCTCACATAAACGGTAAAGCATTAGGACAGTATCATAGACTTCTTGGTTGTTTGCGGCATAAAATTGAATCCAACCTGTATCACGGGATGCCATCGTGTCTGTGTGATCGGTCCAAATATTCCAAGGAGGTCCTAAAGCGCGATTAACGACAGGCATCACAATTGGTAAGCGTGAACGTCCTGCCCAATGTAACATTTCATGCATTAATGCAAGTCCGTGAGAGGCTGTTGCGGTAAAAGTTCGAAGTCCCAATGCGGAAGCTCCAATACATGCGGCCATTGCACTATGTTCAGATTCTACGCGGACATACTCAGATTTGAGCTCACCAGATTCCACGAATTCAGCCATCTTCTCAACTATGGTGGTTTGTGGCGTAATTGGGTAAGCTGCGATAACAGCTGGCTCTGCTGTGCGTGCGGCCCACGCCGCAGCGTGATTCCCTGTAACTGATAGTGTTTTTGGCAACGGTTATCTCACCTTTTCATTCTTTTACTTCGGTTTCGCGCACACGACTAATAGCCTTGACTGGGCAAGTCGTTTCACAGAGCATACAGCCTTTACAATATTCTAAGTCGATGATGGGTTTATCCTTCTCATCCATGGTTATGGCGGCGTCAGGGCAGAACATCCAGCAGATTTGACATCCGGTGCATTTCTCTTGATCTACTACGGGACGGAATATGCGCCAGTCTCCTGTCCGGCCCATTGCTCCCGGTTCAGGATACGTAATGCAAGTGACACGTTTTTCCGGCGGATCGCGTTTAAGTGGCGTCAAAGTGTATACCCCATTTTAACTTCCTTGTATGCGCGTTGGGCAGCTTCAACATTGATTTCAATAACTTTCTTAGGAAGGTCTGATAACCCTTTTCGGATGGCGTTCTCCACACTTTCAAATGAAACAATCTTGGTTGCCTGGGCAACGGCTCCTAACATGATTGTGTTCACAACTGCAATTCCTGCGACAAGTATTCCTGTTTCTAGCGCAATCTTTGTCGCATCGACAGTAGCTACTTTTGATTTTACTTTTAATTTGATGTCTTCTGGAGCCCGTGGTGTGTTAATAATCACAAAGGTGTCTTGGTTTATTCCTTCTTGAACTGTGGGAACATCAAGTAGTGTTTCATCTAGAACAACGACAGCCTCTGGTTCGTAAATATAACTATGTATCCGAATCGCTTCATCAGCAATCCGAGTAAATGCCATGACCGGTGCACCCCGTCTTTCGGCACCATAATGTGCAAAGGCTTGAAAGTGCTTATCTTCTAGATGCGTGGCATCACCTAAGATCTTAGCGCCTGTTACGGCTCCTTGACCACCACGTCCATGGAATCGGATCTCAAAAAGCTGCATCAGTGAATCCACCCAATTTGACTATGGTAACAGGTTATCATGCATCTAAAAAGGGTTATGAACCGCTAGTGTTACAATGGTATTGGGAGAATGAAAAGCAGCAGAATAAGACAAATGAAAAAGGCAAGTGAGTACACAGTGATTCCCACCCGTTTTGCTATACTTGCTGAAACCGGTACTAGACTAGTAAGTTTATCAACAGTTCCTTCACCCATCACCGTCAGGGGTTGGGTCTCACCTTGGTAAATTGCCACTGTGCCCAGTTCAAGAGTGGAATTAGCTTTTTCCACAAGATCAGTGATGAGAGCAATTAGTTCTTTATGGGGAATCTGTTCTCCAATTGGGCTATATCCATTTTGTGAAGATATTGCAGCTGTTTGATGAGTGTCGGAGGTCAAAACCTCCGCTGCATCCACCAGATGAGGAGCTAGTGCGTGAACTATTTTTTCGCGCAAACCAACAACCATGTTATTTCCATCAACAAGGACATAGGCCATCTTTTGTCCGTTAACCTCAACAACCAAGACTATAATTCCTTCAGATCCCATTCCATCAGCTTCTGCAAAGCCTGTATCTTTTAGTATTGCAACTCCCACACGGGGATGACCACGGGGACTTTTTTTCGCTTCTTGGGTTGCTTTAACTGCCGCTTCAATTAGATCAGGGATTAAGGGTGAATCTTCATAAACCGATTCTTTGAGCTCACTCATGCAATTGTGTGCATCGATAATGATACATCGTTTAACATGTTTTTTAACTCGGGCTGCAACCTGATTTCCGACCATCAAACTGATGTCATCCATTTCGATTGGAGAACGCGTAAAAAGAATTACTGCGGTATCGCCAAAAATCTGACATCCTGCTTGAATGGTTCCTGAAGAAGCTCGGGAAAATTGGCTTACATCCTTTATAGGCGATGTTTGTTGATAGGCATTTTGAAGCATCTCCATGAATCGGGTAACTTCTTTGCTTGAAACAAGATTCAAATCGTGGGTCGTAGTACTATGTGGTGCACAAGCGATACTGTGTAATGTATCGCGACCCCATTCAGCGATACGGTTTGGGAGTGCGCTGCTACCCGTGTTTTTGAAAGGACCAGGATGAACTCCAGGGATGACTTTCACTAAGAGTGGGTCCTTAGTTTCGGTGGAAAATTTCATGACAGACAAGGGAAGAATCAGATCCTGGCCTATTTGACTCAGACTCTGTTCCATGAGATCTGCTCGCCCCTCCATCCACACTTCAAGGAATCCACGAAACATCTGAATTCCGTCAACATTGAACGCTTTCTTTAGGGGACGTCCTACCGCGGTAAGTAAGATACCGGATGCTGTAACGAATGTCAAGGCACAGAGAAAATAAATGATTAGAAAAATCCACTGTGTCGAAACTGGCTCGGTTAACACATACATTACGATACTGGTGGTAGAAAAAACTAGTGAGAGGAGAACTCCTGAAGTTACACCAACTCGGCTTGTACTTAAGACAATCAGGAGCATAATTGCTGATGTGAATGCTGCAGCCAGAATCAGATTTCGGAGGTAAAACATTGTCGTGATTCCGCCTCCTGCGAGTGGTCCAAACTGCCACCTGAAAATTAGTTCAATTGCCCAGCCTGTTAAAGTGGAAAGAACCCAAATAGTTAACAGGACAATTACGGCTGTCGTTAATACGCCAAGAAGTCGGTGCCAATTTAAGATCGTGCCTTTTCGGGTGCCAAGACGCAGGGCTAATAGAGCCGCTCCTGCTGCCGGAAGCGTTATGACTAACCCCCGAATTGCCCCTCTGAGAAATACAACACCAATAAGCGGTCCTCCTTCGAGATAGCGAAGAAGTTCAGTTAAACCTCCAACAACGATTGAAGCTAATATGATGGTTATAACTAGGGTGCGATTGCTTGGTAGGCTGAAGAGTCGTTTGTATAAGGAGATTGTGCTTCGTACATCTTCACTCATGGTGAATCGCTCGTTACCGGGACTTGAGAGAAGTTACCACTCATGGGTATTTCTTGAAAAGTCTTTCTTGCATGGGATAGGTTTTGACGGTTTGAATCGGTTGCTTTACTGGGCATATAATGACGGGCATTTTCCACGGAGACATTCTTCGCATTGTACACATTTTTCTTCGATTATTTCTGCTCTTCCGGAGTCAAGTGATATCGCATCTTTTGTACAGTACGACTGGCAGGTTCCGCATGCTGTGCAGAGCATACTTCGGAGCACAGTTTGAGCAAATTTCTTAGCGACTTTTTTCGTTACACCCTCTGATAACGTAAACATTCCACTTTCATACAGAAATGCTTGAATTTGTTTTGCTTTCACCTTAAGTGCGACTTCAATTATGTTTCGTTCTAAATCGAGGATGACTTTACCAAGGGCTGGAAGAAACGCGGCCGCTGCGACTAAATCAATCGGTTTATTGAATTGTCCCTTGACAATTTGTGTCTTAAGATCACTATCGGGTACGAAGGAAAAATTGTAGGATATTGGCTTCTTGGTTTCATTGGGGTCAGGGAATTGTAATTCAATTCCCATTGTTAAGGCCAGATCTCGAATTTTGGGAGGAGGATTTTTCCAACGCCAAAATCCATGTTTTAACCACTTGTGGCTTAATCCTTGTTTTTGGATGAGTTTTTCCGCATTGGTTTCCCATCGTTGCCACTCGGTTGGGCATTGGGCGGCAATAATTTCTAACTCACTCATTGTTGATGCTGGACAAAACGCTTAACTACTCACGACGGGCTAAAAGCGAATTTCTAGCTAGACTTAGCTGAGCTTCTATGTTTTTGCTGGCACTCCGGTTGCCAGTGTTCCAGTCCACAGGCATTACAGGCTTCAAAGCAGCAGTCAGGGGTTTCTCTGC
>CAYFXY010000047.1:12115-13081 GCA_964347205.1 uncultured archaeon
GGACAAAACATACACCCTATTCTTTCGAATCCTTGTTCATACAATGGGTTATATGCAGCATTTTCTTGAAACAAATAGAGCCAGATCATCATGGCGGTCCAGTTATGAATGGGGCTAGCTCCGATTTGCTTCGGGACCCATGGGTTCTTCCAGATTCGTCCTCCTGCGGATCGTCGGTGGGATTCATAGCGGCGTTGTCCAATAAAACTCAAGCACCCATCTGGGAAATGTTGGTCAATGAGTTGGCTGGTGGGTCCAAGTTTTACGGTTTTGCAGCAGACACGATAATCCCGGGCTACAAATCCATATAAGTCTAGTACACGGAAGAATTGATTTTTATCAACATTTTTGACAAGGAGTTGTTTGTCCAAACCCAGCTGGGTTGCGGTTAAATACACATTGTCAACGGTTTCAGGGAATTCGATTCCGGTATTAATGAACATCACATTAAATGATTGGGCCGAGAGTGCCTTGTAAGCTAAGAGGAGAACTGCCAGGCTATCTTTTCCTCCGGAAAAAGCAACAACAACTGGTAGATTATGGTCCTTTGTTGTATTTTGGATAAATGAGATGGCTTCATTTTCGAGACGTTGAAGAAGTGCGGCGTTAGCTTCGATTACCATATCCCATCTTTGTCCCCCAGGTAAGATGGATGGTTCACGTGGTCCGCCTTTGTAGCGTTTTTTGACAGCCATTCCGCGTTCTTTTGAAAGCATTTCAGTCCCAGACATTGTCGCGATTCCAACGAGAACCAGGGATCCCGTTTCGGTGACTCCAAACACATAATCGCCTGGACTGATTGAGGGATCTGCGTCTTTGATTCCTGGTCTGAGAAGGTTGGCTCCTTGGACAATGTATTGGACAGCGGATGCTTCAATGATCACTTGTTTGGTTTTGGTGAGTCTAACGAGGCGGCGAGCTCCTTCCATTTTTGGAATAAATTCCCACGAAAGCGTGTCGATATGA
>CAYFXY010000047.1:13091-13716 GCA_964347205.1 uncultured archaeon
TCCGATAATTTGGCCATCGAGAATGATTTCTTCAGTACAATCAATATCTGGAATCGCGTTAAGAAGGACAATTTTATTACTTGGGATAAGTTTCTCGGCGATGGTCTTATCAAACTGTTTTGAAATTGAAATAAGGATTTTTTCTCGGTCTTTCTCAAATGCGGGTCGGGCATCTCCGGGGGGCGTCACTGGGACAGATCTTCCGCGCGCTCCACATTGACTGCATCGAGCGATTTTTACTAAGGGCACATTACAGTGGTCACACCATGCAAGTAAAAGCGGTCCCAAGTATGGCTTTCTTTTTTTCATACTCATCATTGATTGCCATTCAGGAGATTCTCAATGTCAAAGATAAAAACTCTTGTTTTTCAACTGTCCATCCGGTTATCGAATAATTAACCCCTGAACTTCCTTCCACGTTTCTTCTCGTAAACGTTGTACATCCGCAATGGAGATTTCTTCTGCTTCTTTTACAGTGTTTGAGAGCTGAATTACATTACCAACGGCGGTGATATTCGATACATCAACTGGAAGTTCTACTCCCAAACCTTTCACTTGTAACTCGACTTTGCCTGGAGGTAACATAATTCGGAGGCTTCTAACAATTCCAATGCGGCGCGCGCTA
>CAYFXY010000047.1:13726-18006 GCA_964347205.1 uncultured archaeon
ATAACCTCTTTTCCGACAATATTACCAGGCATTTGTATTTCGTAAACTTCGGCTTCAGCCACTGAGGGAACGCCAGGTTTTGACATCATGAACACACTCCAACATCATAATGACGTGGAATATAGTTGGATATAAATGCGGGTAATAAAGTGATTTCAGACAAAAGATTATCTCTAGAATTAAAAATGTGCTGCGATTGGAATGCCAGAGACAGAATTTGTTCAACATCCGCTCATCAAACCCAAGACCATTACTAAAAGACTCTACCAAGAAACTATCATAGGGTCCGCGATTAAATGGAATACACTCGTAGTACTTCCAACAGGTGTAGGAAAAACAGTTCTCGCAATTTTAGCTGCTGCATATCAACTTCATAAATATCCCACATCAAAATGTGTAATTCTAGCTCCCACAAAGCCCCTTGTTCTTCAACACCAAAAGACATTCTGTGAGTTTATGGTTGTTCCTGAAGAACGAATGACAATCATCACTGGTGAAGCTGCTCCTCAAAAACGACAAGAGCTGTGGAATCATACGCAGATTGCTTTTATGACGCCGCAAGTGCTGCAAAACGATCTTCTTGCTGGACGGTATGACTTAGACAATGTCTCATTACTTGTCGTGGATGAAGCGCATCGCGCTATAGGGGAGTACGCTTATGTTTTCATTGCTGGGCAATATCTGAAATACTCGCAATTTCCATTACTATTAGCACTAACAGCATCACCTGGCTCAGAGATTGAAAAGATTCGAGAAATAATAACCAATTTGGGTATTGAGAATATTGAACTTCGAACCCGCGAGAGCCCTGATGTTGTGCCATATATACCTCCTGTGGAGTTTGAATGGCGTGAAATCTCGCTACCCGACGATTTTCAACGAGCCGGAAAGGCCCTAAAACGGGCCATTAAAGCCCGACTTATTCCCCTAAAGGAAGCAGACTTCATTAGTTCGAGTGATCCTCGGCAGGTTTCGGTGCGGCAAATTCTACAACTTCAACGAGAAATTCAATATCAAATATCGAATGCATCTTCGCCTCCAAGTATCCTCTTCCAAATGGTTTCTCTTTGTGCGGCCTTGGTTCGGTTATTTCATTGTGTTGAATTATTGGAAACACAAGGCATTAGCTCGCTTCAACGATATTTTGATGGTCTTCAAAAAGAAGCCAAACGAGGAAAGGCCTCTAAAGCCATTCAAGGGCTAGTTCATGACCCAAATGTTTTCGAAGCCCAAAAACTCACTAAGGAATTATTCTTGGCAGGAACTGAGCATCCCAAACTAAATGAATTAGTGGAACTCATCAAACAGCAACTTGATAAGAATCCAGATTCTCGAATAATGGTGTTTACCCGGTTTCGGGATACAGCAAAATTACTAGAAAGAACTCTTTCATCATCTACTGATTCTCGTCCCGTACGCTTTGTTGGTCAAGCAAAGCGGGGCGAAGATCGGGGGTTAACCCAAAAGGAACAAGGACAGATTCTTGAGCAATTTCAAGAGGGTACCTATAATGTGCTAGTTGCCACAAGCGTCGGCGAGGAGGGTCTTGATATTCATGAATGTGATCTTGTAGTTTTTTATGAAGCCGTGCCAAGTGCTATTCGGCTCATTCAACGACGGGGACGAACTGCAAGAACTCACCCTGGTCGAGTTATTGTTCTTGTAGCATTGGGCACCCGTGATCAAAGCTATTATTGGGCATCCATCCATCGAGAATCCAAGATGAAAGATTTGCTAAAAGAGATGAAACAAATGTCACGTGATATAGAGCAGGAACGAAAACAGTCCACGTTGAAAGATTTCATGAGTTCTCCTTCTCAAAAGGAACCCAAAGAAGACGAGAGCACTATCAAAATTATTGTGGATACCCGGGAACTTCGGTCGGCTATCACGAAGGCACTAAAAGAGCTCGAAGTCGGAATTGAAGCAGAAACTCTCGAAGTTGCGGATTATATTCTCTCGGATCGTGTGGCTGTTGAGGCGAAGACAGCAGACGATTTTGCTCAATCCATCATTGATAAGCGATTATTTCAACAGCTTGGCGCCTTAAAGGAGAGTTTTACTCTTCCTCTTCTTCTAATAATAGGAGCCAGCCTCTATGGATCAAGTGCGATCAAGCCTGCTGCTATTCGAGGTGCGTTGTCCACCGCATTTATTGAATTCAATGTTCCTGTTGTGAATGTAAAGTCACCGGAAGAAGCCGCCTCTCTTATGTTCGCTATTGCACGTCAAGAGCAAAGCTCACGAAAGACGACCTTCAGCATTCGAGGTAAGAAACCAGTTCTGAGCACCTCCAGTCTCCAAGAATTTATTGTCGCAGGTCTTCCAGGGGTTAACACTACCTTGGCGAAACGACTTTTGGACCAATTTGGGAACATTATCAATCTGGTGAACGCTACTACCGAGGAGTTGGCTGAGGTTCATGGGATTGGGAAAACGAAAGCTCAGACAATTCGAGAGGCTTTAGAATCCCAATACGACCCTGAAGCTTGAATATCATTGACGCTGTAATTCTTGAATGCCTCGAAGTATTGCAATTAAATCTTTCACAATGGTGGCAAAGGTTCGAATCTCTTCTTGATGTGGTCTCTCCGAAAGTGAATGTGTAAGAATCTCCAGGCTTGTAAGAACTTTGCCTGCAAGTTGATTAAGCACATCACTACTAGGAGCGCGGGTTTCTGCGCCCGAGGTTAGACGGCTCTGCTCTACAACCTGTCTGTCGCATTTGGTACAATACATGGTACCATCAGGTAATCGCAGTAATGGTGTGTTACAGTTAGGGCAAGCAGTGTTTAGCAGGGCTGCACCTTTACGAAGTAACTGTCCCATCCGTTTCGTAACCTTATCATCAGACATATAATCTATTATCAGTGAAAAAAGCTTTTAAGTAATCTTGGTATCTGCAACTCCAACTAGCTACTTTCCTGAGGGGACGTTCCTATGGCTGATCCAAAAAAAGTAGAAAAGCTCTCAGAAGAATCCATGCAGAAGATAGACCAAGCGACAATGATTCTTTCTCAGGTGGGGGAAGATAGTACTGTTCCAAGAAACATTCGGCGAGCAGCCAACGAGGCTATTGAACTGCTTCACAGTGAGCTTGGGTCAGTTGCTGTCCGGGCATCAAATGCGATATCACGCCTTGGTGATGCAACCCTTGATCCAAATTGCCCCAGTCATGCCCGTACTGGGATTTGGAATGCGGTTTCAATTCTGGAAACAATTAACGATTAGTTTCCAACAATCGCCCATTACCCCTATAGTTTTCTTGAAGCAAGAGTTAGGAGCGTAGCAGCAAAAGACTCGTCTCGTGCGGCAATATAGGCGTATTGTGCATCATTTGTACATTTTCCTGCTATTGCGACCCCTTTTTGGTCAATTAACGCCGCACCTGCCTCCTGTAAAATCAGGTACGCTGCAGCTAAATCAGTCCCACGAAAAACTCCACGAAGATCAATAAATCCATCAAGTGACCCATCTGCAACAAAACATAATTCTAAAGCATTTGCTCCATAATGTCGGGTAAAACGTATCCCTGTTTCATTGGTACTGGAGTCCTGATCTCTCGATATTTTTGGAGGAAATGGCGTATCGACACCGACAAGACTTGATATCACTGAACTCGTTTCAGCTGGTCGAATTCTCTGCGTGTCTCTAAATGCCCCTCCTCCTTGAACCGCATGATAGCAGAATCCAGAAAATAGGTCCATTACCACAGCGGCTTTAATGGAACTAAAATCCAAATCAGAAGCGTAAGCTATCGCGATACATGCAAAAGAGATGTTATGACTTACATTTGTACTTCCGTCAATTGGGTCCATAATAAGAAAACCGGTTGGTTTATTTCCAATAGGCTGAGTTCCCGCCTCCTCACTTACAAGCGTGAATGCTGTGAACCTTTTTACATATTCAACCATCGTGTGCTCTGCAACCAAATCAAATTGCTTGGTAACATCACCTCCTGCTCCTGCTCCCATCACATCATAGCACGGTCCCTCCTTTAAGCATGTAAGGACGCGTAGCCTTGCTAATGCAGCTGCGTTTCGAAGGTGTCGAACCCAAAACAATTTATTCGAAGCGGGGATTGGGGAAGGCACAACTTCTCATATAATGGGTGAGAGAGAAAAAGTTTATCTGATTCTCTTCCAGAAAACTCGCTATACCCCTTTTGAAGAATGTGCGGGGGTAGCCAAGTTTGGTCAATCTTCATTGTTTTCTGGGATTCCAGAGATAATTTTGAAGGATCAAAGGCGCAGGGCTCAGAACCCTGTCGTGTAGGCGTT
>CAYFXY010000048.1:0-2564 GCA_964347205.1 uncultured archaeon
GGACTGCAAATAATGAAACCATTCAAGGGTCCTTAGGTAGAATGTCTTTGAAGATTTACAAAATTGATGATGATATAACCAGAGAACGTGCTGAATCTCGATTTTTTGCAGGGCGTATCCGAAGTTCGGTGAATCGGTCAGCTTTTCACCTCATAAAGATGTTTAATCGACAAACCGGATAAGTACATATTTATCCATTTGCTTTTTAAGGTATTCTCAGGGAGTGTATCGTATGCATCAGCAGAATAGTGGAAAGATTAAGATAAATGAAGCCTCGATCGAAGGGATGGATGCAGAGACTTTATCCGCACAATTACGATGGGAAGCCTACATCAACGCTATGCGAGGATATTTTTCAAGTCATCCGATGGATGTAAATAAAGTCGATGCTTATATCGCACGTTTAAGAGCCGAAGAACGATTTTTCACTGATCGTGATATCCGTAAGGCACGTCGACGAGCGTTCTTATTACAATTAATGTTCAGCCGGTATACGCCAACATCACACGGATAAACTCTTGGTGTTATTTCCTATTTGAACTCCTACTGCTCACATGTGATTTGAAACACGACAAATTCTTTGCCTTTCATTAGGTGATTTTACAGTATTAACACAGAACTTTCTAATTTGTGAAACTGGGACGAGGATCCATGTCACTCTGAAATCCTCTGATTTAGCGCGTTAAGAAGCTAATAATTTATGGGCATTAAATCTGCTCATCTACTATTCTTCCACATACTTGGCTGTTTCAGATTTTATCGGAAGTCTCAAGTGCAAGTAAGAATATGTATTTTAAGCCCTTGGACTTTTTGCCTCTTCTGGAGGGAGTTCTCTATGTCAGAAGAACGCCACCTGACAATTCTTCAACTCAACGACAGTCACGGCTACTTAAAACCTCACTTCGAAATCTTCTGGAAAGATGGGCGTACCACGACACAGAAAGTCGGTGGCTTTGCTCGAATCGCTTCACTTATGAATCAAATTCAAGTGGAACATCCGAATGCTGTTCTCACCTTGGATAATGGAGACACATTTCATGGTACTTATCCGGTTGTGCAAAGCCAGGGCAAAGTCTTGATTCCTATTCTCAACGCATTGGCAATTGATGCTATGACGGCTCATTGGGAATTCGCTTACGGACCTTCCGTATTTCAATCTCTTACTCATCAACTTGACTATCCAATGCTTGCAATAAATTGCTACTCAAAGGATACAAAAACTCTCATTTTCTCGCCTATCACCATCATCGAGCGTAACGGACTCCAAATTGGAATCGTTGGTATCGCATCAAATATCATTGACAAAACTATGCCTGAACACCATAGTGAGGGAATTTATTTTACCTTAGGTAATCAAGAGCTTCCCACTTACATTCAACATCTTCGAGATAAAGAACGGGTTGATCTTATCGTCGTGCTGTCTCACCTTGGGTATCCACAGGATCTAAAGCTCGCGGCTGAAGTAGAAGGCATCGATGTGCTCCTAAGTGGTCATACTCATAATAGGCTTTACCAACCTGTGATTGTGAACCGCGCTGTCATTATCCAATCTGGTTGCCACGGCTCCTTTATCGGACGCCTTGACCTAAAAATTCTCAATAGTCGAGTCAAAACCTTCCGTCATCAATTAATTTCGATTGAAGATCACATTTCAGCAAATTTTGCTGTTCAAGACATGATTGATAGGACTGTAAAGAAAACTGAACACGCTATGTTAGAAACTGTTGTTGGCATTACCCGCAGCACATTAAGCCGGTGGAGACCCTTTGAATCGACTATGGATAATTTACTTCTGCAAGCCTGTCAAGAAGCAAGTGGTACAACACTTGCTTTCTCCAACGGGTGGCGTTATGGTGCCCCAATTCCTCCAGGGGATGTGACAATGAACGATCTTTGGAACATCATTCCTGATAATCCACATATCTCAATTTGTGAAATCACTGGTAAAGAATTATGGCTCATGATGGAAGATAACCTCGAAAACACCTTCTCAAGGGATCCCTATAGGCAAATAGGTGGTTACATTAAACGATGTCTTGGTTTGAATATCTACTTCAAAATCGAAAACCCCTATCGAAAACGGATCCAAGACTTCTTCATCAACGGACACCCTCTTGACCCCGCGAAATCCTATTCCGCTTGTTTCCTCACCGTACAAAGCATCCCTTCGCATTATGGAAAAAATCGTCGAGATTTGCATATCACGGCTATCGATGCCCTCAAACAGTACTTCGAAAAGCACAGCCCAATTACATCAACATTGAAAGGCTCAATAGTGCCAATCTAGTTGTTGAACTAGATAATACTCAATTAGTCAGAAAATGTCAAAAATCCCTTAATAACTTTCAATTCTATTCTAATTGATCACAGAGTTCGTTTCTTTTGAAGAGTTATGATGCTTGTCTTCAATTCGGTGATGGTATAACTCAAATCACCGGTCATTCATTTATTGGTGTGCCATATTTTGGATTACGACGACGTTCTTTGAATTCGGTAGTCAATTGCTTGGTTACTGGACCAGGCGTTTCACTACCAACCTGTTGGTCATTGATTTTTCGAACAGG
>CAYFXY010000048.1:2574-4907 GCA_964347205.1 uncultured archaeon
AGGTGTAATTTCACCCATGGTACCACATAGAAACACTTCATCCGCGTTTAATAACTGAAAAACTGTGAGGTCTTGCTCATGAACCACAAAACCCAGCTCTTGTGCCATATCCAAAACGAATTGCCTGGTAATGCTGTCCAAAATACTAGCTGTCAATGGTGGCGCATACAATTCGTCGTTTCGAATAACAACTAAAGTTGTGCCAGTTGCCTCAGCAACGAAACCTCGCTGGTCCAACATAATTGCATCATCTGCTTCTTGTCGGTTCGCCTCCAATGCTGCTAAGATGCTATTCAAGTAATTTAATGACTTGATTTCATGGCTTGTCGAATCAGGAGCCTGACGTCGAGTACTCGCAATAATTGTTGAGATGCCCTGCGTTTTCGACCCATGACCATGCATAGGCTCAACTTGGACATTTATAATAATCACGGAGGCTTTGGGGCATTTTCGTGGATTAACACCCAAATCGCCTTTCCCCCGTGTAACAACTAAGCGGATATATGAATCCGAAAACCCGTTCTGCTTCAGCGTATCTAATACTGCTGTTTTCATCGCATCTTTGCTCAAGGGAATGTTCAACCAAATAGCTTTGGCGCTCCGATACAATCGATCCAAATGGGCATCTAATTTGAACACGACACTGTTATAGACGCGAATACCTTCAAAGATGCCATCTCCATAGAGGAGTCCATGATCAAAAACTGAAACCCTAGCCTCCTTGCTAGGCACGAATTCTCCATCAACATAAACAACGGGATCTTTCATTATCAAAATCCACCACTATATTATAAAGTAACGTGAGAAACTGTCAAAATAAAGCATGAAATAGACAGTATTCATCACCACCTTTTAAGGTGATGAAGGAAAGAGTGTAAAAATGTTCAAATTCCCGAGGGTTTCGGGCTAATTGAACTCTTCCTTAAAATGTTACGGACGTGATATAATGACAGATCCACGCATTGATGAAACAGATCGCCGCATACTTCGACACCTTATACGGGATGCTCGGCAACCTGTTGCGGTCCTTGCTCGAAAACTTGGTCAATCAGAATCAGCTGTACGACGTCGTATTGATAACCTAATCAATAGAGATGTCATTCAACGGTTTACGGTGAATCTCGATTATGAAAAAATTGGATATCCGATTACCGTTATGGTTGGTGTCCAGGTAGGCACTATGCTTGGACTTGATGCAGCTAAGGCTCTTCGTGGAATCGAAAACATTGTCGATGTCTATACTGTTACTGGTGAATTTGATTTATTGCTTCGTATTATTTGTCGTGATATTCGCTGTTTTGAAACAATTATTGAACAGGTTCGCAGTCAGCCTTTTGTTGAACAAACCCGATCCTTTGTAGTAATCAATAAAATCCGAGATGGATTCTTCGATGAAATCATCGAACTCTCCATCTAGATGCATACCTTATTCCATACCACATTAAATCATAGCCAATGAATTTGCTTTGAACTTTTCTTTATTATAGACATAACCAAAGTCAAGGAGCTTACACTTAGTCGACTTGATACTTAGCTACCATCAACAATTTGTATTTCTTCGTCATTTCTAGCCCCTATCCCGATCTTTACAGCATGTTGAATTTGGGGTAGGTCCCAGACAGGTTGATTGAGTTTGTTCAATGCATTATAGCTTTGTAAAATTCGAACGCCCACGACGTCGATAGCAACCATATCTTGACTAGCTAAGATGACATTCGGACTCTCCACCCGGCCTGAGGCGGGTCCTTTAGTCACAAAGACCTTCCTTGCATCCATTACAATAAGAGCTGGTTGGAAATAGGACGCAAGATCTGCAATCTTGTATTCGAGTTTTCGAAGATGCATTTTCAATCGATCTTGGCGTTTTAATAATCCCATCAAAACTTTCATACTTGCTGTAAATTTGGCTATAAAATGTGTCTTCAAACACGGAGCGATAACTAACTTGCCTAAATTCAGAGCAGGTTCACCAATGTTACCACTTTTTAGGTATTGTCCAAGTGGAAATTGCTGTTTGATCCATGGGTGTTCATCAAGAGAAATAAATTCAGCATCAAGATCTATGGCAACATCACAGATGCCAATTTCATTACCCACATCACGGGTGCATACCCTTATGGTTGATGCATCCATGATTTGCAGTTTTCCTGCTCCTGCATCAAGAATCGCCTCACCCAGCGCTTTAATGAACGCAGCATCACTGGATGCAGGATATGGATCCGCTGTGTTCATATTCGGTTTTATCGTGACTAAATCGCCTTTTTGGATAATATGCTGAAATCCACCAATCAACTCGATAGCTTGGTTGATATTTTCGCGTAGATTCTCTGTTG
>CAYFXY010000048.1:4917-5937 GCA_964347205.1 uncultured archaeon
CGATAAACACCGTCATTTCAGGGAAGGATGTTCCAATTAAATTCGTTGGCTTTACCAATCATTTCATTATTGGCTGAAGTTTTTATCTCTGCATTGGTAAGATAATCTTGAGCCAAGTAATTTTGGGCTCGATAAAAAAATGGGCAAATGCGATAATTGTAATAAGGAAATCAAGGGTAAATTAGCCTACTCAGTTATTCATACCGACAGTCGGGTTTATCATACATTATGCAACACATGTTACACAGAGAAACAAGAAACTCGTGAATCGTTTGGTTCCATAATTGCCTTCTTCATCTTCACGGCTGTTATGATATTGACTGTTGTGCTCCTCAGAATTCTACAGGGTTAGGGGACAAAATCGATTGTGTCAATCTCCATCTTTCTCCAGTCTATAGTCCGTTCTAAACTTTTCCGAATAATTTCAATGGCTTTTTGTCGATCATTTGGATCAATTGCGGTCAATCCATAGGCTTTGACGCCAAGGAGTCGTTGGACAAGTGATGGTTGAAGGGCGATTGAGAGGTCTTGTTTATTTGCAATAACCACGATTTCACTGGAGACACCTTGTTGTTTTAGAAAGTTAATGATATCTTTGCTTTGTAGAACATTTTCGAGAGTAGAATCCGTGACTATGAAGACAATGCGACTTCGGGAAAAGAGCATTTTCCATAGCTTGCGAAATCGTTCCTGACCTGCGAAATCCCAAACAATGAGCTCATAGGTACCAATGCGGGCTCCCTCTACCTTCTGAATATCAATGCCAATTGTGGGAATATATGTCTGGGGAGGTTCGCCACCATTCAGTAGGGTTACCATGGTTGTCTTGCCTACACCACCATATCCAAGTATGCTCACTTTCAATTTTGTAGTTACATAGTTGTCCAATTTTTTCATGAAATCTTCAAAATCTTCTTGATGACTAATAACACGACGAAATTCATCAGTGACTTTCTCGATTTTTTCAAGAAGTACTGTGTCTTCATCAACATTCTCAGCACACAGTACTACGATACCGCG
>CAYFXY010000048.1:5947-15713 GCA_964347205.1 uncultured archaeon
CGACCAAGAGGCTGACCAATGTATTTCGTGGGTCCGATTTGTTCTACGCGTACGGATTGGCTCTCTTTGACTCTTTTGACAAATTGTTGCATTTCGATGGATTCTATGTTGATGATCCAAAACTTCTTTTGCACAACAATAATGTCTCGCGCATCAATAATGAAGACGTGATGAATCATCTTCTTTTGTTAGCCCCTATGAAAAACTTGTATTGATAACAGAAACTATTTTGAAGCGCCTTTAAGAAGACTTCACTATCCACGAAAAAAGGGGGAGTTTTTTCATTTTTTCGAGTTACTAACACTATGTGAGAACCAGAGCTACTACGGCTAATGCTAATTTGGGATAGTTACATATTGTGTCCTTTCTTTGTGTGCCCACAAAGTGAGTCCGCTTTTTATATCGCCCACATCATTGCTTATCTTGGTGTTGAATAAAATGAACTATGTAAATTATCCTTACGGCATAAATAAGGCTCAACAGCGAGCAAGTCGTGACAAGTACCTGTATTGGTTTGCTTGTCGTAACTAGATCAAACTGTTGAGACCCAAATGTATCTTTAAAACTAATGCGGACTTGACCCGGTAGGGACGAGTCCTATTTTTTGTTGATAAAGCTATACTCTTGATAATCAGTGGGTTTTTTGAAAATTCCTAAGAAATCTAGGAACTAAATATACCCTTATACTTAGTACTTAGATAGTTAATGAATGGTGTCGCATTCAAACCTTTTCCGGTGACACGACGGAGAAGATCTTCAGGATCGTAGAGGTTTCCTTTTCGATGTATGTGTTTTACCATCCATTGTTTGATGATCCCGAATTTTCCATTCGCAACTTGATCGAGCCAGTTCGGAATTTCGTTTTCCATCGCAACGAGAAGCTGACCACTATAAATATTCCCAAGGGCATAGCTAGGGAAATAACCATGGTACCCAGATGCCCAGTGCGTATCCTGTAGTACACCTTCAGAGTCGTTATCGATGCTAACTCCAAGATACTGATTATATTTATCGTTCCATACATTTGGCAGTTCTGAAATCCGAATTCTATCAGCGAATAGATCACGTTCAATTTCGAATCGAATAATAACATGAAGCGAGTAGGTTACTTCATCCGCTTCGATTCGGATTTTTGACCGTTCGACTTTATTTACTGCTTTTGTCATTCGGTCAACGCTAATATCTTTGAAGGTATTTTTAGTGATTTCATTTAGTTTCGGCAAAAAGTAGCTAATAAATTCTTTAGATCTTCCGAGCATGTTTTCGACAAATCGTGATTGGGATTCATGAATACCAAATCCTGCTGCATCGCCCCAGGGTTGAAACTTCCCTTCAGGAGGATAATTTTGTTCGTAAAGTGCATGTCCGCCCTCATGCAACACTGAAAATAATGATCTAGCAAAGTCATCCTCAATGTAATGTGTAGTGATCCGGACATCATCGAAGTAACCTGTGGAAAACGGATGTTCAGTTTCATCAATTCTTCCACCCGCCTGTTTCGATGTAGTGTCATATTGGATAAACTCAGTTAGGGCCGTAGAAATTTTACGTTGGACAGCGATTGGGACTTTTCGATTCATGAAGGCGAAATCTATCTCTCTTGTTGCTTCAGTGTACTTGTCCACAAGCGGAATGAGATCATTTCGAAGATTAGTAAAGACCTTCGAAATCGTGTCTTGGGTCATTTTTGGTTCAAATAGGTCGATAAAAGCATCATAAAGGGTGGGTGTGTTACGCACCTCCATTAGTATCTCACCACGTTTTCGAAGTAACTCCATTAGTTTCGCGAGTTCAGGCTCAAATTGCTTCCAATCATTGTTTGCTTTTGCTTGCTTCCAGATATTAACAGCCATTGTGGTTTGCTTAGCTAATGCAGCAGTAAGTTCCTCTGGAATTTTCACCATGATGTCGTATTCTCGTCGAAGGAGGTGGATGTTTCGTTTTTGAATCTCATTTAATTTCCCAAAATTGGCTTTCGACTCTGCCTTATCTAGCAATTTTCCAATTTTAGGGCTGGAGATCATGCGTTGACGCAACTGACTAAGTAAAGCCATCTGTTCTCCGCGGAGAGGAAAGGCCTTTGGTGGAATATAGCATTCCATATCCCAATTCATTATCGCGATAATTGATCCAGTCAATGCGATTTCCCGAAACTTATCCATGAGTTCATCATATGCTGCCATATTTGGGCTTTTGGTTGCATTTGTTTAAAAGGCAGACGGTTAGAGGATAGATACAGCTTAGAGCTTTTCAAAAGTAAATTCGGTACAACCATTGCCTTTAAGGCGTCATTCACAAGCTTAGCTAAGTCCCATTATTGGTTTCGGTGGGAAAATATTATGGGTGATATCTCACATCTCCTCAAAGCCACTATTCGAGAAGGCTCTGCTTATAATCCCACAGCTCCATTGCGGATGTTATACGAAGTTCGCCAAGATTATATTCGACTCATGGGGAATGAGCTTCCCTTTGGCATTTCCCCCAAAGCTCGCGATGCAGCCATTGATGAACTCGAAAAGGCACATCTTTATCCCGATTCCTCATATTACGACTTAAAAGAAGCTTTATCAACCTACACAGGTTTTCCCGACTCATCTATTGTTATCGGGAACGGATCAACTCATTTCATTGATGCCTTTTATCATGGATTTCTAAATCCTGGTGACGCGGTGCTTTTTGTGCCACCCGATTATAGTCCCTATCAACTACGGCTTTCAATCTTTGGTGGAACCGCTCAATACGCATTTCGACCACCACCCGATTTTGCATGGAATATTGACCTTATCCTTGATACTATAACACCTAAAACTAAAGAAATCATTCTAGTTAGTCCGAACAATCCTGTGGGCAACTGTATCTCAGAAAAGCAATGCCGCCGGTTGCTTGAACTGGATTTGCTCATCGTTATCGATGAGGCCTACTTTGATTTTACCGAGACCACCCTAGCGCACCTCATCCATAAAAATTCTAATCTCATTGTCACAAGAACAATGGCAAAGGCCTTTGGATTTGCAGGTCTTCGCCTAGGCTATGCATTAACAAATTCTACACTTGCTGATTACCTTTCAAAGGTGATCCATCATTTTCCCGTCAATCGCATCACAGCTCGAGCTGCTATAGCTGCCCTTCACGATACTGAGTATCTCAGCTATATCAAACAAAAAATCAAGATGGGTCGTGAGTATCTCGAAAAAGCACTTAGCGAAATTACTGATGTCACAACCTTTCCTTCAAAGACGAACTTCGTGCTAACGAAATTTAATGGTGATGTAACTTCAGATAGTATTACTAGACATTTACTTCAAAAAGGCATCATTGTCCGGGATTATACTGGGAAGGCAGGACTCGATGGACAATTTATTCGAATAACAGTGGGAACTCAAGAACAAAACGAAACCTGTGTTAACACCATTAGAACATTGTTACGCAGCTGACTTATTCTCTACTTTGCATTCTCGAATAATACTAAAGTAGCGAAATATCAGAAAATTACATTCGTTCGTTGTTTCAGATTCTTCATATTAAAGAAGTTATATTTAGTGACTACTGCAATAAACGCATCTTCGATTTTCGATAGTAAGTTCCAATAGAGCAGAATCTGTTCTATTTCATTGAATGTAACAATTTCAGCCGTTCTAATCCTTAGGATATTATGTTACGAGCTCTAGGGATTTTGTGACTTATCTGATTTAGTGAGTTTTTAGTGATGGAAAAGCGATCAAAACTCTACATCAGCCTTGTATTCATGACCCTGATTTTGACAACCCTAATTTCAGTTGGAATACTAAATTATGTTAGCCAGCCCATTTTGACATTTACTGGTAGTCTGTATTATAACGACTCTGGAGAATCACACGGTGGCTTTGAAGGAGCTATGCAATGGAATGTAACGATGAAGGTACAAGCGGGCAATGGTCTGCTCATTGTTACTCCTGAGCCGGGGTATCTTAATAATAATCGATTGCAAAAATGGAGCTATGGGATTACTGGGCTTCAAATCACCAGTGATTTGATTGTGATGGCAATCGATGGATATTTCATAGCCCTAGAATTTGTTGAAAACGATACGGTGTGGAATTCTTACGATAACCATTACATTGCCTATACACCTGATCTTATACCGACCATCTTCCCAGGTTTTCTTCATCATTATTATGTTGAGTTACGATTAGCGATCAAGTAATTTGAAAAACCGCTAGCAGGTAGGATAAGGTGCGTTTTGCAATCCTAGTTCATGCAAATAGAGATGGAAAATTTTAGAAATCTATAACATAAAAAGTGAAAACAGATTTGCTAAGATTATGACCACCAAAATAGGTTTTTTTTAGAACCCCCTATACATTACTTTCTTATTATTGGGTACTCGGAATAGAATTGGTGATTGGGATAATGTTTCTAATTACAGATCTTAAAAAGGCATATAATGTAATGGCACGACCAAAACAAACCTTTGAAGTAGAAAAAGGGGTTAGTGGATATTGGCCAATTCTTCGATGGTTTTTACTTCTCAATGTGCTATTAGCAGTTTTGACTCCATTCATTACATTGCTTGGTTTTCCTGCTAACATTATTCATTCGGGAACTAATGCACAAATGGGTGCTTACGTGTATGCACCATTTCTTGAAGCGACAACTGGAATCTCTCGGTACCTTTGGGTGGGCGTTTTAACCTATCTGCTAAACGTTCTCAAATTCCCACTCATTGGACTAATTTACTATGTAATCGCCAAAATACTTCGTGGCTCTGGATCTCTTCTTGATTCATTTAAGATTGGGATTTATGCTGTTTCTCCAACACTGGTTTTTGGATGGATTCCATATTTTGGTTTAATTTCTGGGTTTTGGGCTGGGTACTTGTATGTTATCGGATTAAATAAACTCCATGGGATTTCTCTTGGTGCTGCTGTTGCTCTAATCAACCTTTTCATTGGAGTACAGGTTGTCTGGGCATTTACTTTTGGCTGGTTTGGTAGTACTGTGCCATGGTAAAGAATCTATGGCACCAACAAATCTAAGATTTCCTAATGGTTTCACCAAGATTAAAGCGTAAGTCTTTTGCTAAGTTCTTTGCAATTGAGTGTGAAGGTTTTCATATGGCAGAAACTTATATTCTAGCAAGTGATTTGGGAACCAGTGCAACCAAATCCAGTATCATTGATATGCAAGGCCGGGTTTTGGGGACAACACAATGTAGTTATCAAGTGGAATACCCCAAGGAACGGTGGGCTGAACAAGACCCACGCGTTTACTGGGATGCAATTACTAGCACTTCTCAGGAAATCATTAGACAAACCAAAGTAAATTCTCGGTCAATCAAGGCATTCACCGTTGACGCAATGATGGCATCAGTTATTCCGGTCGATGCAAAAGGGCGTCCCCTTCGGAAGACAATTCTTTGGCATGATGTCCGATCTGTGGATTATGTGACTCCATTAATGAACCAGTTCCCAATCCCTGATATGCTGGCAAAAAACATCATTCCGGTTGTTTCAGCAAAAGACCCGCTCCCCAAAATACTTTGGGTCAAAAACGAAGAACCAACAATTTTCAAACAAGCTGCCAAATTCGTGGATGTTAAAGATTGGATTCTTTATCAATGCGGTCTTGATGACTTTTACACTGACTGGAGTCATGCTTGTCTCTGGAATTATTTTAGAATCGATAGCCATCAACCTGAACCTGAAATCATTGAAGACGGTTTAGGTCTTAGCATGGATCATTTATCTACCATTATGAAAACCACTGATATCTTGGGCACGATCTCTCCTGATGCAGCAAAGCAGATGGGATTATCCCCAGAAACCAAGGTGGTATGTGGGTGCGGGGATATGGTTGCTGTCGCTCTAGGCTCCGGTGCCATCACCCCCGGTAAACCACATTTGTATATTGGATCATCTGGATGGATTGCTCAACACCAAGAAACACCCCAATTTGATTTGAATGGAGCTGGGACTGTTGAAAGTGCAATTCCTGGAAGGCTCCTATTAACTGGGCATATGGAAAGTGCTGGTTCTTGTCTAACATGGTTAGTGGAAAATGTGTGTACTGCTGAAACCGAAGAAGCAAAGATAACGAATGTGGATGTATATGATTTAGTAACTGAAAAGGCGAAACAGATTCCGCCTGGAAGTCGGAATCTTATCTACTTACCTTGGCCCATTGGTGAACGTTGTCCTTTCATTAATCCCTTTGTTCGAAGTGCATTCCTCAATCTTAGTTTTGACCATAGTCGCGCACACATGATTCGGGCGATTCTTGAAGGGGTTGCATACAATACTCGCTGGGTAAAAGAAATTCTGGAAAGTATGGGACATCAGATTTCAAATCTGATTATTTGTGGAGGAGGTGCAAAAAGCAACCTTTGGCTGCAGATCTTTGCGGACGTCCTTAATGTCCCCTTAGAAAGTGTTAGCACACTCCAAGACGCAGGGACAGTCGGTGTCGCCTTGGTTGCTGCAGTTGCTTTAGGCGAGTTCAAATCTTTTGATGAAATTGAGCGGTTATTCAAATTTGATGAAAAGGTACAACCAGATCCCAAAAGAGTCACAACTTATAACAAACTTTACAAAGCTTTTCGTGACATTTTCAACCACTATAGTGGTTTATGTTATCAACTAAACACATAATCGCAACCTAATGCATTTTCTTAGAACCTAATCTTCGGCTACTAAATCATCCATTTGACTTTTAACTGCTAATTGCATTCACCTGCAAGGGCAAACACAATGAATGTAAAAGGTGAAGCTTGGGACCTAACCCCTTTGGTTCCATCTACGAAGCATGAACAACTCAAAACGCAAATGGTTCACTTTGTGAATGAAGCTGAAGGAATTGCTCGCAAATATAAGGGTAAAATTAACAACTTGACTGTAAAAGAGTTTAAAGAATTCCTTGAACGAATCCAGGATCATTACCTTAAGCAAGAAGGTGTCTTCAATTACGCACGATTATGTTACGCTGCAAACTCTTTAGATAATGATGCTAAACAAGCTGCTGATCTCGCCCGACGTATGGGAATGAAAATTGCACAAATTCTTGCGTTTTCTGAAATTGAGATATCCCAACTAGTGGAATCAAAGCCTGAACTCATTCACGATCCTGATTTAGCAGAGTATAAACATACCTTAGAAATTGCCAAACGAAAAGCCCCTCATATTCTAACTGATATTGAAGAGCAACTTATTATTCAAAAAGATCGATTTGGTATCGATTCATGGTCTCAACTTCAGGGTGACTGGCTATCAACTCGCTTATTTGAAATTGAAATCGATGGCGAAGTAAAGACCATGCCATTCAACGAGATTGTTGCTCTCTTCGAACATTCAAATCGGGATATTCGAAAAGCAGCTAAGAGTATTATTTGGGCTGGTCTTGGGCAAGATGAAATACTTTGGGCCAGTGGCATTCGTGCAATTATTGGCGACCACATGGAAATGATCAAAAGGCGTAACTGGTCAACTCCGCGAACCCAAAGTTTGATTGATAACGATGTTTCTAGTAAGACTATTGATGCCCTAATGCAGACGGTTGATAAACATTCGCCACTCTTTCGTCGGTATCTACGTTTAAAAGCCCAGATAATGAAACTTCCAATACTTGGAGAGTGGGACGTCGTGGCTCCCTTACCCGGAATGCCCGAACGAAGTTTTAGTTGGAAGGAGGCTCGTCAAATCGTCATAGATACCTACCAGGGGTTTGATCCCGAACTCGCAGAAATTGTCCAGGAAATGTTCGATAAAAAACGCATTGATGGCGAAGTACGCAAAGGAAAACGTTCTGGAGCATTTTTTTCTTCATGGCACAAGGGTAACACTGGATTTATCCTGATGAGCTTTAATGGGCGGCTTGGTGAAGTTTTTACGCTTGTTCACGAAAATGGGCATGCAGTCCATAGTGTTCTAATGTCAAAGAATCAGCGCCCACTAAACACCAACATCGGCATGTGCATAGCTGAAATCGGGAGCATATTTGGAGAACTTCTCCTTGCTGACAAACTCATTAGTGAAGCTAAAACCAAAGAGGAAAAAATCGAAATCCTCGCCAAGGTTCTCGATGAGTTTGGCATTGCTGTGTTTCAAGTGTCCGCTCGATACTTCTTTGAAATGGATCTTTATGACGCGTTTGAGCAGGGTGAATATCTCGATGGTGAAACCATTTCTAGATATTGGGTTAAAGGGCGTGACAAAATATTTGGTGATTCGATCGATTGGCTCCCTGAAAGCAAATGGGAATGGACATTTAAAGTCCATTATTACATTCCACGATTCCGACTGTATAATTATCCTTATGTCTTTGCAAATCTTTTCATGTTTGCTCTCTATCATCTTTACAAAGAACAAGGAAGGGATTTCGTACCAAAATTAAGACGCTTATTTTCAGCTGGAAGTACAAAGTCCCCCCATGAGTTAGCTTCAGAATTGGCTTTTGATATCTCAAAAGAAGAATTCTGGATGCTAGGAATGAAGCAGGCTGAGGAGTTTATCAACGAATTGGAATCACTTGTTACAAGCTAATCCTCCACTTTTCCCGATTCTTCAGAAGGTTCTTCAAAGATCTTTCCACAATTTGGACAAAATTTTGCATTTTCAGGAAGGGATTCTCCACATTGAATACATTCAGTACTAGTTTGAGATTCTAGATCCCCTTGAGGTGGTGATTCAATTTGGCGTTGATCGTTGGTTCGGAGCTGACGTAGTGCTGTAGCAATCTTGCTCCGGTTATGATATACGATATAAGAAATCACAAAAATCATCACAGCAATTGCCGCAATGATTCCGATTATCAAAGCGATTGATGCGGGATTGATTGGTGGACTATAGGTAATGGCTATTTGAAAAGCACCGAATCCAAAATCAGAATCAGGGACTGGGTGAGAGAAAGCTCGAATATAATAGATTTGACCAGGGACAAAAGCATATTGAATGGTTTCAGTTGAACCCGTTTCAACAGATCGAGTCAAAAAATTCATATTACTATCAAATAAGTATAGATCAAAGTCTTCGCCTATAGGTTGAAATGCTGTCAGATGAAGGGTGTGTTGTGCAGCAATTTGTGGATCATAACGATAATAGACCGAATCATTTTCTCCATCGAGATAACCAATTAGGGGACCTGCTTGTAAGGGAACAATTGCTGTTTCGATGGTTTCACCAATCAAGTGGAAGTTCGCTAGGAATTGTTCGTATTGTGAGTTGTTGAGAAACGAGAGGGAGGTGGGTTGATACAAATCGAAATTCACCGCTAAGCCGGTGGTTCCGGGGATTCCTGATAGATGGCGTTCATAAACGATTGCACTTTGGATGCTTAAACTCAGGTTACCGACAAGGTTTTGCAGGGCACGTGTTGGAATCGTAAGCCACATTTGATTAGCAAAAGAGCCTAAATCAATAATATTAGGCACAGAAAATTGTTGAACTCTTCCTCTTACCTCACAAATAGCCGAGTAATAGAAAGGTAGGTTAAGAGGGGTGTTTAGCATGTTAATTGTACGGTTAAACCAGCTAAAGATCGAATTTACCGAGGTGGAATTAATTACAGACAAACCAACTCGAGTTGGAGGAATAAGATACTGTTGATAATAGATTCCCCCAACTGAATAAGCTTGGGATCCAGTTCTACATACTCCACTTTGCTGACGCTCGGATGTTGGAGTAACTGAGCCAAAGACCCGGAGACGCCTCCCCCGATGATCAGGACTTTCTGAGGCTGAGGATGCTGGAGCAGGGCATAGTGGATCGATTCTTCAGCAGTAAAGGGATCGGGATAA
>CAYFXY010000048.1:15723-17623 GCA_964347205.1 uncultured archaeon
ATATATCGATCGACTATTTCCTTCGCAAGAGCGATCGGACTACTATTTGGAAATAAGGTTAGGCTGAGCAGGAATTTCTGATAGGGAAAATGGAACTGTGGTAGAGTCTCCTCAGAAACAATAATTAATTCAGTTCCATCCTGAATTTCATATGCAACCTCAAGTTGACCCATCAAGGATGCATCGAACGCGGTGACAGTGATGGGATCAATTGTATCGTTTTCTAATACCATAGCAATTTCATATGGAAGAAGCCGATCGCCACCACTTGTTTCGTCATAACAAACTCCTTCGTATCCTGCACCATAGTCCCACAAAATGAGGAGATAATTTGTGGCTTTTGAGTAATTTTGTCCGAATTGAATAAACGATAAGAGAGTTGCAGGATCGCCCATATTGGGTTCAGCAGGGAGTGCTGTACTCAGAGGGCTTGACCAGATTGTGTCATTTATTGGAGGCGTGTCATGGGTGACATTAAAGGAATATGCCTCCGGTCCAATCCCAGTCAAGTTGGATAGAAAATCTACAAACACAATTATATTTACCCAGTGTGTGGATCCAACTTGTTCCATTTCCTTAATATCTTCAACCGCGATATCTTCGAAGGCATTGTCAGCTGACATATAAACGAGGACCGTCCAGTTTCGAGGTGCACTTTCGGTCGCTGATGGTTCGCGGGAATATTGTGATTTTGGAGTAACAGAGATGTTACTGGATAATTCGCTTTTTGTCACAGGAATTGGAAATGAAGGTGGGATAGGATTGAGATCAAAGCTAAGAAGCGCTACTGGTTGGATAATGACTAAGGAGAGGAGACATAATAGAAATAGTGGTCGTACCCCTTTCATGCAATTTGCCCTCTTATGGTCCCAAAGGGGTTTTTCCCAATAAACTTATCCAAATCAAGTATACCATGAAGATCTCACCTGAAATGTATTAAGCTTTAAAAGTTCACATCACTGTTGCTATCTTCCTGAATAAGAAGTGGGGGTTTCTCTAATGGCAGAGGAAATCACATCAGGTGAAGGTCGTGAAAAACTACATTTTGTGGAACTGCTCACAGTGGATATTGATGGAGTTCCTAAGGGAATGACCGTGCCGATTCGCCCGGTGGATTCAATTACTCCCTTACAAAAGGGTTCAATCAAAGTTCCAACCTGTGGAATTGATGGCTCATCAGTGAAAGGTCTTGCATCCATTACTAGTTCAGATCTCCGCCTTGTTCCTGATCAATCAACTATCCAAGAGCTTCCACATAGTGTACCACGACGAGCTATTGTTATTTCAGATGTCTTTGAGCGAGGAACTGATGGCCAATTGGTACCACATCCCCTTGCCCCTAGAATCATATTGAAGCGGAATGTTGAACAACTTGCTGCAAAGGGTTTGCAGGTTCGGATAAAAATTGAACCGGAATTCTATTTTTTAACAGAAGATGGTGTTCCTATTGATACTGCAAGTTATGCTGACATTTTTCCGGATAATCAAGGGATGGATTTGCTTTTAGAAACTGCGTTAGACCTTCGTACTGTTGGTATAGAAACTGCGTGGTTGCATTCCGAACACGGTCGGAGCCAACAAGAAATCGAACTTGCATTCACTGAACTCAGTAAAGCTGCTGACAATTTCACTCTTTTCAAACTAATACTTCGCCGTCAAGCTGCTCTCTATGATGTTAATTCGCTGATATTTACGAAGGAGTAGCTTTATGCCCAAACCTTTTCAAAATCAAGCTGGCAGTGGATTGCATTGCCATCTCCAGCTGTGGAAAGGGAATAAAAACCTCTTTGGAACTGCTGACGGGGCACTTACAGAAATTGGAAAGCATTTTGTTGCGGGATTAATGTCTCACGCTCCCTCAATCACAGCTCTCGCAAATCCCACAATCAATTCCTTTAAA
>CAYFXY010000049.1:0-2510 GCA_964347205.1 uncultured archaeon
TATCCAGCGGTGTAATGATTCGCTAAAATGTATAATCCTTTTGTCTCATTCAAAGAAATAATTATCTGAACTGTTTATACTCAGAAAATCAAAAGATTTTAAACCCAATCTATCTTTTGAAAATCGCAATTCTACCGGGAGTGATGGAATTGTCTCAAAATGAAAAAATGCTTGATGAATTAAAACGAATTAGAGAAGCTGTCGAAGTCAAGCCAGCACCACCTCCAGAGAAACCTAAAAATCTACTTGAGGAATTTAAGGAGTTCCTTAAACAATACAAAGTCATGGGACTAGCTGTGGCTTTTATAATGGCGCTTTATTTGGGTAGACTTGTTCAATCTCTCGTACTTGCCTTTATCTCACCCATTCTCAATATCGTATTCCTTGCCATTGGGTTTCTATCATGGACAACTGTCCTTGCAGATCCAGCGAGCTACCCGCTAGCTTTTAACCCCACCCTGTTCATAAGCGAACTCATAACTTTCCTTATCGTGGCCTTTGTCATCTTCATTCTGGTGAAAATTACAGCCCGATTGGGAATCGATTAGCAGAAAACCACTCACAAAATTGGCAGCAAAGTAAAACTCATTGGGAATTCTCCTTTAGTAATAAGTAGTTAGAACTGAACTATTTATTTTTGATAGAGAATTCCCAAGCACACCACCACTCATCTGGATGCGAATCGGGAGGACAGCTAATACACCGAGTTGTTATCCGTGGATCAATTGTCCGAGCAAATTCAGAATATTCAACTAAACCAACCGATTTGCAGGGAAAATCTGGAAGGCCCTTTCGTTTTCGGGCATCTTGTACGCGGCATTTTTCCATGCGAAAAATAAACCGGGTTTTATCGATATCTTCAATGGACTGCTTATTAAGCCGTGCGTAAACGCGGTACTTGAGGGCAGTTTTCAACCCCTCCAGTCCTGAATTCTTGTGAATGTTGAATTCTTTCATGATACGCTTAGCTTCGATGGGTGAAAATTGGCGCCAAGATTCAGTATCCAAGGCAATTGCAGTGTCAAGGCTAAATTTTTTTTCTGCTGCAAGAAACCAAGTGCCATCAATAGCTAGCCAATTTTTAGCAAACATGTCAATGATTTTTAATAAGGTTTCTCGAGAAAGAGTTTGAAAATCGATTTGATCAGACAAAAAAGGAATACCCCCGCAAACTTTTTTGTAATGCAGTTATTTTAGTCTAGCTCGGATTAAATCAGGCTATAATTCAATTGCCAGTTGGAGTTCACGGACGAGTTCCTTGTAACGGTTACGCACGGTAACTTCAGTTACGTGGGCAACTTCAGCGATTTCACGTTGAGTTCGTCGTTCACCCTCCATGATCGCAGAGATATAGAGAGCTGATGCCGCGAGACCTGTGGGATCCTTTCCTGCAGTAATTCCCTTTGCACGAGCATCATCGAGGATCTTTATTGCACATCGTTGTACGCGGCTACTTAATCCAAGAGTTTGAGCAAATCTTGGAATGAAATTGGTGGGTTGTGAAATTGGCATCCGGACGTCAAGTCGTCGAAGAAGCAATCGGTAGCAACGACCCAGTTCTTTGCGGTTGATACGACTTTGATGAGCAATCTCATCCAAGGTACAAGGTGCCTCACGGAGTCGGCAGGCAGCATACATGGCTGCAGCAATCATAGCGTCAATGCTGCGTCCACGAATAAGGCGCCGTTCTAGAGCACGCCGATACATTACTGCTGCAGTCTCTTTTACAGTTCGGGATACACCGAGTTGACTGCTGAGACGATCCAATTCACTCATGGCACTGGCCAGGTTGCGTTCAATGCTTGAGTGGACACGGGATCGCCGTTGCCATTTACGGAGTCGATAGATTTCAGCACGTCGATTGGAGGTAATTTGGCGACCGGAGGCATCTCGGTTTCGCCAGTCAATCATAGTACTGAGGTCATGATCTTGAAGGGCATAATTGATAGGACTTCCGGTGCGTGCACGTTTATCACGTTCTTCACCTGTGAACGCGCGCCATTCAGGGCCAGAGTCAATCGTATTATCATCTATGACTAGCCCACAATTCGCGCACGCGACTTCCCCTCGGCTTGAATCACGAATCGCTTCCGTCCCACCACAATCAGGGCACGGACGATGTTCTTGTGAATCCTGAAACTGCCGATGCTTCTCATGGATTGATGAATTTTCTTCCATCTTTTATTCTTCTCCCAATATATGTTCAGGGAAGTTTAGGATGCATGGTATATTACTCCTGGAATCGGATTGTATCAAGTGAACAGAGGTCCAATATGGAGCCTAATCTAGTGAGGTTTTAGCGGAGTTTGTCAAATTTCACCGCGCTACTAGCGATAGCCTTATAAACTTTCCCATTTATTTACTAGTAAAACAAATATTTAAATGTTATCTTTTTTGCTATACCAATTTAGTCGACACTCCGAAGGAGGGAGAGGTGTGTTGAGAATCAGCACCCTAGATTTCAATTTGAAGGTCAAGAACGCGGACCATTTCCTTATAGCGATTACGAG
>CAYFXY010000049.1:2520-8263 GCA_964347205.1 uncultured archaeon
GTAAAACAAATATTTCAATGTTATCTTGTTCTTCACACCATTTCAGGCTGATTTTAGAAACGGAAGACGGCTTTTATTGTTCTGAATTAGATCTCAACTTGCAGGTTAAGAACTCGAACCATTTCCTTGTACCGATTCCGCACTGTTACTTCAGTGACTCGAGCAATAGCAGCGATTTCCCGTTGAGTTCGACGTTCAGCCTCTTGGATTGATGCAATATAAAGCGTGGCGGCAGCCAGGCCAGTAGGATCCTTACCTGCAGTGATACCTTTTGCACGAGCTTTGTCGAGGATATCAATAGCCCGGCGTTGGACCCGGCTGGTTAGAGAGAGGGCTTGGGCAAAGCGAGGGACAAAATCTGTGGGTTGGGCAATGGGAACGCGCATATCGAGTTTCCGAAGAAGAAGACGATAGCAGCGACCGAGTTCTTTGCGGTTAATTCGACTATGATGAGCAATTTCGTCTAAGGTTCGTGGAACTTGGCGAAGGCGGCAACCTGCATAGACGCAAGCCGCAATCATTGCTTCGATGCTACGCCCTCGAATTAAATGGCGCTCAACTGTCCGTCGATAGAGTATCGCAGAAGCTTCTTTTACTGGACGAGGTACACTAAGTTGACTCGTAATCCGATCCAACTCACTCATGGCCCGCGCAAGATTTCGATCTATACTGGAATGCACGCGAGTACGAATTTGCCATTTACGAAGCCGATAGATTTGTGCTCGGGAACCCGGCGCTAATTTTCGACCATTCGCATCACGATCTCTCCAATCTATTGTAGTACTCAGACCTTTATCATGCCGCGTAAAATCAATAGGGCCGCCCGTTCGAGCCCGTCGATCACGTTCTTCACTTGTAAACGCGCGCCATTCAGGTCCCTGATCCACCATATGGGAATCTAGCACTAATCCACAACTAGTACAAATCACCTCACCACGGACAGGATCACGAATGACATCTGTGGCACCACAATCAGAACAACCTACTGCCGTCTCCGTGGACTCCCGTTGCCGTTGGGAGCGAGAATGTGATCCAATTTGAGCAGGATTTGCCATTTGTAGTCTACCAAGGTCTTTGATGGATGCGCGGGAGCTGCATGGAATCTTCTATGAACCAGCTTGGCTCCATTGGTACAGGCGACAAGGTTGGATTTCGTATTAGGGAATAATACTCTCCTTTGTTCTTGAAAAGATCCATAGGGAGAGTGACAGACGGTGTGCTAATTCGAGGTCTAACCCCGCGCGTAGTGTCGAAACCTTTTTAAGGTTCCGAGTAGCCCCTCGTCGCTCTTTCTACTATTTAAATGTTATTTATTTCTACGATTTTTTCGGCAAAAGCGTCTTCTGATAATACTGCCGTAAAATCAAGAATTGGATTCGGTTTTCCTAAAATGATTTTTTGCAAGCATTGCAAAACTGAGATCCGCGAATAATTGTTGCATTGCAATGAGGACACCGGGATTGCCCTGCAGGAACTTTTTGACCAGTGTCTTTCAGGTGCTTAGTTACTTTTCCTTTTAATGATGCAATTGCTTGGGCGCTGGGCGAACCACCTTCTGATGGAAGAGGAGGTGGAGCGTCTTCTATTGGTTGTGGAGCAGGCATGGGTAGAGGTGCTTCCATGGCTTGTGGAGGAGTTGAAGGACTAGCAATCGGTTCCGCAGGCAATGCTGGAGCAGATTCTGCTACAGGCGAGGTGGAAGTAGGTAAAGAGGGCATGGAGTCGTCGAGAGAAATCTCAGGAGCAGTGACCACATGAAGCGGTTGACCGCGCGTTGCAAACCCACTAATTCCTGTAATAAGAAGTCCCATGACTGCGATAAATGCTGAAGCAACTGTAAATTCGAGAAAAATGGCAAGTAAAGAGTCACCAAGATAGACTCGGATTTGGGAGGCACTTTCTGAGAGGAGAGGAAGGATAGGAAGTGTATTGGTAAAATTTTGAAAAGCAGTCCAGGCAAGTTGTATTTGACTCATTGATAAGGGTCCCAATTCGAATCCGAAGAGAAGGGTACCATTGACCGCTAAAAAGCCCATCAATCCCATATAGAATATGAGCGAGATGAGAATTAGGTGGAGAATACGAAGTCGACCCAGCCCGCCGATAACTAGACAACATAGAATAAATCCTAAGAAAGGAAGCCACATTCCTATTGAAGCGGGTATCATTGAAAGTCCCGCAAGCAATGTAAATACAGTAACAGATAAAATTCCAGAAAGGACTGCGAGAAGACTCCGGTCCATCGGAAGCACCAATACCTAGAATTTGCCTAAGCACTTTATAAGCAGATTGTCAGCTCAAATTGACGGTTAGAAAAGTGGAGAGAATCGTAATAAATAAATAAAGGCAGAGAGAATGCGCAGATAATCGATTAGAACGTATTGGAGGTGTATGCGATTATGCCAATCTCGTTATTTTGTATGCAATGGAAACGCCTTCTCAACAGAACAGGTATAGTTGCCACCTCTGATGACAGGCATTAGTTACGCCCGATTTTTTTGGGACTTCAGATGCCAATTCCCACCATCTACGGGTACGATTTCGGACCCTCGATACCTGATTACGGTAAATAGATGATATTGGTGGAAAGGCAGTTTCAACAACTAAATGGATAGAAAAAAAGTGCCAAATAACCCAGCACCTTATATTAGTAAGCGCAGTCTCGCGCAACGTCAAGTGAGTAAAGGCGATGGTCAACGCGGACGACTAGAAGACCTGCCAGAAATCACCTTGGCATCTGTCCGAGCGGAAGCTCTTGCAACTCAAATGGCTACAGATGTTAAGGGAACGATAAGCGCAGGAAAAGAGGCGACCGTCTTTTATGCGTTCTGGCATGATTTCCCACTTGCGCTCAAAGCATTTCGATTTTATGCCACACCCCATGCCAAAGGTGGTAAACGCAAGAAACTTGGTGGTAAGAAAGTGGGCTTTTCTAAAGATATTATGAGTTACTATGCCTCTCGAGAATTCTGGATTTTGGAACGCGCTTTTCGGGCAGGGATAAAAGTGCCCACACCTGCCCGGCAAGTCGACAATATGTTTACAGCCCGGTTCCTTGGCGACGATGGAATTCCAGCACCACTACTCAAAGATGCACCCATCGAATACCCTCAACGCCTCTTCCATGATATCATCAAAGCCATCTTTGCCCTCTATCGTGTCTTCATTATTCATGGTGACCTCTCCGGATACAATATCCTATATTTTAAAAATGAGCCATGGATCATTGACTTTCCTCAAGCCATTGATTTCGCTTCGCGCGTTGGGCGATACCGTACCTTAAAGCAAGGACGAGCCATTCTGCTTCGTGATATTAGAAACATCGTTTGGTTCTTCAAACGACATGGTGTTTCAAGCGATCCTGAAGAACTTTGTGAAGAATGCATGGAACAAATTGACGAAAACGATAGTTTTTCCCCAAAACTATTCATTCGTTAGCCCTTTGGAATCTTCAAACGATTAGGGTGTGTGTACACGTTCATACGCGTACCCCTTACAAATCCGATCAGAGTAATACCTGCCGCATCGGCTAATTCGATTCCAGAATCAACCGCCGCACCAATTGAAGCTAAAACTGGAATCTGAGCTACCGCGACTTTTAGAACTAAATCTGATGTCAGCCGTCCGGTGGATACCAATATAGTTGAAGTAAGATTGAGGTTTCCGTTCAATCCTTTTCCAATAACTCGGTCTACAGCACTATGCCGACCTATATCTTCTGCTAAAAAGACCAACTCGCCAGTTGGATCAGCTAATCCTGCACCATGAGTTCCACCAGTTTTACGGTAAACACTTAATCTCGCATTCAATTGTTGTACTGCTTTTCTAATAATCGAAGGTTTTACAGAATAGGATGTTTCAATCGGAGGGAGATCACAAGCCTGCCAGACACCGATTGAACTTTCTTCAGGACCACACACGCCTGCCACTATACGTGCTGTTGGCTGTAAAGCCTCAAGTTTTTTACGCATCTCACACGCATCAGAAAGATGAACTTTAGCTAAATGATTTCTGACGCTTAGCCGCAGTATATCAGAAGGCCTGGATATAATCCGGGATGTGAACAGCAACCCCAGGATTAATGCTTCCGATTCACCCGGGAGAGTATGAATAAATGCAAAATTTTCATCCCCCTGAGAATCAATTAGAACAATCCTCAGTCTAGTTTCTCGAACGACTGAATCCTGGGTTTGAGTACAACTTTCATTCTGACACCGTAAGATTGGAAGTCTACGTATTCTCTGCATTATTATCAGCTCTAAATCAAGCCATTGATATCTTAATTTGGTAAGAATAAATACTCGATTATTCAAGCATTCTTACTTACCTGACATCTCCCGCCATGTGAAAAAAAGTGGAATGAGAACCAAAACCAAAATAATTGAATTAAGTAAAACATTGACAAGCACACCAAACCACCAAGAAATCCCTGTATCCAGCAGATACCATACCACGACACTTACAAGTATACAATACCAAGTCCAAGACTCACGTTGATAAAAAGGAAAATAGGCAACGAAGAACATCGTGATTCCCCATCCCAAGACAGTAGCGCCCCATGCACCATAGACCCATGCTTGAAATGCCTGATCTGGAGAAGGAACCGAAGCAGCACCCCAGAATACTGGATTGATTTGCGTGTTAAAGAAAGCAAATACAACCGTTGTATTGAAGAGCGACATAACCAAGCAGAACGCTATGATAAATACACTTACACAAATCAACCAATACCGCCAAATTTTGAACCAGACCATAAACTAATACCTCCAAGAATAACTGAATCTAGATTCAATTAACCCTCCTTATCTGCGGAATGTCGTAGAGCGCTATCACTTGGCATCCTTCCGTCGAATAAGTGGAAATAGACGCCCAGTTTTTTTCATGTATTCGCGATAAGCGTCACCGCACTGGTCTATCATCATCTGTTCTTCAACCCTCATCCGAGGGATGACCAAAAGTACTCCAATCACGATAATCAAGAGGAGAATGAGATTCGCACAGACTAAAAACATGCCGAGATTGAAGACAAGATATACCAAATACATGGGATGGCGAATATACTTGTAGGGTCCACTAGTCACAAGCTCATGACCCTCTTTAATTTCCAATGATCCCGAAACTTGCTTACCAAGATGGATGCCAACCCAAAAGATACCAAAAACCATTAGAACTCCAATTATAAGTCCAAACCATCGAATCCAAGAAAAAACAAAGAACTGTGTCCAGAATGGTAAGAGAAAGGGCAGGAGGGACCAAATAGCAACAAAAAATAGGGACATGTAAAACAAAATCACTCGTAAAATGACATACCATTTGTTTTCATACTTTGTTGCTTCTGCCCATCGTTCTTCACGGCTTCGCTTTTGACCGGCAGGCGCAGCTTTGCGACCATAATAACTTCGAATTCCGAAGAAAACAAGCCATAAGGTGAAGAAGCTATATCGGAAAATGAGCTCATCAATCATCTCTAAGCACCAAAAGTAGCATCATATCTTGAAATTCACCTTTCAAAAAAATATTTGCATTCTGTATTCTCCGTAAAGCTCGCACACATATTAGAGAAAATCACTTAAACCACCCAATCTTAAAGCACCTTTACAAAAGTGGTTTGAGTTGGGATATTATGAAGCGCCAACCAATACGAGCCTACCGTGGAACTACACTGCACTGTAAGAATTGGCAAATAGAAGCGATTCTTCGCATGCTACAAAATAATTTGGATCCTGATGTGGCAAAAGATTGG
>CAYFXY010000049.1:8274-9776 GCA_964347205.1 uncultured archaeon
CGAACTTGGGAAAGTTTTGACAAAATTGTAGAGACATTACTTGCGCTAGAACCTGATGAAACTATGCTTATCCAATCCGGGAAACCCGTGGTTGTTTTCAAAACACATACAGACGCGCCTCGAGCACTAATCGCTAATTCTTTGATTGTGCCCTTTTGGGCAACAGAAGAAAAGTTCCATGAATTGTATAAGAAAGGGTTGACCATGTTTGGGCAGATGACGGCGGGTTCATGGATTTATATTGGCACGCAAGGAATTCTTCAGGGCACCTTTGAAACCTTTGCAGCTGTTGCGGATCAGCATTTTGGTGGAACCTTGAAAGGAAAACTAACGTTAACGGCAGGTGTGGGTGCAATGGGTGGAGCTCAACCGCTTGCAGTAACTTTCAATGAAGGGGTTGTCATTGCAGTTGATGTTGACGAAGCAGCCATTGATAAACGGATACGTGCAGGATACTGTGAATTAAAAACACATAGCCTAGATGAAGCGCTTCAGCTGGCAGAGGAAGCCGTTGTCAAGCAAATTCCACGATCTATAGGATTAGTTGGAAATGCAGCAAAGACCCACCCTGAAATTGTAAAACGCAAAATCAAAGTGGACGTGGTTACAGATCAGACCGCTGCACATGACCCATTAACTGGTTATTATCCGATTGGTTTTAGTAAAGAGGAGGCAGACCGGCTTCGTGAGAAAGACCCAGAGACCTATATTCGTCATTCAACAGATTCGATGTTAACACATGTCAAAGCTATCCTACAATTACAGGAACAAGGAACAATCACTTTTGATTATGGAAATAATTTGCGCCAACATACAAGCACTATTTCATGGGATAAGAAGCGGAACCGATGGAAATATCCAGGTTTCGTCGAAGCTTATGTTCGACCACTTTTCTGCGAGGGGCGAGGCCCCTTTCGTTGGGTGGCTCTTTCCGGTGATCCTAATGACATATACCGAACCGATGAGCTCGTTTTGGAACTCTTCCCAGATAATTATATCTTGAAACGCTGGATTACGCTGGCACATGAAAAGGTTAAGTTTGAAGGACTTCCAGCGCGCGTATGTTGGCTGGGCTATGGGGAACGTGCCCGATTCGGCAAGGCCCTAAACGATTTGGTGCTGGTTGGGTTATGGGGATCGCGCCAAAGCGGGATTGCGCTTTAATCAAATGGTTGCCGCAGGAGAGCTCAAAGCACCGATCGTGATTGGTCGCGATCATCTCGATGCAGGCTCGGTTGCTTCTCCCAATCGGGAAACAGAGAACATGCGTGACGGAAGTGATGCCATTGCTGATTGGCCCGTCCTCAATGCTCTAATTAATGCGGTTGCAGGAGCGACATGGGTATCTCTCCATCAAGGTGGTGGTGTCGGAATACCTTATGCCATCTCAGCAGGACAAGTTTCAGTAGCTGATGGTTCGCCAGAAGCTGAGCAACGCCTCCTTTGTGTACTAACTACTGATCCTGGTATGGGTGTTACACGCCATGTTGATGCCGGATATC
>CAYFXY010000049.1:9820-13043 GCA_964347205.1 uncultured archaeon
GAATGTGTCCCGAATTTTAGTGTAGGGGACGATAAAAATTCGATAGAAGCTATTATTAATGCCATCAAGAAAACAGAAGGTGTATATCTCCTTGACTTTGAACATGATACAGCTTATAATCGCCTTGTCGTGACGTTTTTTGGTGAGCCTGAGCCCTGTAAGATTGCGATGTTGAATGCCGGACGGGTTGCCGTTCAACGACTTGATATGCGGAAACATAAAGGGCAACACCCTCGAATAGGAGCCTTGGATGTTGCACCCTTCGTCCCGATTAGAAACATCACCATCGACGATTGTATCAGGCTTTCTAAGGATTTTGGTAAAACCTTCGCTGAGGAACATCAAGTTCCTGTATACCTTTATGGCGAAGCCGCAGAATCACCTGAAAAAGGTGATGTGGATTGGATTCGAAAGGGTGAATGGGAAGCGCTTGAAAAAAACATGAAACAACCAGATCGACGACCTGCCTTTGGCCCTCGTAAACCTCACCCCACAGCTGGTGCTACGATGACAGGCGCCCGTGAAGTAATGGTGGGGCTAAATATTAACCTAGGAACTACCGATCTTCGTGTTGCTAAAGCAATAGCTAAAGCAATTCATAAGAAGAAAGGCGGATTAGTTCGAATTAAAGCAATGGGGTGTCTTTGGGAGGATCGGGGAATCACTCAAATTGGGATTACTAACACAGACTTTCGAAAATCTCCACTTTATCGACAATTCGAACTCGTTAAGATAGAAGCAGCTCGCTATGGTGTTTCCGTTGTAGGAGCTGAATTCTGTGGATTGGTACCTATTCAAGCCCTTGTGGATGTAGCCAACTATTACCTCCGACTTGAAGGATTCTCCATAGCAGACCTACTCGAAGTGGCCATTGACCGTAAACTCGCCATGGCTAATCCTAAATATGCCAGTAGTTTAGCAGTCGACTTATCTTAAAATTTCCATACTGTGCTGATTTATTAGGTGAGAACACCCTCGGTGGTAGTGATGGAACGCCTGCACCTTGATATGGTCATCCTGAACGCTGCGGAACTGCTAACCCTAGCAGGCGCTAGCCATACACCAAAAGTGGGTAATGATTTACGTGAGTTAAATATCATAGAAAATGGCGCTATTGCTATTAGAGGAAACCAAATTTTAGCTGTTGATTCCACGAAAAACATCAAACGACTTGTTAAGCCGGGAAGTCATCCCCAGGTAATTGATGCGAAAAACAAAACTGTGATGCCAGGTCTGATTGATTCACACGCTCATTTGGCATTTGCAGGAACACGTGAACGGGAATTCGTCCAAAGGATACAAGGCGCGACCTATATGGAGATACTCGAATCGGGTGGAGGAATCAATGTCACAGTAAAAGCCACACGGAAAGCCAGTAAAAAAACCCTTGTTCGACTTGGGCAACATACCTTGAATCGGATGTTGGCTTTTGGAACAACAACGGTTGAGGGGAAATCTGGTTATGGACTAGAACCGAAATCTGAATATAAACAACTATTGGCTATTCGTGATCTAAACCTGATTCATGCCATAGAAATTGTACCAACTTTTATGGGAGCGCATATAATTCCCCAGAAGTATAAAGCCAATCCTGAGACATATGTAGATCTAGTTATTCAGAAAATGATTCCAACTGTAGGAAAGAGAGGTCTGGCGGAGTTCTGTGATGTGTTTACTGAGCGAAGGGTGTTTAATATTGATCAATCCCGGCGAATCCTTTTAGCCGGAAAGGAGTATGGGCTTGTGCCAAAAGTCCATGCAGATGAAATGACTTCTTTTGGGGGGGCTGAGTTAGCCGCAGAAGTTGGAGCTGTATCAGCAGACCACTTATTGAAGGTTTCCAATCGAGGAATAAAGGCCTTAGCCAAAAAGCAAGTCGTCGCGGTCCTTTTGCCAGCAACCGCCTTTGTTTTGATGGAAAAAGAATACGCACCTGCACGAGAACTCATCAATGCGGGTGTACCTGTAGCATTAGCCACCGATTATAATCCTAATTGCATGACCGAATCGATGCAGCTCATAATGACTTTAGCTTCACTCAATATGCGAATGACGCCTGCAGAGGTGATTTCAGCAGCTACGATTAATGCAGCCCATGCTATCAATCGCTCAAACATTATTGGGAGTCTTGAACCGAATAAACAAGCCGATATTGTGATTATGGATGTGCCCAACCATGAACTAATTCCCTATCATTTTGGCGTTAATTTGGTGGATAAGGTGATAAAGGCAGGTCGGGTGGCCTATTCTGGGTCGTAACACTTTCTAACATCTTTTGAAATGTATTACCAAATCGATTGTGCTGTTATTCTAAACAGATTTTAAGGACGAACTTAGGAATATATCAGGGATTCTTTGGTTCCTAGAAGAATGCTAAAATCTTGAATTTAGCGGTGCTTCCATTGGATTTAGTCGATAAGAGTATCCTCTTAGAACTGAGTAATAATTGTCGAACCTCCTACCAAGCACTTGCGAAAAAATTAGGGCTTACGGTTAACGCCATTAAAAAACGAATTGACAAACTCATCGAGCAAAAGGTAATTCAACGTTTTGTAATATACCTAAGTCTGGCTATGATTGATGCAGAAATGGGACTTGCAATACTAACGACTGAGGACCCAGTGAGTGAAGAAGAGTTCTTAGACATAATTGGATCCCACCCAATGGTTAATGCCGTTAGTTACCTTTCGGATGGTTCTATCTTATTGCTTGCAGAATTTGTTGGTGAAGAAGGTCAAAATACGCTTGAACCCTTTTTACGTCAATTACCTGGTGTGAATGATGTCGAAATGCATACACTCCTTGTTGAGAAAGGTGCAAAAACCACCTTTTCGAAATTAGATTTACGAGTACTACGGTGCCTTTCCCAAAATGCGCGGATGACAATTGCTGAAATCTCCGAATGTTCTCGAATAAAACCAAAACGTGTGCGCAAAATTCTGCGACAATTTCTCAGTGGAGGGGGCTCTCTTCCTGAATATTCGATTGGGAAAAAGGCCGTTGGCGACCTTCGCACTGCAGAAGCCTGTGTTCATTTTCGGCTTTGGTGGGATCTAAATGCAAGCGGATCACATAGTCTAATTGTCCGCATAGGTTGGGATGCTAAAAGAACAGAATTATGGGATATTGTTGATTGGATAGAAACAACATTTCCTAACGAGTTTTGGTATGCATATGCTTCAGCTTCAGCGCCAGTTATATTCGCTGTATTCATCATTGATCA
>CAYFXY010000049.1:13053-13809 GCA_964347205.1 uncultured archaeon
TAAACAAAATGTTTGGGTAACCCGTGCAACGGTATATGGGATTAAGATATATTCGACTTAATAAACTACTTTCTCAAGAGGAGCAATAAAAAGAGCTCCTTAAGAATGGAGCAAGCCCCATTCTTTAACCTGTATTAATATTGGAAAAGTCACCAAATACTGAGATTCTCTTCAAGTATCAATTGACTAGTGTAAGAAATGCAAAACTAGAGACCTGCATCAGCAATCATTTTATCGATTATCGATTCACGAAGCCCAATATATTTACGGAGAGGAAAGCTAACCCATGTTTCTTTCCTAATGGTATGGGGAGCTTTATTCAGAATTGGAAGTATTTTCACCGAGTCATGAATATGATTTACAATGAAGACGGAGTATAAGATCGGTTCTGTAGCAGATCTGAACGCAAACCAAAATTCGAATGGCAATTGTTTGGCAAAATATGATACAATTTCGTCAGGAATTCCCTTTCCTTCATCCCAATTAACACGAAATACGAAGACCAACCCGCCTCCAGCATTAAGATTCCAACCAATTCGAAAATGGACTGCAGCTACGGAATGACCTAGATCTGTTTTAGATTTCTCAGCAACAACTGTTTCAATCGGTGTTCCTGCCTCTCCATGAAATTCTTGAAAGATCCTTCGAATTCGTCGAGATGTCAATCCAGTTCTGCGAGATATCTTAGTAATTGGCATTCGTGTATCTTCACGAACACCTTTTAATACCTGTAAGTTAGGTAACAGCATTTCAATT
>CAYFXY010000049.1:13819-15478 GCA_964347205.1 uncultured archaeon
AGGAATTTTCCGATATCTGCTAATCCTTTAGCACCAATATATTCCACCCAGACAAGAACGGTGCCATCTGAAAGGTACCCAGCTGAGAAGACCATTGGATTTGCTCCAATTACATCAAAGAACTGAGGATCAAAATGGACGTTTTCCAAAGTAAGTCGCGCTAGCAGCCATTCGGCATCCATCATCGCCAAACTCAAATAAATATGGTATTCGCGGATCACACCAAGATCATGCAACTTCTGAATACGCTTTCTTACTGCATTGACAGAAAGATTAAGCTTGGTGGCAAGGTGTTGGAAAGACACACGACAATTAACAGCAAGCTCAAAAAGTATGCTTTTGTCAACCAAATCCATCAGTTCCACCAACTTCCAATTGAAATCAAGTATGCTTTAAAGCACATGGTATTAAAAAAAAGGGCCGGGTCTTCGGATCCTTCCCCTCCAGTTGGGCACTTCCCGGTCCAATAATAATGGGTGGCAATGGACCAATTTTGGACAACGGTTGGAGTGTTTTTTGATCATTCCGAAGACCCGGTATTCCATCAGCGTCCCTTAGTCCAATCCCTCAGTTTTGTAATGTTCTCAATGAGTAAGCGTAATTATCGTCGAGAAGAAACAATGGCGAAGTTGATTCGATCACGGGGTGTGCCCCGAGGGTTCTTTGCGCCCGAAACAGCGCGTTCAGCAACAGACATTTTTATGAATTTATTTTTCTTGATGTGTCCCATATCTTTCTTATCGGTCATGTTTGGTTCACCGCCCTGACGATTCAGGACAATGAAGCATATACTCCAGATTAGATATTATTCGATGGGAGCTGGAAAGTGCAAAAATCCGACAAATAAAATCTAAGGAGACTAAAATTTGCACCAAGAGGTGCAAAAACCCGATTTTAGAATCAAAAGGAACAGTTACGGATCTTCAGCGACCGATGCGGCTGTATCGATTACCCATGATCACCCAGCAGCATGAGAGGTGCTGAAGATCCGCGACCTGCGAGCTGCGTTCCATGTAAGACGCATTTCTAATCATGGAACGACCTCACGGTTAGCGTCGACTCAGGACGAGCATGACCGCATATTTAGTGTTGCGTTTTGCAACAGGATGTGGATTACGACAGCCCGCTATAGCACGTTCAACAGCTGACATTTCAGCCAGTTTCTTTCCTTTGTTTTTGGACTTGGCCATCCCAAATCCCTCCAATTGTGTTGTCAACCGAATCCATGGGAGGATTCCAGTTGCAACTTGCAATAGGTAATTTGGAGATATGAATCGATGGGAGAAGGATAGTGTAAAATCATGCAAAAAAGGAGTTCAATAATAGTAAATTTGCACTCACCTATTCAAAAAACGGTGGAATCCCTTGATATAATAGCTTGATATTATCCCATTTCCAATTTATTGTGCACAAGAGTTTCTTTAAGCCAAATATCTCGGAGGCCCGAATAGCGTTTGGTGGGATATCCAAAAAGAGGGCGAACTGAATGAATATCGGGACCATTTTTAATTTTTCTGGCTAATGGCTCTGCTTCTCGCATATGCTCAATAACAAAGACGGTAAAAAGAACAGGAGCAGATGCAGAAGCATATCCATACCAAAAATCTTCAGGATATTCGCTTCGAAGCCAATCGACAATTTTGCCAATATCTCCTTTCC
>CAYFXY010000049.1:15488-16109 GCA_964347205.1 uncultured archaeon
TCATCCCAGCGTATCAAATTGATATAAGCGGTTTTACCTCCTGCATTTAGATCCCACACTAAACGAAAATGAAAACACGATTGAGAAGTACGAATATCTCCGATAGACTTTTTTTCGATAATAAATTCTGGTGTTGATCCGCCTGCCCCGAGAAACTTCGTAAGGATATTTCGTACTCGCCGCGGCGTTAACCTTGATTTCTTAGCAATCTCGCTAATAGGCATTCGGGGGTCTTCGTAGAGATACCGAAGGACCGTAATATCCATTTCAGATAATTCGCATTTAATTCCTCGCTCCAAGATGAGGGTATGAATTTCTGTTTCTAAGACACCCGGAGTTTGACGAAGAAATTTCCCGACTTCAGCAAGGCCTTTAGCTCCAATGTATTCCACGATCTTGTGTATCAAGTTTTAGTATAGCAAGCATCATTTCAGCGTCAAGCATTGCTAAGCTTGGATATAATACGAATTTGGCGATTATCCCTCTTGATAATAGCTTATCAATTCGCTTTTTTACTGCGTTTACTGTTAGGTCAAGTTTTTTTGCTAGCCCTTGATATGGAGTTCGACAATTGGTACTAAGTTCTAGAAGAATACGTTTATCAACCACATCCACTGATCC
>CAYFXY010000049.1:16203-17068 GCA_964347205.1 uncultured archaeon
ACCTACTGTGCACAAGCTAGTTTAATATACAATCTTCATCGTATGTAAAAATATGTAACCGTTAGCTTAGAATTGAGATTCAGCTATAAATAATAATTAATTCCATTTGGAGGACTCAGTCAAGAATTAACTTAATGGAGATGAATCTTTGCAGCCACCGATAACATTACCTGGATCTCCACCAGCATGGGTAAGTTGGGGGCAATTTTTTCTTTCCATTTTGCTTGTTTTGATTCTTATCGTGTTAATTGTGAAATTCTTTTTTCCAAGAAAATCCTAGAAATACTAGTCGAATTATTTCATGGATTTTTAGAATAATGATTCAAAACAGAGACTACAGGACAAAATCTTGTAAAATCTAAGTTTCTCTGGAAATATCAAGTCTTTTATACAACTAAAACACAGGAGACCCTCAGAGGGACGATTTCTGATGCAACCTCCTACGTCTTGGATGCCCCCACCTGTCGCTTGGGTCAGCTGGGGAGAAATGCTCATCTTTGTAATTCTCTTACTGATCTTCATATGTTTACTTGTGAAATTCTTCTTTCCAAAATTTAGGGAATAGGAGAATAGCTTAGGGAGGGATCTATTTACTATCCCTCCTTCCCTCTCTTTTTTTGCTCAAACGAAAAATCTGCTACTTTGAACTCTAACCTTAAGATATATACAATCTTATGCATACATGGCTTTGATTGGAGGACACCTGAATTTGAAGTTTAGGCGAGGATCTGGGCTATTGCTTGTCTTGCATATTAATTTAGCATTGTTGACTTTTCCCTTTATACTCCATTTCGATACCCACCTTTTCGCTCCACACGTCCCATTTAGGCCAGCTCAACCATCTCAAAAACAGCAACAACAACAA
>CAYFXY010000049.1:17189-17506 GCA_964347205.1 uncultured archaeon
GTAATGATCGCGGATTGCTTCATTTACCCCTATCTAGGGTATTGGTTTCCCCAACCAAATGTTTCTCTTCCTACGTTTACCATGAATACTACCACATACTATCCATCAAATAGTACGTATTTCCCGTCTAATCAAGCATTCCTAACTGGTGCAGAATCAATTAATCCCATTATTTTCCGAGGTCATCGGATTGTCGCCTTGAATATCGTTCCTGTCGTGTTTGATGCATTTACAAATCAGTGTCGGGCCTTTTCGCATCTGGAAATCGCATTGGAGTATAGCCACCAAGCGACAATTAATCCGATACCCTCACGGTT
>CAYFXY010000050.1:0-251 GCA_964347205.1 uncultured archaeon
CTCGGTCACCTCACTGTAGGATAAAAGCTCAATGTTTAGATGATGACCTACTTGGCTCATCTTTGGTGTCAAAATGCAACTACTGCAGTCTAACGTAGGAAAGGTCTTATCAAGTTGGGCCATATGCCCACCAATACTGGGTTGTCTTTCAACAAGGTAGGTTTTGTAGCCAGCATTAGCGACATCTAATGCCGCTTGGATTCCGCTGATGCCACCGCCAATTACGAGAATGCTGGGCTTCACTGAGGTTT
>CAYFXY010000050.1:344-10295 GCA_964347205.1 uncultured archaeon
ATATTCGTGGAGTGTGAGGCTGCAAGCTGCAATAACTACGCGGTTAAGGTCCTTTTCCTTGATTTCTGCTTTGATCAGGTCTTGTCCTGGGTCAGAGCACATATAGCGGTAGTCTTTAGCCACGACAACATTGGGGAGAGTTTTGGCGTATTCGACGAGCTTGGGGATATCAATGACGCCTGCGATGTTGGAACCGCAGTGACAGATGAATACGCCGATTTGAGGGGGTTCAGTTGACATTGACGGGTTTCACTCCATTTTGGATTGCTGCTCCATTGCTTTCTGTCCGAGTTTCATGCCCTCGTCGAAAGCACGGAGGTTGAGTTCCTGGTGGTGTGGGAACTTATTGGCAATGGTTTTGTGCATTGCCTCAGGGGTGACTGCTTTGGTAATTGCGGTGAATGCACCCAGCATTACCACATTTATAACAAGGGGATTTTTCAGAACGTGGTGTGCTGTTGCAGTAGCGGTAATACGATATATTTGGTTGCTGGATTTTATCTTTCCTTCTTGTACCAAGTCTGAATCAATAATCACGATGATTTCTTTGTTCAAAAATGATGAGATGTAAGGTTCCCCAGGTAGTACAGCTTTTTCCATCACTTCTCCCCCTATTTTGATTTTGGCAGATTTTCTGCGAAGGGAATAGCCAAGTCAGGACATATTCCCCCACGGATCCTGCATCCAACACATCGGTGGATTTTAGCAACGATTGGGGGATAGTAACCGTTCACGTTGAGTTTCTCAGATTTTGTGAGTGCTTTATGGGGGCAGAAGGTATAACAAAAATCACCGCCCTGACACCAGTCCTCGTTTTTGATAATGCGCCACGCCGTATTGGACTCGTCCCGTTGTGTAATGAGTACATGGTCCTGTGGCTTTAACATCACATGCTCATCCCAATTTTTTCCAAAAAGGGTTCAACGGATATAATGTGTTTATCAAGTCCCATTTCCTTGTGAGTGAATCCTTGTGCAAGCCCTAACAATTGTGTGTAGTAAAGCCCAGGTATGTGGTAGTCGGTTCCAAATTCTTTGTTTAAGTAGACTTGTCCTAATTCAAATTGTTGATAGCAGAAGTTACAGACACTTATAACGCAGTCAACGTTTGCCTGGGTTATCGCCTCAATTTTTTCGCGAATCATGTCAAAGGATACATCGAGCTCGGCGGCTCGTAGTCCACCACCTGCTCCACAGCACATGTCCTTGAGCTTATAATCGACGCTTGTAGCGCCTACTAGACCTACCAGTTCGTCGACCAACATGAAATCTTCTACATATCCCCAGGGACGGATGTCACTCGGTTTTAGCAAGTGACAGCCCACATGAATGGCACAACGTGCATCAATGGGGCGTTCAACACTTGCTTCAATCGTCTCTTTGCCAACGTCATTATAGAGAACTTCGACAAGGTGTTTAGCTGTGATTGTGCCTTTGACTTGATGTCCGGTGCCTTTCAGAATTTTGTTGATATGTTTTCGAGTCGTAGGATCTTTCAGTTTATGGATTCCTTCGATGAGTGTTCCGTAACACCCATTACAAAGTGCAAGGATGTCAAGGGCATTTTCCTCAGATAAGGCGATATTTCGGGCAACAATAGCCAGCCAAGTGTTTGTATCAAAGGATTTGATAACACCGGGTGCAGGACAACAAGATGCCCCTTCTATTTCAACCAGCTCAATCCCGAGTTTGGGCACTACTAGTCGTGTGGATGCTTCGATTTGGGGGAGCCGGTTGGGGATAACACAACCTAGAAAAAAACTGTATCTAAGTTTCGTCATCATCTTTGTGCTCCTGATAATTGACAAGTTTGTCAAAGCCGGTTTTTTTGATGATGGATTGTAATTCTTTCAATGCTTTGGGATAGGATTGGACTGTGGGGGGTAGTGGAGGAAGCCCTAAATCTTCGCGCAGCTTACTCCATTTCTTATCATCGATAGGTACAGCATGACCTGTTTCAATGAGTTTGTGGGAAACGCTTTGGTGTTTAGGACGCATGTGGCCAGCCTGACAGGCGAGATTTCGAAGGTAAATGATAGCCTCGGCTACGTCAATCTTCCGAGGGCACCGCTCGGTGCAGGTTCCGCAAGTGGTACAAAGCCACAAATTGGGATCAGAAATTACCTCTTCACGAAAGCCAAGGAGGGCTTTCCGAATTAATTGACGGGTTCTAAAAGCGGTGCGACGCCCCGATGGGCAAGAACCAGTACAGGTTCCACATTGAATACAAGACCGAATACGATCAAGCCCAGCTTTAACCATATCGTTCGCTAGTCTGGATTCAATTTGGGATCCCTTGATTACACGCCGATCGAGGAAGTTTATCACCCCAAGGAAGCTTTACGAGTGACTTTACATATGTAGTTGTAAAAGCCTTGTCCTCATGCAAACTTCATTTGCGCGCGCATTTCGAACAGCAGGCTTATATTTTAGGACAAAGAGACTGTTTTATTAGAAAACTCCTGTGCGGGGAATTTCAATGGCGTATGGAACTTTCACTTCACTTGAAACCGTAATTATCGGTGGTTGGTTTGTTATCATTGGTTACTTTCTCCTACTTTTCATCTACTTTCTGGCCTTCCGATACCGGGAATCTAAGAATCCCTTTCACCTCGGATTTGGGCTCTTCTTCCTTTTTTTGGGAGTTGCTCGAGTCCTTTATTTGATTTGGGACTTTTATCAACTGCTTGAGATCTGGTGGAGACTGGCAACAGTTGTCTCCTGGATTTCCATCTTTACGCTCTTTCTGGCACTTACCTTTCAGATTTTGGAACGCCAATTTTGGCAGGTGATGCTGATTTCGTCGCCCCCGCTCATCATTGCAATCCTCATTATGATTATTCCTGCTTTCTTTTGGCCGCTTACAATAGCTGGCTTTTTGACGATTGGGTATATCATTTCAAACTTTGCTATTCTTCCGCTCTATGTTATCGTTTTGCCAGCACTTTTCTTTTATATCGGGTTACAATTAAGGGGACAACTTCGCACCAGTAATTTCCTTTTAGGAACAGGGTTCTTGGTGTATTATGGGGGTCGCCTTTTACAACCTCTTATTCCAGAACTTGCCATCATTTTAGCACCAATACTAGTGTTCATCGCATTGGTTCTTATCGCAATGGGTGTATTGCAAGAAGAACGGGAATAGGTCTTTGAATTAAAAAGTCAGCCCTACTCGATTAAATCGAGTTTATTTAGTTTGTACAAGAGCACTTCGACATCATCATGAGGTAGACCGACAATTTCCGCGATTTCTTTAGACGATTTCTTACCATCGCATTCTTTTGCGACATTGTACTCTTGTTGACTGATTTGACCTAGTTTTACCATGAGCTTAGGAAGGCCCCGTTTTAGTTTTGGTGGGGGTTCATCTTTTTCACCGACTAACCCGTTGTTCAGTAATTCGTTGAGTTCAGGTGTAAAGGAGAAAAAGACAAGCTTACCATCCCATTCTTTGAGGATCTCTTCAAATTGATTGGAAAAACTGTGGATGACTTTATCGAGGGCTTGGAGGACTTGCAGACGATTATCTTCTTTGTCAACCACAGCTGCTACAACGATGTATTCACCGGCGGCATAAGTGATGTAAAATTCACCCACCTCCACGATGCGTGCATCGCCCTTGCCTTTCGATATCATTCGGGCGAATTCCCGAATTGCCGAAAAGAAGCCTGCAACCAGCGTGGAGTCCAGTTCTAGCTCACCGAATTTTTGGTCGAGAAGACAGACCCCGCTTGGATGCATGAGATAAACCACGTGTAGCATATTTGGCGCCCCGTGGAAATGGAAATCCGTACTACAGGCTAGTGAAATTAGCAGTCAAAAAGGTAACGCTATGATAGTGGTGCGGGGGGAGGGAATTTCGGAGCTCGCAGCGCATCACTCTTTCGAACCCTCGAACCGCTGCCGGACAGGATGTCTCATATGCCTGATTAAAGATCTTGAGTACCGCCGTCAACCTACCACAGCAGGTGACTCCTGCGCCGTTAACCAGGCTTGGCTATGGGGTCTACATCGTGTAGATACCCCCGCCACCTGATTGGTGGCGAAGACCCTTGGGATGGGTCCCCCGCGAAGGTGCAAACAGGTTAGGGCATTTCGGGGTTTAAAACTGCTTCGGGACTCTTGGTAGCAATTACTCCGGTAATCATACCTTGAAAAACTCGACAACTAAAGAGCTATATAGCGGTAGGTAAGAAATCGAGTTTATTCACTTGTTATGGGGTTTCAGAGAAATGAGCAAAATCCCAGCAGATTTACTTTATTCGAAAGAACATGAATGGGTTCGGTCAGAAAACGGTATTGCCCGTGTGGGCATCACCGACTATGCCCAAGAAGAGTTACACGAAATAGTAATGGTAGAACTTCCTTCGGTGGGTAGCACGGTTAAGATGAATGAGGTCTTTGGCACGGTTGATTCGGTGAAGGCCACCTCAGAGCTTTTCTCTCCCCTTTCTGGGGAAGTAGTCGAAGTGAATGATAAGCTTGAAGAGGCGCCGGAGCTTGTGAACAATGATCCGTATGGAGATGGCTGGATGATTGCAATCAAATATTCCAATGCCGATGAAATCAAGACCCTTTTGAGTCCTGAGGCCTACAAAACATTCATTGCAGAACTCGCGGAGTAAATAAAAAATTGGTGTGGTCTGTACAAGAAATTTTTTAAGTATCGGAAATATCAAGGCAACACTCCTCAAGCCTATAGGTGACCTAATGTCAATACGTCGTGCACTACGGTCCATTGGCTCCTTCCTTCGACGCTACATACATGGTCCACGAATGGAAATTTCGCGAGCTAATCTATTGGCGGCATTCGGTCTGATTGTTATCAGCATTATTGCCTTGATGGTGCGACTTCTTCCGATGATTGGCTTTGAGGTCTTGATTCGTGCCTTTGACCCGTGGTATAATATTCGAGAAGTCCAATTCATTATAGAAAATGGTTTTCAAGCCTGGTTTGGCTGGTACGATTGGACAACATGGATGCCCTTTGGTCGGAATATTCCACGATCATCGTATCCGGGCATTCCCTTCACAGCCGCATTTATGTTCTTGGGCCTACAAGCGATTGGGATTCCCATTGATTTGATGACTCTTGCAGTGCTTTTTCCTGCGGTCATGGGCGTTTTTGGAGTACTGGCAATTTTTGCCCTTGGTGTTGAGGTTGGTTCAAAGGAGATTGGACTTTTCGCGGCCTTCTTTATGGCTATCATCCCTGCCTACACTCAGCGGACCATTGCAGGGTTCTTCGACAATGAAGCAATTGGAATTGTAGCAATTCTTCTCACACTTTTCTTCTTTGTACGCGCTTTACGGAAAGGATCAATCGCATCAGCTATTCTCGGAGGTCTATCCCTAGGCTATCTTTCAGCAAGCTGGAGCGTCTACATGTACATGTTCCAGATTTTTGCGATTTTCGCCCTGATAATGGTCCTACTACGTCGCTATTCGCGACGGTTATTTATCACCTATACAGGTGTGATCATTCCTGGAATGCTGATTGCTGTCTGTATTCCTCGTATTGGACCAGATTGGCCAACATCCACGACTGGAATAATTCCCTTAGCTGTGTGGGGTCTGTTATTACTTATCGAGTTGAGCCGAAGCTTCCAATTAACTGAGATTGGAATGCCCAGCCGATTCTCAAGTTTTGCAAATAGACTTCGCCCCTATTTTGCCTATATATTTGGAGCAATGTGTGCACTTATTGTCGTGGGGCTGGGGTATCTGTTCCAATCAGGGTTGTTCCTTACCCTCAGCGTCGGAACTCAGGGAGGTTTTCTTGGAAATCTGGCAGGTAAATTCTACACCGTCATCGATCCTTTGATTCGACAACAAGCTTTTCTTTTAGCATCGGTCGGTGAGCATCTTCCAGCCCCTTGGGCTACGTTTTGGTACAACCTCAGCTTCCTTGTTTTGCTCATGCCCTTTGGGTTCTATATTGCATTTCGCCGCGAAAGAGAGAATGACGTTCTACTCATCATTTTTGCCCTAACATCTTTGTACTTCACGGGTTCCATGATTCGGCTAGCGTTGCTCCTCGCACCTGCAGCCGCCATTCTTAGCGCTTATGGTCTAATGATGGCTGTTCGCCCTTTCCGTCCTATCTTCTGGCAACGTCCTATTCTTACTCGGCGTCGTCGTCGAATTACTCCTCCAGTTGGACGTGGGTTTGCCACTCTTGCTTATGTCTTCTTGATTGTATTACTGTTAGCTTCCACCATCACGGCTATTGGCGCCGTAGAACAAATGGGTAGCCCTGAAATAACTCCAGGTGGTCGTGACCCAGCTACCGGACAGGTATCCTATATTGCCGATTATCTTGAAGCGTTTTCATGGATGAAGTACCATACCCCAGAAGGAAGCATCTACATGTCTTGGTGGGATTATGGTTATTGGACACGACAAGTCGGAAATCGATTTACCGTTGTTGACAACGCGACAATAAATAAAACACAGATAGCCTGGGTGGGCCGGATGCTCATGGAAACTGACCCCGTGGAAGCGCTTCGAATTTGTCAAAGATTTAATGTAGATTATGTCTTTGTGCACTTTGGACTAGGTAGTCCGGGTTTCAGTGGGGATGAAGGTAAATGGCAATGGATGATTCGAATTGCTGGCGAAGTCTTTGGTGATGAGGTACCTCCGGAAACCTACTTCTGGGACGAAAACACTGGCGGTTACATGGCGCCCTACTTCGATACCATGATTTACAATATGCTATGGGTGAATTCTTCACAAGTTGGTGCAGATGGTCGCCGCCCCACATTGAATGAAACGGGGCAACCAGGTCCTTTACCCGATCAAGCCACAGAACCGGGAAGCACAATCTTCAGCTTGTTTGAACCCATCTACTTCAGTAGAACTCAGTTAATGAAGATTTACAAAACTAACTATACATACCTTGAAGCCCAAATGGATATTGGAGGGGCTAGTGCTTTTGCCATTAATGAAGGCATAGATCCTATCGAAGATTTTAATCAAATCGTGGTAGAGGTCAAGAACCCGGGCATTCATCCATTTGTGATTGATTCCGTGGATATTGGTTATTGGTGGGAAGAGGGAGGTTTCTTTACAGTTGATACTATCTCCAACATCTGGTTGGCTACTAACACGGGGACTTTAACTGTTGAACCCGGGGAAACCTCGATGCTAAGTATCCGTGCTCAGCCGTATTTCACTATTGGGACTGACATTAACGTTACTGTTAAAGCTAGGGGGTATATTCCAACGTTGAATGCTACTGTGACTATTCCAGTGCGTAAACCCCCAGCGTATGAGCTCACGCCAGTGATTTCAAATGCTTATGCCTATGATAATGGCACTATCTATGTGGAATTGGAAAATACTGGTGAAGGTTATGTTGAAGTTGATCAAGAGGGGCTCATTAATGATGTTGAATTTTCCATCGAGAACGCGATTCTTACAATGGGTCGACTTCTGTTTACAGGCGATGTATTAGGTATTACAATCGATGCTGAATATTGGGGAGTAAATCTAGTTGCAGGTGAAGATATCACAGTCCTTCTTCATTATCAGAGCTTCATGCCCACATACGGTGGATTGAACGTGTCGATTCCCATCAATGTTCAGGCAACACCCCCACCTCCCACCACACCCAAGTCCCCGCCTTCAAGGCAATCTGGGAAAAATCCTATTCCATCACAAGTTTTCGAAGCGTTAAGAAGAGATTTTCAAGTGTCGCCTTTGATGTCATTGTGTTTCGAAGAAAGTAATCTTTTTTTCATTTTCCGTCGATATGATCCATAGCGATCTTCAATCGAGAACCGCGCGGGATGGGCATTAATAACTGGTCCGTTGCATTTTGGACATTTCGTGGTATTCAATGTGTATACATTGCACCGGTGGCACTTTCTCAAAAGCTTTGGCACTGTAATCGCCTTCACATTCATTAGTAATTAAATCTATGAACTGCTTGCAGCGTGCCCTTCGCCACCACACGATTTAATAATACCGAGGCTTTTTTCGATGGCTTCATCTAGGAGTTGTTCAGCTTGTTTGTAGTCTTTTCCAATTACCCGAATTCGATAACGTGGGGCTCCTTCGAGGAACACTTCACCACCCGTAGGCGCCACAATATCTTGAGCGGCAAGGAGCGCCTTTCGAATCCCCTCAACGCCTTCCGGTCCATGACAAGTCAGTTCCAAAGTGGTTTCGACACTAACCTCACGAACGATAACATGAGCTTGAGCAAGTTCATGGAGAAGCTCCCCCCATTTTTTGGGTACACCAATGTCGGTGAGAATTTTAGGTCCTTTCTCCTTAGCTACCTCTAAGGCTTCAAGCATATCTGAGAAATTTTTTTCCATCAGTTTACCTGCTATCTCATATGCTTCTTGGGGTGTCTTCTTCATTCGTTCAGCTGCCAACGCAAGAAGTTTAGTTCCACGTTGAGCTCGCTTCCATTCTTGGATTTTCATTCGCCCTTGTTCTTTGGTAACACGTCGTAAGGACGTATCCACCTGTCGGCGTTGAGGATCAACGCGAAGGACCTTGATCACGATTTTTTGATTCTCGCGGACGAAATTACGGATATTGCGAACCCAAGTGGATGCAATTTCGGATATGTGGATGAAGCACTCTTGAGTATCATATTCATCCATGGTTGCATACGCACCATGAGAAGTAATTCGTTGCACCGTAGCAATAACAAGATCTCCAACGTCAGGAAGCCTTGATTCCGTTGCTGAGGGTTTAGAATCTTTTTTTGCCATTTAGACCACCGATGTTCAAGGGAAGAGGGAGTAATAAGGAATTAACTTAATTCTTGGATTACTTCGCCAATGGTTTGGGCTTTTCCACCCGTGGGTTTAGCAAGGGGTTTGCCACAAACGTCACACACAACTTTCTGAGTTGCCGATCCAAAGATGACTTGCTCGTGATCGCATTCTTTGCATTTGACCAACAGAAACCGCGAACGCGGTTCGGTGATAGTCTTCTTATGCTTCGTCACAATTGTTCCACTCTAATACTAGACAAGTTCCAACTTCTTCAACCGTATGCCCTTCCGAACCGTAACGTGACCACACTCATTACATTTCAGTCGAAGCGATTGTTTCTTAGTGACTTTGGAGAACCGCTTCTGGACCGGTTTGGGTTGCGAGCCGTACCCTGCTTCTTTTCGATTATAGCGACGGCGCCCGGCAGAAAGTATGCGTTCACGACCCTTTTTGTATAAACTTGCAGCGTGCTCTCTATGCGTTTTGCATCGTGCACAGTAGGTTTTGATTGTTTTAGGAGCTTTCACGATGAATTTCACCAATTTCGACGGGTTCTGCTTGATTTTTTCGAATAATGAGCCGAGCGTTTTCGATCGGAATCGCTGCTAGGTCTTCAGCTCTGAAAGGTCCATAGGTTTTTAAATCTACTCCAATGAGCTGAGGATAATCCTCAAGAAATCGGAGCAGCAATAACCGAGAGGCTGTCTCGGTTTCTAAGGGAGTGAATAAGTCATCAAGTGGCATTAAAACGGAGCGGAGATTCCGACTTACTTGGTCGACAAATCGTCGTTCACTTCGGGTTAACAAGTCATGATTGACTTCTTGGTCAATGAGTAGTGTGAGAATTTTTTGGATCCGGTATTGTAGGAGATTTTGCACCATATAACGAAGGTTCATTAGCTCTGTTTCAAATAACTTGCCTTGAAAATTTGGTGTCTCCTCAGCTTTGGCTTTTTCAAGAATCTTTTCAAAGTAATCCCGAAGATTTTGCAGAAAGGAGTCACGCAGGGGAAGAAGCGTGGCTGAGTCACGTTCAGCCTGCCATCGTTCAAGAAGCGTATTATACACTTGGTTTCCCTCCAGTATTAGACAAGTTCTGCTACACCCTTACAGAGAAGCAGCATAGCAGCGGAAAGTGGAAGCTCCTTTTTAATTTCGCGCATTGAAGGATAATGGGTGCCACCCAAAGTAAACGCTGGAGACTCGTGAATTTT
>CAYFXY010000050.1:10305-12799 GCA_964347205.1 uncultured archaeon
ACTGTCTCACAACAAGAAACCCGGTTTTTCCATTTAGTGATCCAGGAAGACGAATAAGACGATGAATATCGGTGGTTACTGGTTCATCGACAATTGCTCCAAGAGATTCGATGACGTGATTGGCAATGATATGCCATGCTTTTTGTCCAACACCCTTCGGGGTAAGATATCGGGGTGGTTCTTCCCTAAGATGCTTACGAATTGTTTGAATCTCACTTTGAAGAAGACGAACTTGATTAGCTCGAAGTCCGGGGATTTTTCCTAGTTGTTGGGGATCTTGGAAGAGAGCCCAGATGCCCTGGGCGAGTTTTCGTTCCCACCCAGGGGAGTGAGAATCTGGTCCTTTAGTAGCTTTTGTGGTATTTGCTCCGAATCCGTGATAGCGAAAATCAATCCCAGTTCCGGCAATATAGTCTACTATTTCGCGTCGCTCTTGAGATCCAAGGCTACGAAGGGTAGGAGTAAAGCTATGAACATGGTAGCCACGATGACCAGAAAATACAATCATGATGTCTGAAAGAGGAATACCAAAATCGGAGAGTAGGAAGTCTTCGATAATCTTAATGGCGTCCTCTTTTGCCTTGCCCAAACAATCTTCACACATCCACTTGAGTTCTTGAATTTTGTTTCCACTACAACTTGGACACAGTTCTGGTCGACGACCAGGGCCACGTTGCTTGCAGTCTAAGCACCACCAAGAATCATGTCGCTGTTGACAGGGTAAATCGTAATGATCGGCGTCGATATCGAAGATTAAATCAGCTCCCAGCCATCCTTTTAGGGGCATTTGAGGAGCATCGGGCGTGTCGTAATAGGCGGCGGAATAGAATGTATGGGCAGGACCCTCTTTAGCCATAAATTGGGCCAGCTCATCAAAGGTTTCAAAACTAGTGTGGCGAAAGGCACCCTCTCTGTCAAACCAGAAAAAGGCAAATTCGCGATTTTGGAATTGGTGTGGAGGAGTTATTGTGCTTTTTTGCGTTCGGTAGAAGTTCGCAAAGTGTTGGATGAGGAACTTCATGGTTTTGATAGCCGTTTCCTCCTGAAGCGGTAATAGTTTAGTGGATGCCTTCGAGTGGGAGCTTTATCTGGCTCAACACATAGTCGAACGGATATCATGTACGCGCAACTAGGTGGTGTGTAGGCGGTACTGCCTCGCTTCCCTGCGATATGCTCAATTTGATATCGCGCTAGATCTTCACGAAAGTCAGGGGCTTTCATGAAGAGTTCTAATATTGCGTCGACATCCATTCTAACGTTTAGTAAGAACGCTGTAATTGCGAATCGAGCTATGTGCGAGAGAGGTTTGCCTTCTTTCATATCAGTAAGCAACGCCTGCATGCAGGGAGGGAAGGCCTCAGGGATAATTTCGCCTTCTATTTCCTGTCTTAGGCGATCAGCTTGTTTGCGCACAACTGCATTAAGATCATCGTAGACTTGCTGGATGTTTGGCGGAAAATCCGCAGGTACCTTCTTTATATCTTGAATGAGCATTTTTTCCAACGCAGCTCGGAGGGCTCGGACGATTTCATTTTTCCGTAATAAAACGAAGCCATCCGCTAGCCGTTTATTAACAAGTTTCCATTCCCGTTCATGGAATCCGGAAGCGGCTAAAAGATAATTTGTAAAATGTACCCGATAAGTAAATACTCGCCCTGCAATTTGTGTAGTTGCTGATTCGATTTGCCAATCGAATTCGTGTTGGGCGAATGATACCAATTTATTATCAGATTCTTTGAATAGAAAGGCTTCCGTGTGTTTTGCCTCGGCTGTTGCCCAGCGACGACGTAGATACATGCTTCCAATTGCATCAACTAAAGCTTTCGCTACAAAGAAACTGGTTAATTCAGTGTATGCATCATCCGCCAAGTTTCCTTGCGGGCTAGGCGCTTTGGAGTCAAGTGCTTCCAGTAATCGGTTTTTTGCGCGTTGAATGATCCGCGTGTTACTATCGACTTCACTGAGCGAGATATCAAGATTTTTCAAAAAGGATCGTGCCAACACTGACCAAGGGTATTTAGCTGCCTCATATATTGAGATATCCTCATGCATTTTCTTTGCCTAATAATCTGACATTTAGGTATGACTTCATTTAGAAGTCGTCTTCAACGCGGGGAGCAAGGAAGTACGTGATATGACCACCACTGGTTACTGCAAAGAGAAGTTTGATGGGAGTGCCTTTACCAAATTCCAATTGAACAGTATCGGAAGTGGCAACAGCTTTCATCATATCGTTCAAGTATTCAAGGGCATACATTGACTTAGCAGGTTCTTTCACGGTATACTCAAGCAGCGCTTCCTCATCTTTGCCGATACCCACTTCCAGATTACCTGTATCGCCCCGCGCTGAGATGATTAGCTTCTCTGGAGTAGCATCAATAGCGATGAAATCGCTGATAATGTCGGCATCTTGGATGAGTTCCTTGAGGGTTTCTGCAGTGACTTTGATATTCACGTCAAAATCGACATTCAAGGTTGGTGGTCGATCTGCACC
>CAYFXY010000050.1:12809-15180 GCA_964347205.1 uncultured archaeon
GAAAGAAACAGCACTGGAAGGGAGTCGGCCAACTGCCACAGCTGTTGGAGAAGCTCCACCGATGCGGCGTCGGCCCAGTGCAGGTCGTCGAAGGCATAAATCGTTGGTTGGCGGTCGATCTGCACCGAGGTCAATGAGTGAAATCTTGAAACTTCGACGAGTCCGCCCCTCTAATGTTATCATCAGTTGGTTCTTCTCGCGATCAAGACCAAGCTCTAGACTATTTCCAGAACCAGCACGTCGGACGATTTTTTCCATTTCGTCTAAATTAACTCCAATACGTCCTTCTTCATCACATTCATAATGGCTGAACGCGCTTTTAGGAAGTTCAAAGTCAATCATGGCAATTCGGGAAGGATCCATAGCCCGAAGAGTCATGCCTTTAGGTGAGATTTCAAAATTCGCCTCATCAACAAGGGCTGAAATGGCACCAATCAGCGCCTGCCAAGTTTTTGCATCATCAAATTTTGCAACAAGCAACTAGGAAATCCTCCCGCTAGGGGCGGCTTGGATTATTTTCAATACACGCTTAAATAACTGTTTATCAAGCATGGCAAGATCCTGGATAATTTCTGCACGAAGCAAAGGTTGTCCTTCTTGGGAAATCGCGATGGTTCCGAGGACCCGAACAAAGGACTGGAGCGATGGAGGATGTTCAGAAATCACAACGATTCGTCCTGTATCATCACTTATGGTGAATCCAGATTGGCCTTGATTATCAACAACGAAGCCCATGATGCGAACACGCCGACCTGTGAAATCAGAGGTAATCACTCCAATATCGGTAAAGTGGGCAGGTGTTCTGACAAAGGGGTCGGTTGACATGAAAATTAGCCGCCATTTGCTCTAGCGTAGAGTTTCACATTAAGTCTCTTAAAGTTGTATTGTTTTGTTCCATTCTGAACATAGGAGAAACTTTAAAATGCCTTCATGCATGTCTTGACCTGGCATCTCCTATGAGACATTCATGACTCTCAACACAGGGGATATTTTCCATCATTAATTATTGAGGTCGAACACTGTGACATGGCGAACAATACCCCTCCGAAATGTCATCTTAGCAATTCTCGATAAACGCCAAGGCGTGGTTATCGACAAGGAGCTTGTCCGGTTATTGAAGACTAATCGTGTCGTCGTTGCACCTGATGAGCTAGACCGAGCCTTGATGGAACTTGAGATTGGAGGCAAAATTCATGTTCAACAAATCACCAAGACTAAGCGAAAAATTGAACTGCTTGGTGAACGTCGATATCTCGCCATTGCTGAAGACTAGTCTAAGTGATGAGAAGCTTTCGCATCCCGCTAGGCGAAGGGTGTAGTACTTGGCCGGGTTTGTTTTGCTTGTTTCCCCCAAGAGTGATAGGCTTTTTCCATTTCAGGCGTGATTGTAGGATTAATTTCTTCAATTGCTTTGAGGAAGTGTTTTCGAGAAACCTTGGTAATTTTCATGCTCGCTTGTAAGGCAGCTAAGGCAGCTGCCCGACAACACGCCGCAATATCACTACCTGCAAAGTTTGCAGTTAATTTCACTAACTCGTCTAAATTCACATCTTTGTCTATCGGCATATCTTTTGTGTATATGGCGAAAATCCCCTTACGGGCTTTGTTATCAGGTGCAGGAACCAAGATATGGCGATCGAATCGCCCTGGTCGTAACATAGCAGGATCAAGCAGGTCGGGGCGATTGGTTGCAGCAAGAACCACGATATCTTTCAAGGATTGTATGCCGTCAATTTCAGTTAGAAATTGGCTGATAACACGTTCAGTGACATGGGAATCGCCGACACCGGTTCCCCGAGCTGGAGCAATGGCATCTATTTCATCGAAGAATATAATAGCGGGAGCTGCATGACGAGCTCGGCGAAAAACTTCGCGAACTGCTTTCTCAGATTCGCCAACCCATTTACTGAGAATTTCAGGGCCTTTAATGCTGATAAAATTCGCTTCACTTTCTGTCGCCACAGCCCGGGCGAGCATGGTTTTTCCACACCCGGGGGGCCCGTAGAGAAGCACTCCATGGGGAGGTTCGACACCCAGCCGCGTAAATGATTCAGGGTGTTGTAATGGCCATTGAACGGCTTGCTGAAGTTTGTGTTTGATTGTCTCGAGTCCGCCAATATCAGACCAGCGGGTGTTGGGTACCTCAATTGTAACTTCACGCATCGCTGTGGGTTGGATTTCTCGAAGGGCTTCAATGAAATCATCGTTGGTTACTCGAAGATCCGCTAGCACCTCGGGGGGGATCTCATCTTCCTCAAGATTGATACGTGGGAGGTATCGCCGTAAGGCATTCATCGCTGATTCTCGACATAGTGCTGCTAAATCAGCGCCAACAAAACCATAGGTAACTTCAGCAATATCCTCTAGATTT
>CAYFXY010000050.1:15190-15604 GCA_964347205.1 uncultured archaeon
TTTCTTTCTGTTCAAGTTTTAATTCAGGAATTAATCTTCTTAAAACGGATAATGCAGCTTCCTTACATAATGCCTGCATGTCAGCGCCAACAAAACCATGCGTTATTTCAGCAATACTTTCGGGTTTAACCGATTCTAGGGGCATACCCCGCGAATGGATCTGCAGTATTAGAAACCGTCCTTCTTTATCTGGAACCCGAATTTCGATTTCGCGATCAAACCGACCAGGTCGTCGTAGAGCAGGATCAATAGCATTAGGACGATTGGATGCGCCAATTACTATGACTTCTCCACGTTTTTGCAGTCCATCCATCACTGCCAGTAACTGGGCCACGACGCGTCTTTCGACTTCACCAATGACTTCCTCACGTTTGGGTGCAATTGCGTCGAGCTCGTCAATGAAAATTATACTGG
>CAYFXY010000050.1:15644-17066 GCA_964347205.1 uncultured archaeon
TTCCTAAACGGGCAAAAAGTTCGGGAAGCTTCAGTGGAAGTTCGACCATTTCACGGATCCGTTGAATTTCATGATCGAGCCCGCCTATTTCTTCATAGGTGATAAGAGGAACACCAACATCGAGTTCTTTTGGAGGTTCACTTAAGATTGAAAGCTGAGTGTTGAGTGCGATAAGTACAACGCCCGCGGGACGTGAACGGCGAACAAGAAACCGGACTGGGCGCCCTAGAATAGACACGTGGACGGTATCATCTTTTACAACAGGACAGTTGAGAAGTTTTTGCTTGACAAAATCATCAAAATCTTTGACTGGAAAACGCATTTCGAGAGGAGCAAGTACAACGGAGAGTCCGGGGCGCTCTTGTACTGGATACACGGATAATTGTTCTTCCAAGCTCACTCCAGCGTTACGTCGCATGCGTCCATCCATGCGGATGATATTTTGCCCTTCATCTTGCGGATAGGCGGGCCAAACAATACCTGCGGTTTGTTTTCGTCCCTTGATTCCTAATATGTCACCTGTTTGTACACCAAGTTTCTCCATTGTTGATGTGTCAATTCGAACAATGAATCGCCCTGCGTCACGTTCATGTGCTTTTTTCACTCGAAGCGAGACGGTTTTTCCCTGAGAAGGTTGATCTTCTGCCACGGTAGTTCTCCACCTAATTCAAAGGAACAAACACATAAAAAACTGTCAGAAGCCTCAATTCACTACCATTCGGGATACCCAGAGATTATAAAAGGCTAACCGCTTCAATTTCAAGTTGACTTACGCCAGGAACTTTTTTGATGATTTCTTCGACTGCACCTGTTCCTCCTGCGGAATCATCCACAATAAATCGGAGGCGAAGAGCAAAGAGCGGACCAAATATGGGAATTTCTTCCCAGGCTTCGATGTGAACCTTTCCTTGAAGGTCTTGGTGAATCCGTTGCCGCAATTCACCAATGGGTTCATTCGCATCTTCAGGCGTAATTTTCATTATCGCAAGAACCTTTCCCATTACTACTATTCCTCATTTTATGCTTTAATTCGAATACGATCCATCTAAGGCCCTTGAAAATTACATGCAGGACACAGATAGCTATTTGCGAATTCCCGACATTTTTGACATCGCCGAATGGTATAGTTACTACAGGCAGGACACGTGAATTGGACTGAATTTTCACGCGGCGTAACAAGTCCTCCACAACATGAACAGAAGGATTTTTTGGACCTTGTCGATATTTAGGGAAATCTTCTCGGATAAGAATATCTTAGTGGTCTCCAGCACCACCACCATGTATCAGGCGTTCAACCAACTCTGGCAAACGTGGTGGACCCTCTACCTCGTGGAGATCGGGACCCCCATCCCCATCGTGGGGTTGCTCGCCATGATACAGAGCACCTCTCGGATCGCCTTCCAACTACCCGGGGGAATGCTC
>CAYFXY010000050.1:17086-17393 GCA_964347205.1 uncultured archaeon
GGCAACAAGTCATTCCCGGTATGATCGTCAATGCGATCGCCCAGTTCTACATGCCGGCCTTCAACTCTTTAATCGCTGAATCCCTCCCATCGAGCAAGCGGGGAGCCGCTTTCGGCGCCTACCGAACCATCACCTCCATCCCCCAAATCTTCATGCCAGCGGTCAGCGGCATCTACATGGATGTCGTGGGCATCATCGACGGCGTGCGGCTCGGCCTCCTCATCTACATCTGTTCCGCAGCCATCGTTTTTGGTCTCCGAGTGATCTTTCTCCAAGAAACCTACGTTCAAACCCCTAAAAGCCCCCA
>CAYFXY010000051.1:0-4756 GCA_964347205.1 uncultured archaeon
AATCCACCAACTCGCCCAAGACCCCCTCATCCACCGCAAACTCATCAACTCCATCGCCCCCTCCATCTACGGCCTCACCGACATCAAAGAAGCCGTCACCCTCCTCCTCTTCGGCGGCGTCCCCAAAACCCTCGCCGACGGCGTCAAAATCCGCGGCGACTCCAACATCCTCCTCGTAGGCGACCCCGGAACAGCAAAGAGCATACACAGGTCAGAAAAAATTTATGTCGGATACCAACAGAAGAATCGGACTCATTGGATAACGGAATCAATTGGCTCGTTTGTAGACCAATTAATGGCAGACTTTTCAGACGCCATTATTGAAAGTAATCACACTGAAATTCTCTTGCTACCAGATTCTAAATCCATTTTTACTCAGACATTGGATCCTTTCTCATTGAAAATCAAGAAATCACGAATATACGAGGTTAGCCGACATCAAACAAACAAACTGGTTAAGATTTACACCCGCTCTGGAAGAACAGTGTTAGCCACTCCAGATCATTCATTTACAACGATTTTTGATGGACAGCTAAAGGTAATAACGGCAAATGATCTTCAAACAGGCGTTTATCTGCCCGTTGCAAGAAAAACAAGTTTAGAAGTTGGAAATTCTTCTATCGATTTAAGTTCTGAATTTCCAGCGGATGAAATTGTCAGGACCGATGTGATTCAAAGTCAAGTAGAACAAGTTAAAACTGGGATTTTAAGTACCAAAGAAGCTTCTGAAATTTCAGCTATAACACCAAGTCATATGGGCGCAATAATCAAGGGTAAAATATCATTGCCTTCGGGGTCATGGTTAAGGAGAAAGCATGATACTAGCTGGTTTCCTAAATCAATCAAACTAGGAACACATGCAGGACGGATATTTGGCTTTTATCTAGCTGAAGGAAATGTTGAAGGAAATTCAATCCGGTTTTCTAATCTTGACAAATCTATCAAAAACACCATTGAAGAAGACCTTGTGTCAACATTCGGAAAAGCATCAACTTTTGATAAGGGGGTGTTTCTTTGTCAATCGAGTTTAGCAAAGTGGTTCAAAGAAGAGTACGGATCAGGGGCTAAAGAAAAACGCATTCCAAAAGAGTTGCTTAATGCTCCCCACTCATTCAGATGCGCTTTGTTATCTGGATATTTTTCTGGCGATGGTACAATTGACAAAAACGGAACAGCTATTTGTGCGACAACCGTCAGCAGAACCTTAGCATATCAAATCAGTGACCTGTTGGCAACCCTGAGCATTTTTGCCACAATAAAAGAACGAACAATTACCAAAGGACCCTACAAGGGTAGGATCTATTATCAGATTAGAATTCAATCAGAGGATATACTTCAATTTCAACAACATATTAGCTTCATTTCTAAATCTAAACAAAAAGGTCTTGAAGATTTAGTTAATCGTCTATATAGACGACGACGATACCAGTCAAGAGATATTGTTCCTAACTTTGGACGACTTCTCAATCATGCCTACAAAGAGCTTGGAATTCGAAGCCGAAGAGGAACTTGGACTCGTGGGTTCCTCGGTGAATTAAGAGGAAAGACATCTCGACAACGGGTTGGACGTCAATATCTCCAAAACGTTGTCTCAAAACTTTCGACCTTCAAAACTGCTCAATCACCAACACTTACTTGGTTGCATACTTTGGCTCACTCCGATATATTCTGGGATCCAATCACAAAAATAGAAAAAATCAACCAAGCCTCAACCGTCTATGACATCGCTACCTCAGATGGACACTTCCTCCTCGCTCAAGGAAACCTTATTGTTCACAACAGCCAACTCCTCAAATACGTTGCTCAAATCGCTCCACGAGGACTATACACCTCTGGAAAGGGATCAACGGCTGCAGGACTTTGTGTGGGTCCTGAAAGTAAGCTTGTACTTTCTTCAGGTGTGAATTCGATTCTGAATGTTGTTGAAAGTCATTTCGAAGAGCAAACACCAATTGAATATGATGCAGGGATTCAATTTGTAGAAAATGAGCAATCAGAATTACAAATATTCCATTCGAAAAACCTACGAATGGAATTGGGACCGATTGACAAACTATGGAAAATTAAGAGTCCTAAGCTAATGATTCGAATCCGATCCAAAACTGGAAAAACTCTAGAATTAACACCGAGAACGAGCGTTTTGTCTCTCGATGAGTCTCTTGGTTTGGTTTGGAAGCAAGCAAATCAATTGTGTACTGGTGACCGAGTTGCCACGAGCAGAGCCCTTCCTGTGGCCGGAAAACAACCCGTTCCTCTGGTATCAACTCTCCTCAAAAGTTATCCAAAACCAATCAGACTCTGGAATATTGAAACAAAAGTTCGAACACTGGTAACTCAACTTAAAATTCGATTCGACTTATCGATAAGAAAAATTTCGAAGCGACTTGGTGTCACTGAAGACACCCTCTATAGATGGATGAACAAGGGAAGGACAGGAAACATTCCATTTGATAAGCTTCTACAGTTATGTCAAATGCTTGGCGAGAAAATAGAAGATCATTTACCTGATTATTTTGAACTACAAGTAAAGTATGGGCAATCAATTATCTTACCGAAAAAACTGAACCCTGAATGGTTCTATATTCTGGGATTACTTTTTGGAGATGGAAGAGTATACATAGATAAGAGAAAAAATAGTTACGGCGGGACGACTATTGGTCTCTCAAACAGCGAAAATACGTTGGTTAACTCATTTTCACACTTCTTTAAAACACTCGGTCTTAAGACGTCGCTAACTGAGAAATCAGAGAAGAGACCACAAGAGATTCGTGTCTACTCCTCCTTAATTTTTCACATCTTCTCTTACTTTGGATTACCCCATTCTCCAAAATCAAACAAATTTGCACCCAATTCTGATCTTCTCTATTTCAATCATGATTATCTTTCCAATTTCATTAAAGGCCTTTATGATACTGATGGCTGGGTTTACACCCGTTCTCAAGGGTCATCTCACATTGGTCTTTCATCAATAAGCAAGCCATTAATTGATTTCGTACAAATCGCTCTATTATCAAAAAATATACCATCATTCATTCGCAAGAGAGACCCCGTGAGTTCAGTTCTTAATTCAGGTAAAACAATAGAAGGTCAATATCCTAGGTACTCTCTATTAATCAATAATCATTCTGATATCAAACGCTTCGCAGAAAATTTCGGGTTTAATCACCCTCAAAAACAGGAGAAACTTCTCAATTATTGCAAATTAGAAAAGAAGCCTCATAGTAATCTAGACAACATACCTCATATCTCATCATATCTATGGAAGCTTATGGTTTTTTACAATCACAAAATCTTCAGATTAAACAGTCAAAGCATACGACTAACCCCGAGTCGATTTCGAAATTCTGTGTCCTCCTATTTACTCTCTTCAATCTTAGACCAATTGAAACTTAACTGGCAAAACCATCGTATTTCTGTTCCATTTCAAAAACGCAATCAACTCTTCAAAGAACTCCAAACCCTTCTCTCAACTGAAGAATTAATAAAAATCAGTGGCATATCAAAAAACCAAATTTATGAGTTTTTTATCAGGAAAAATCGAAATCCAACCATTCCGATAGGGATCTTTCACGCCCTTATAACATCGCAGGCTCTAGATTTATCAAAAGAAGTCAGAACCTATTGGATTAACCAAATAAATACAGTCTTAACCGAACATCAAGCTCACATGGAAATTTATGAGCTTTTAAAAAACCTTTCAGATTCCGACATTTACTGGGACGAAGTTACCGAAGTTACTAAAATCCCCCCAACATATCCCTACGTATATGACTTGACTATCCCAGGCACCCACAACTTTATCGTCAACACATTCATCGTCCATAATACCGCCGCGGTATTACGTGATCCGGACACTGAAGGATTTGCTCTTGAAGCTGGAGCTCTTGTCCTGGCTGATCGCGGTACCGCGTGCATTGATGAGTTTGACAAGATGCGGCCTCAAGATAGAACGGCCATACATGAGTCGATGGAACAGCATACCGTGAGTATAGCCAAGGCGGGGATTGTTGCGACGCTGAACGCGCGGACAGCGATTTTGGCGGCGGCGAATCCGAATTTGGGGCGGTATGTGCCGGAGCGGTCGTTTGCGGAGAATGTGAATTTGCCGGTGACGTTGTTGTCGCGGTTTGATTTGATTTTTACGTTGACGGATTTACCGGAGGTAGAGCGTGATGAGCGGACGGCGGAGCATATTATTGCGTTGCATCAGAAGAAGGGCCGGGAGAAGGATCCGCCGATTGCGATGGAGTTATTGCGGAAGTATATTGCGTTTGCGCGGCGGGGGGTGGTGCCGGTGTTGACGGATGAGGCGTTGAATGTGTTGAAGGAGTTTTATTTGGGGATGCGGAAGTCGGGGGAGCGGGAGAATGCGCCGGTGCCGATTACGGCGCGGCAGTTGGAGTCGTTGATTCGGTTATCGGAGGCACATGCGAAGATGGCGTTGCGGGAGAAGGTGTTGCCAGAGGATGCGCAGGCGGCGGTGCGACTGGTGCAGGTGTCGTTGCAGCAGGTGGGGTTGGATAGTGAAACGGGACAGTATGATATTGATAACATTATGATTGGGCGGCCGAAGTCGCAGCGGGATAAGTTGCAGGGGATTTTGATGATGATTCGTGAATTGGAAAAGGAGACCCCGGCTGGGGTGTCGATGGACAAGTTGATTGAACGGGCCGCCCTTGATTGGATGTCGGAGGCGTTGGTGCGGCAAGCCATCGCCGCGTCCCGGCCTGTCGCAAAGGCATATCCACGGCTGGTT
>CAYFXY010000051.1:4790-15878 GCA_964347205.1 uncultured archaeon
CCCGCAGCAAAAGGCTATCAAAACGGGCATCCTTGATGGCAAGAATATGGTGTTAGCTATTCCCACGGCGTCTGGGAAAACGCTCATTGCCGAGTTATGTATGCTGAAGGCTATCTTGGAACGGGGTGGGAAGGCGCTGTATTTGTGTCCGTTGCGAGCGTTGGCGTCGGAGAAATATGAAGAGTTTCGGGACTATTCGCAACTCGGTGTGAACGTGGGCATCACAACCGGGGATTATGATACTGTGGAAGAAAAATATGGCGTCTATGATTTGCTGATCTGTACCAATGAACGGGCTGATTCGCTTCTTCGACATCGCGCCAAATGGATGTCTAAAATTGATGTTGTTATCGCCGATGAGGTTCATCTCATTAATGATCCCGGACGTGGCCCGACCCTCGAAGTTGTGTTAGCACGATTACGTCAAATCGCACCAACAGCCCAAATCCTGGCATTGAGTGCAACAGTTGATAATGCGGAAGAAGTGGCCGCCTGGCTCAATGGGCAGGCCGTGATCAGCGATTGGCGACCAGTAACTTTACGTGAAGGGGTTTATTATGAGGGGCAAGTGCTGTTTGCTGAAGAGGGGACAGCCCGTTTTACACCGGCCACCGCATTTCCCATCGGCGATATTACCCGTCGAGTATTGAAGGAAAAAGGTCAGCTTCTTGCCTTTCTTAATACCCGACGTTCAGCTGTCCGAACCGCGCAAAAACTCACCTCCATTGTGGCACCTCGATTAACAAAACTTGAGCAAAAACAATTGGGCCTCATCGCTGATCAACTACGACAAACGGGTGAAGTTACCCAAGTTACCGATACCCTTGCGCGATTAATCCGCGCCGGTGTCTCCTATCATCATGCAGGGCTACGTTATAGTGAACGCAAACTCATTGAAGAAGGATTTCGAAATACACTCATCAAGGTTGTCTGCGCCACACCAACCCTAGCTGCAGGCATTAATATGCCTGCACGGGTGGTGATTATTCGAGAATATCGGCGTTATGACCGGGTTGAAGGCTATCAACCCATTCCGGTTTTGGAATATAAACAAATGGCTGGGCGTGCAGGACGCCCGAAATACGATACTACCGGAACTGCGATTCTTATTTCTCGGAATGAAGGAGAACGCGATTTCTTGTACGACTACTATATTCTCGGTAGCCCCGAAAGTATTATCTCGAAATTGGCGAGCGAATCGGCTCTTCGCAGCCATGTGTTATCGACGATTGCGATGAATTATGCGTCGGATAAAGCAGGAATTATGGAGTTCATCCGTCAAACGTTCTTTGGGCATCAACGCGATCCGGAGGAAGTGGAATACATGATCGATTTGATTGTCAAATTCCTGACCGATGAGGCTCTGATAGAACAACGCGCGCAGCGGCTGATCCCGACCTCCTTTGGTCGGCGAGTTTCACAACTGTATATTGATCCCAAATCTGCCGTTATTATCCGTGATGGGTTGGCTCGGGCTTCGAAGTACTATGATCGGACCACCGACGTCTCCTACTTGCATCTTATTTGTAACACCCCTGATATGGCTAATCTTTACCTGCGACGAGGAGAAGATGAACGATTTCACGATTATGTCGTCGAACACCTCGATGAATTTCTGACACCAGTACCAGATCCGCGTCGGTACCGAGATCGGTATGAATTCTTTCTTGCCGAAGTGAAAACCGCGCTGCTTGCCAAAGCCTGGATTGAAGAGTTACCTGAAGATCAACTCATTACCCAATTCAAAATTGGATCAGGGGATCTGCTCCGTCTTGTTGATACCCAGGCCTGGCTCCTGTATGCATGTCGTGAACTGGCTCCTATCTTTAAGTATCACAAAGTGGTGCAAGACCTCGAAGAACTTGAACTCCGGTTACGTTATGGCGTAAAACGAGAACTAACGGACCTAGTTGAACTGCATGGCATTGGGCGGGTGCGTGCCCGGTTTCTTTTTCGGGCAGGTTTTATCTCGAAGAACCGAATCCGCGATGCACCAATTACTCAACTTGCTGCAGTTCCTGCTATTGGGCCCCAAATTGCGCAATCGATTAAACAACAGTGTGGGGGCGTAATCAATCCAGAAGAAGAACAAGCGTTAAAGGATACACGCCGTCAAGCTACACGACAATCCCAACTTACCTTAGATTAACTCTACTTCGTCATCGTGAGGATTTCATTATGCCAACCGGTCTTTTTTATCACTCCGCTTTTCTTAAACATGACATGGGTTTCGGGCACCCGGAACGTCCAGAGCGACTTAGCGCAGTTATGAAGTTCTTGACAGAAAAACACGTGTTCGATCAAGACCACATTATCTTAGAAAAACCCTCGGCGGTAGCACACGCGGATTTAGAACGGGTGCACCCCAAAGATTACATCGAGCTCATCCGCACCGCATCCGATCGCGAAGCCCGTTTAGACGCTGACACACGTACCTCGAAAGGGTCCTATAATGCCGCCATCTTAGCAGCTGGAGCTGGTATTAACGCATGGAAGGCCATACAAGCAAAACGAATGGACAATGCCTTTGCATTGGTTCGTCCTCCTGGCCACCACGCCAACGAACGATCCGCGCGAGGATTTTGCCTATTCAACAACATCTCCATTCTCGCCCGCCATATTACTGCGACAATTCCGGATAGCCGTGTTCTTATCCTCGATATCGATGCCCATCACGGCAATGGCACTCAAGAAATTCATTATTCGGAAGCACACATTCTCTATCTAGGGTTACATCAGGATGGACGCACCCTATACCCCGGGTATTCAGGATATATCGATGAAGTTGGAGAAGGAGCGGGTAAAGGCTATACCATTAACCTACCTCTGCCACCAGGAACTTCTGATCACTCTTTTCTACGTGGGCTCAATGCGCTCTTTCCCCCCATAGTAGCCCAATTTCAACCAACCGCAATACTCGTATCCATTGGATATGATGCCCACTTCCGCGATTATCTCACGGGATTACAACTCAGTACAACGGCGTACTTCAAGGCCACACAACTGATAAGGGAAATCGCTGACAAACATTGTCAAGGTCGTATAGTTATGTTTCTGGAAGGGGGCTATGATCTCCAAGGGTTGGCTGAGTCCATTTACAACACACTGGTCGCTTTGAGTGGACAGGGAACTCCTATCCCCGAAAAAGCTCCAACCGAGGATGCACAAATCTCCAAGTACATGACCATGTTGCTTAAAGAAGTCAAGAAGATCCAGCAACCTTGGTGGAAGATTAGCTGATAGAGTAAAGGTAAGAAACTGGTGGGCCGGCCGCGATTTGAACGCGGGATCACCTGATGGGGGGTTACTAAGGCAATGAGTGAACCACGCCCCAGGCAGGCATCATACCAATCTAGCCGTTGGCTGTTGCCGGTCGGGATCTAGACCACCGGCCCACAGGCTGGAACTTAAAATTCATTCGTCCTTTTAATTCCTTTTCTTCAAAGGAGAATTGCCTTCAATACCTCCAAATGGGGTGAGGAAAAAAATCGTGACCAATTATTGATCCTCAGCGTCCTCTTTTAGGTGCTTGTTTTCAAGATGACCGTGTTTGTAATACCAGTTAATCGTTCGAATGAGCCCTTCTTGCATTGATATTTGTGGCACCCAACCAAGAACCGCTTTGGCCTTGGCGTTCGAATACCATCGTTCTTCGTCCAAACTTTGAATCGTTTTCATATGCCATAAGAAGGTGGTTTTTTCCCGGTTCTTGAAGGGGCTAAGAATCCCAACACCCAGTTTGGCAAGAAATGTGGGAACTTTCCTACGTGGTGGCTCTACGCCAAGAGTTTCACCTAAGAATTCAAATAAATCATTCCACGTCATTGGCTCATCAGGGCAAAGAATGAGGGTTTGATTTGTGGCTTGTTTTGAATCTAACGCGGCGATTATGCCTCGGATAACATCATCGACGTGTATGTACATGAAACGTTTTTTTCCATCGCCAGGGAGCATCGGAATCTGTCTTTCGTTTACCGCTTGAATGGCTTCAAAGACGGTATAAAACTCTCCTTCTCCCATAATGCCGGTGGGACGTAGGATAACGTATTCAAGTTTGGTTCCAATTGACGCATTTCGGACAATTTCCTCTGCTTGTACTTTACTTTTTGAATAATCAAACTGGGGGCGTAATTCGGTCTCTTCAGTGCCTGGGGGGATTTTTACCGGACCAATCACCTCGGTTGTTGATATGTAGATGAAGCGCTTGACGGATGCAGCAATACTGGCATTGATAAGATTCTGAGTGCCTTCAACATTTACCCGATATAGCAAATCTACATCTTCAGGATAGAAATCAAAATAGGCTGCTAAGTGAATAACAACCTCATTTCCTTTCACTGCACCGTTTAAGGATGGAGCATATGTCATGTCTCCTTCAATTAGACATAATTTCTTAGGAAGAGTACGTACATCACTTGTTTTCCTGACCAACGCTGTGACAACATGCTTTTCTTTAATCAGCTTCGTTACTAGTTTTTGACCCAGAAACCCTGTCGCACCCGTTACCAGAATCTTCATCGTTCCCTCCCTCAATTATTCTACTCATGTTCTTTCAATTAATCGGATTTATCTAAGTGTGTTACTGCTAAATCAGCATAGATAGGACCTTTTGGTGTAAGTGTGCTTTTCTTCAGTTTAATTGCTTGGACTTGGAATTGTCCAAAATTCTTGTCAGCGTTTTGTTGAACTACTTCGATGAGTTGCGCACGATTTAAGCCACTACGTACTCTGGCAATTGTCAAATGTGGTGAATACTTCCGGCTCTCTGCTGGGAACCTATGTTGTCGAAGCTGGGTGCCTAAGAACTTCTGATAACGAATAAGGTGGTCGGCGCCCGTAGTACAACCAATCCAAATTACTCGTGGGCGTTGCGGGCGAAAACATCCGAGCCCCACTAACTCGACTTGAAACGGTTCCCCTTCAACTTCATCAAGGATAGTTGCCAGTTCCGGAATGCGTGTCTCCTCGACATTTCCTAAAAAGTGGAGCGTGAAATGAAGGTTAACCGGCTCAACTACTTTGAGCTTTGCTCCACTAGATAAAAGCGCTTGTTGAATTTGTTCTATTTGCGTGAGAATTTCGGGGTTCTTTAGTTCTACTGCAATGAAACAGCGAATTGCAGTCATTTTTCATCACGGCATTGATTACACCGTTAAATCAGCAGCAAACTTTATATTATTCTCCATTCCCAAAGGCGAACAGCTCGCTTTTGGGAGGCAATATTTGGTTGAAGACAAAAAAATCGTCTCGAACCCGTAAACCCCTTGCTGATTTTACCCGGACGTCGGGTGATCCCTTAACACAAGAAATTATACCCGCAAAGGAGGTCGTTTTGCGTCCTGCCGGTTACCCACTTGAAGTAAATAATATTCCAGTGAAACCACTCATTCGAATTCGGGATGAAAAACTCTTTTGCGCCTATGCCGTTGACCAATGGCAAGGAATCAAAGTTAAACCCTTGGACTATCTCTTTGATCAATTGCTATTACCCGATTTTGCTTTTGAAGTGGTTTCCGTAAAACCTGCCGAAGCCCACATTGTAGCTGACACCAAAATACGACTAATTGGACCTCCTAAGTTAGCACCCACGAAAGGTCGAAAAATTGGATTTGATGATGTCATTGGACACGATGAGGCTAAAGCAAAATGCCTAATTATCCAAAAATACATCACCAATCCTTCTCGGTTCGCAGAATGGGCACCGAGACGAATCCTCTTCTTTGGACCCCCCGGTACTGGTAAAACAATGCTAGCCCGCGCGATGGCCTGGGAAACTCAAACGGAATTCTTCTATGTCAAAGCGACGTCTCTCATTGGACAACATGTAGGTGCTGGAGCTGACAAAGTAAACAAACTCTTCGAAGATGTTATTCGAAAGAAACCCTGCATCGTGTTCATTGATGAGATTGATTCAATTGGATTGGATCGTGGGTTCCAATCTGTTCGGGGCGATGTAACTGAAGTGGTTAACTCATTAATTTCCCAATTTGACCTCGTTGAAGACCAGGAAGGCGTCGTTGTTATTGCTGCAACAAATAGTCGTGAGTTTTTAGATCCCGCGCTACGAAGCCGCTTTGAAGAAGAAATTAACTTTCCTCTTCCCGATTTTGATGAAAGGCTTCAAATCCTTCACAAATATTCTTCCACTATTCCCATGCGGGTAAATGCTGATATGGAATCATTAGCCCGGCGGACTGAAGGATATTCTGGACGGGATCTAAAAGATCGTGTTCTAAAAGGCGCACTCCACCATGCTCTCTCCAAAGGTCTTTCTGCTCTTGATGAATCGACCTTTAAACATGTAGAAGCCATCCATTCCACCAAAGAAAAAGGTCTGTATAAGTAATTTCTCAATATGCATAGTGGTTATGTTGCCCGTAAAAAAAGCTGTCATTTTTTGTGGAATGCCAGGCTCTGGAAAATCTATTGGCGCCACGGTCGCAAGAACTTTAGAAATACCTACCCTCGTAATGGGTGATGTGGTTCGCGAAGAGGTAACTCGCCAACACCTACCTCATACACCTGAAACCCTCGGACAAATTATGATCGAACTACGGACTCATTTTGGTCCTGCTATTATTGCAGAAAGATGCATTGAAAAGTTTCCACAATTACCCGGTTCGCATGTAGTAATCGATGGCGCTCGCAGCGAAGCCGAAATAAACGCCTTTCAGCAAGCAATAACGCACGTCACGGTGGTTGCAGTTCACGCTGCCCCCAAAGTGCGTTTCGAAAGACTTCGGCAGCGTGGGCGTGAAGATGATTCTTTGACAAAAGACACCTTTCAAGCAAGAGATGCGCGAGAGCTCGACGTCGGACTCGGTCGAGTCATTGCTAACGCTGACATAATGATTGTAAATGAAGGCGACTTCGATGAACTGAAAACCAAGGTCCACAACATTCTTACCAAAATTTTCGACAATGAGTAGTAGGAGGAATTCTCGATTATCACAATTAGTCTGTGGGCCGATGTTAAACCGACAGAGGATCTCGAAAAAGTCAAACAGGCTGTGCTCAATCTCTGCCCTCCAGCAAGGGTTGTTGTCCTGCAAGAGTCTGATTCCCAAACAGTAATCCAAGGCAATGCCACGGGTCCCGAATCCATTGCCATGTTTGCAAAAAAGTTTCGGGAACAGCGAATTCTAGAAGCGGTTAGACAGAAATTGCTCAAAGCCCTTCAAGACGAGAATTTGGTATTTGGTATGCAACGGCAAGCCGCGTTGGTAAACCGGTTCCACCTCAGCGATCTCGATGATTATTCTGGGATGGGGCCAATCCGGGTTGAAATTCGAGCCCACAACATACATGACGTTATTGATTATATTAGCCCTCCAACCATCAAAGGGAAACCCCAGATTCGAAAGAATCTCAAACTTGAGTGACCATTGCTCTCTCTCATTCGAAGAGCTATCTGGGCGTTCTTGCAAGCTTTCTAGGCTTCTGTTTTTCCTGTGTGAATTACGAAAATTTCGTTTGCAATTTCTTCATCAACTGCAATTTGAGTTTGCCCGATTTGGAAAACGTGGGTTGGAAATTTTTGTAAAATTCGAATGGGCATGCCCGGTGTGACTCCCATTGCCATTAATTTTTGAAGGCGTTTCGCACCTTTTGAATGGATGTAAACAATTCTTCCTTCCTCCTCGGGTTCGAGTTGGGAGAGGGTAACAACAACTTGTTCTGTCTTCGAGTACCCTTCTTGGCAACATTTGCCTTTGGGAATGGGTTTCCCATGGGGACACACTCTTGGATGCCCTAATAATACACAGATACTTTCATCAATTCCTTTTCGAATTACATGTTCGAATTTACAGGCGGCCTCTTCTAACAAGGGCGATTCAATGTCAAGAAGATCTGCCAACATCCGTTCGGCAAGCCTATGGCGTCTAACTACGTTTTCTGCCTTGGACTGCCCCACTTTGGTCAAAGATACAAATTCATTATTTATGTCTATCAAATTATGGTTCTTTAGCTCACGCAGGGCATCATCCTCAACTCCTCTCCGCCGCCGCCTTCTCCTTCCTCGGCCTTTGTCCGGTTCAACACTAATTGTACTGAGCTTAAATTGTGTTTTTCCTTCTTCTTCATTTCGAGTCCAGAGAATTTCTAAAATTTCTTCAGCGTGTTCACTGAGTTCCATTTTCATTTTTCCTCCGTAATTTCTGTAAAATTGAAATTATAGATGGCTGGGCTGGGGTTTCATAGCTACAATTAGGGCACCGTACTAGTTTACAGCCTTTAGCTAATGGGCAACCATTGCATCCCGGGGCACTTTCTTCTTCTTCAAATTCAAAACCACAGAGTGGGCACTTCATAATATCACTCCCAGACTTACTAGAGTAAGGTTTAGGATGAAACCGATAAGGAACGCAAAAGGAAAAATAAAGAGTACTATCGCAATTGCTGTCTTTATTCCTCGTTCTTTAATAGTGATAGAAAATTGTGCAATACAAGGTACAAACAAAGTGAGTGTTACTGCTGAGACGAGGAGAGAGGTCCCTGATAAGATGCCGGCTTGGGAAAGATCGTAAAGACCAGCAGCTCCATAATCTCTTCGGAAGAATCCAAAGAGAAAAGCTATACTCGCCTCTGCTGGGAGACCAATCCATTGGACAGGATATGATATGAGATGAATTAATAGATCAAAGACGCCAGTTATTTGACCGAGCCAAATTAGAATGCTTGCCAGAATGAAGAGGGGAAATACTTCTTTCAGATACCACTCCATACGGGTGTAGGTTTTCCTTAGGACATTTCCAAGTTTTGGCATACGCAAGGGAGGAATTTCCATGTAAAAACTGGGTTGTTCACCTGGCATTAGTTTCGCAGTGAGAAAGCCTACAAGGAGGAAGATTCCTATGATAACGCTGGCCCAGATGAGGATTGCAAAGGGATTTCCAGCCAAGATGCCCATGATTACGCCTAGTTGAGCAGAACATGGAATTGCAAGGGCTAGGAGAATTGTCGCAATGACTCTTTCTCGGCGGGTCTCCAAGGTTCGCGTGACAATCGTGGCCATGGTAGCACACCCAAAGCCAAGGGTCATGGGGATGACGGCTCTACCGTTAAGTCCGATTTTTTTGAAGACTCGGTCAATTAGCATCGCCATTCGTGGGAGATAACCTGTGTCTTCGATGATTGAAAAGATTATGAAAAAGGTACCTACAATGGGTAGAATAAGTGCTATGGCATACCGAACTCCAAGGGTGATGATTCCGTAATCACCTACTAATAGAAGCTGGAGTAATGGGATGGGGACATAAGTGTTTACCAGTGTGGTTATGTACGGATTAATGAATCCTCCAAAAACCACATCCTCTAGGAGTTCGACGAGAATTTGAGCACCAAAAACTCCAACGAACAAATAGAAGCCAAAAAAGAGTACTGCGAAGAGTATTGGGATACCAGTTAGGGGTCTCATCATAAGGCGGCTAAGCCTTTCTTTGAATGGTTGCTTGAGCAGGGGCGGAAGGGTTGTTACCGTCTTCGCAATTCCTTTCGCATCCCAATGTCGCTTGTTGCTAATGACATAATTTAAGGGGTGACTGAATCGGCTCCGGGCTTCTCTCACGACTTCTTCAAGCTTGATGAATTGTTGCTCTTCCCTTGATTTGATCAAGTCCCAGATTTCATGATCATCTTGGAGAAGCAATAGGGCAAGGGTTCGCTTAGATAACTGGTAATCCTGTTTTAGGAGGTTAATGATCTTCTTTAGTGCGGACTCAATTAATGGATGGTACCGAGTTTTTCTTAGTTTAGGAGCTCGTGAATATTGCAGAAGGTATTCCTTTAGAAGCTCCATTCCTCTTCCACTCGTGGCTACTGTGGCGACGACTGGAATGCCCAGCTCGGTTTCGAGCTGTTTGACATCGATGGCAATATCCAATTTTTCAGCTTCATCCATCATGTTCAAAACGAGAACCACAGGGAGCCCCGCTTCGATGAGTTGTAGGGTCATGGGGAGCATCCGTTCAAGATTTTTCGCGTCGATAACTGACAAGACGATATCAGGTTTCTCGGTGAGAAGTATTGATCGGGCAACTCTTTCATCTTCAGTTATGGGTAGGAGGGAATACATGCCAGGTGTATCGACAACCTCAAATTCCTCTTTTCCAATCGTTCCTTTTCCTCTGGAAACATCGACGGTGGTTCCAGGATAATTCGAGACGGTGACGTAGGCTCCAGTCAGGTTATGAAACATTACGCTCTTTCCTGTGTTGGGATTTCCCACTAGGGCAAGCTTTCGTAAACCAGGAAATGAAGTGTCAGGTTGTGAGTGACAGTGAGGGCTCATTTTGAAACCTCCGGTGGGTAAGGGATTGAGGAATATCTCGGAACGGGTGTAAATCAGACATAATGAATTTAGGTGTTCCTAAATTAACCTCGAATGAATTTAGGTAAACCTAAATATAAAAATTTTGGTCGAATTCCTAGCTATGCCCCTTAAGTGAAATTCTCATTGTGGAATACGACCATAATACGACTAGGATACGGTTCTAGCGCGGAACTTTCTCATCAGGAAATCCTTTGTATTTAATGACACCTAGTTGCCTATAAGCATCATTTTTTAAGATTCGTTCATGTCCCAAGATCGATACTTTCCAAATCGTTTGGGGCAAAGCTTTGAAGAAAAATGGCTTTTGCTTCCTTTTCATGATCTTCTGAGGAGGCATAGCGGGGACTTAGATGAACCAATGCAAGCTGTTTTGTATTCGCTTGAAGGGCAATGCCTGCCGCCTCTGAAGCGGTTGAATGAAAATATTCAGCGGCTTTTTTCTTGTGCTTGTCTGTAAATGTGGCATCATGGATCATAAGAGTTGCATTCTTTCCTTTACGGGCAAATTCTTGGTTTGGAGCTGAATCTCCCGAATAAGCGATGATTTGCCCTTTGCGCGGGGGGCCAATAATGTCTGTCGGCTTGACAATTTTGCCTTCAGGGGTTTTAATAGTTTCACCTTGGTACAGCTGCTTGCGAAGTGGTCCTGAAGGTACGCCTAATTGTTGCGCTTTTTTTACATTGAATTTTCCCGGAGTATCTGCCATCTTGAAGATGAAAGATAAGGACGGAACATTATGCAGGGCAGGAAGGCA
>CAYFXY010000051.1:15888-17171 GCA_964347205.1 uncultured archaeon
TAGTCGTCTTGGTTAGAAATGAGCCCTGTTTCCTTTTCGAGAATGGTTAGTGGAAAATCAAGGAATGCATGTGTGTATTTTAGGCTAAGTTCTGTAAATTCCTTGATGCCAGGTGGTCCATAAATTGTCAATGGTTTCTTGCGATTTTGCATCATTAACGTTGAAATCAATCCTGGTAATCCAAGCACATGGTCACCATGGAGGTGGGTGATAAAAATCTCTGTTATACGTTGTGGGCTTAGTCCTGTGCGTTGTAATTGGATTTGAGTACCTTCACCACAGTCGAAAAGAATAATTTTTCTGTGAAACCTGATGGCAAATGATGGTGGAGCGCGTGTTACTGAAGGGATTCCGCCACCGACGCCCAAGAAATAGAATTTCATTTTTTGCTCACTTGCTGCTCTTTCGTTCTAAGACAATGATATGCCGTCGAAGACTTCGATGAATTCGCATTGTGTGGGTTTCTTTCACATTTACCAAGTCCTGTGGAATGATTTTGTCTGAGTAATATTCAAGAGGTAAAGCTAGACAAAGAAATTTATCAGATTTCAAAGGTTTCGCAATCGCAGGTAAACCGACCTGAATGAGATGAAGAACTCCACTGCCTTTCGTTGAACTCGAACGTCCGTAGGGTGGGTCTGTGGCGATGGCTTCGACAATGTCGTTTCGTATCGGAGGTGCTCGTGCATCTGCTAAGATTCCATTAAACGGAACCTGAAAATGCTTTAGATTTTCTTTGCACCCTGCAAGAATTGCAGCATCAATGTCAAGACCAATCGTTGTGCACCCAATCTTTGCGGCTTCTAAAAGAAGCCCACCTGTTCCACAAAAAGGATCAACAAAAAGCGTATTTGGGGTTATTCGGCTAAGATTTACCATCACGCGAGCAATTTTTGGGTGTAGGGCGCTTGGGACAAAAAATGGGCGTAATGGACTACGTCGTTGATAGAATCCTGCTCGGTCTCTCGACGCTAGATGGGGACCAAAATAGAACTCGGTGCCATGAATTACTCCAAGAAAAAGCACATCTGGTGAGGTTAAATTGATTTTAACTTGCCCCTCCATGGCATGCCAGATTTGTGATCCGATTTTTTTCTGAAGGTCATCCACATCAAAGGCTGAAGGTTCCCGCTGTACACGGGTGACCTTTACGCCAAAACGTTGGTTTGGTTGAATCCACTGGTTAATTTTGAGATCCTTGAAGGATTGTAGGATCTCCTTTTCCTCTGAAAGAGATTTGAACAACACAATAACGGATTAGTTTCTTCAACAAAGTATAGGCT
>CAYFXY010000052.1:0-1504 GCA_964347205.1 uncultured archaeon
CTAACTTTCCAATGTTTCTAGAAAGGTGGGTGAAAGCCACTTACCCTGGGGGCTCCTAAAGTGACTTCGTTAGCTGAGCTTCGTAAGTTCTACACTATGCTCAAAGATGTTAGTTCAAAATGTAAGAACATAATGAGTAGTCTCCCTCCTGAAGTTGAAACCTCCATTGAGGATGTGGGACGCGAACTCATGACCCTAGAAGGGTTTGACAGAGACGCAAAGACCAGCTGGTCATTAAGTCCAAAAAAACGCCGGCTAGTCAAACGAATTGATCAAGGCCTTCCAAAAATTGATGATGATCTGTCTCGCTCATTACGACTGCATATCGAGCAATTACGCACACATTTGACTGAGCTCGAGGAAATGAAGGCAACTATTATGAGTTTCGATCTCAAGCTAGGTCGTGATCTCAATAAACTTACCTTTCCATCAACTCAAGGGGGTTATGCTGTCGTCTTACCCGTACTATCACGCTTTGTTTCAACATTGGAAGGTCTTACTAAGCAACTCCGTGATGCCCTGCTGAAGCAAACGAATGATATGCTTGAGCAAAATCGCGCATTGATCAAGACTTATGATCGTTTTGTGGGTATTGATACCAGTGATGTTTCTATTAGTGCAGAACGGGAATCTGTTGATGCTAAAAATATTCCAGACCTTTTTGAAATTCGGCAAACGTTACGTCAAGAACATGATTATCTGACAAGTCGACGCGGAGAAGTCGTGGACACTCTCCGTGCCAAACTCCAAACCAGCATTGAATCATCACTTTCACTTATGGTGACTGCTCGAAGCTTGAAAATTAATGTCCCAATGGCAATTTCCACCTCGTTGCAGGCTTTGAAAAAGCAGCTAAAAGGCGAAACTAATTTAACGACCCTACTTGGTTTGGTGCAGCAATATGACGGACAAGTGTTAAAAGCATCCAGTGAGGTTCGAAGCCAGCTACTAGAATTTGGGCATAATCTGAACCGTATTTTAGCTAGCGCTAATATTTCAAACGATGCCACATTTTTACCACCAGCTCCACCTGAAGTTCCTAAAGAAGCGGATTTAGCTAGTCTAATAGCAAGTTATGAACGCTTACAAGCTTACCAAACGAATGTTGAAACAGCGATTCGTGGCGAAACTATGCGGATTTTAGATGATTTAACAAGGGCTGTTAAACGAAATGTACTTCACAACACTGCCGAATTGGATAAATTCGTGAAAAATAATTCTAAGAAGTTACAGAAAGGCGACCTCAAAGTTCTTGTCAAGGTCTATTCTGAGGTAGCAGCCCAAATAATCGAGGAACATGGGAAACTGCTTGCTGAGATTCGAACTCAAGAGGCTCTGCTAACACGGATTTCTGAGACCGCGACCACCATTCTAGACAAAACCACAATGGGTGCTGCTCCAGCTCCTGTTCGGAGCACAGAAATCAGCTTCCCTGAGCTTGTTGAGGCATATGCCCGCCTCCGTAAGCATGGGGAAAATCGAATTGATCTATTCCGAAAAGCTT
>CAYFXY010000052.1:1514-4409 GCA_964347205.1 uncultured archaeon
TATGCGCGGCTCAAGGAATAGAGTTTCGAGGCCCTGAAAAGCTTGGGAAAGGGAACTAAACGACTTATTAGCAGAAATCCAAGTTATTAAACCAACCTATCGTGAATCCTTCAAAACAATGGAAGAATTTCTCGAAAGTGCTATTGCTCAAATCCGTGCCAGTACAAGTTTTGAAGAAATTGAAGAAGTCGCGCGTGAAGCGCAAGGAGATGCCTTGTATAAGGCACAAGATGCCATTGAGAATCTCAAGTATCGTCTTGATCTCAAACTTCGCCTCGCAGTGTCTAAACTTCTTGGAATGAACTTAACAATTCCATCAGAAGTTCAAACAGCTATCCAGGAATTAACTACTATCGTTCCTGCTAGTGAAACTTACGAAGAAGCGATCCGAAAAGCCCATCATATTGTGGAACTGTTTGAGAAACGAATTGTTGGATATTTCAATCAAACCCTAAATGAACAGATAAAAGCATTTTCAGAACTCACAAGTATCTCAACAACACTTGGTATCAAGACTGACACATATGTCAAAAAATCAATGAAACTTCAAGATAAATTACCGGCTAATATCGAGGACCTACCTGACCGGTTTGATGAACTCCGTGAATTGCTCACTGATCCAAAATTACTGAAAAATATTCGTTCAAAAGCAAACGAGGTCTGGAGTAATCTTAATTCCGTGACAGATCTTTTAGAACGGCATGGCCAAGCAGAAATTGTCGCCAAACTTAAGAATCTTTTAGCCCGTGTTCCTGATGCATTAGAGGCTGAACAGGTAACCACTGTTCTCGAAATCTGCATGGCGCTTATCGAAGCACAAAACAGTGTACTAGATATTCTACGTAATATGGAACAAAAGACCAAAGAAGCTTTTGAGCAGCTACTTGAAAATACCACTGAATATTATTCCACAATTAAACGAGTCTATGCAGCTCGGCCATTGGAATTTAGTAAAATCATCTTTCCACTCGATACTTTGCAAAACCTACGCGATAAATTAGAAAATGTTATATCTCTTCCTGAAGCGATTGATATATTCACAACCATCCGCAATTTAGAGCAGCAATGGTTAGAAAAGATTAAGCAACTTGACGAATGGCATAAGGCGCTTCGTGTATTTCTTGCAGATTATAATCCCACGGCGCCTAAAGCAGAACGAACCCGTCAACTCAATGAAATTGAAAAACGAATTCGTGAAACCTACACAAGTGAGGATACAGCTAACTATCTCACATGGGCCGCCCGTGAGCTAGCCGCTGTAATGTCTGATAAAAAAGCAAAAGCCAAGAAAAAATAGGATTGAATAGACATGGAATCAACAGATGAGGGTCCGCGTGTTGCGGAAGTTTTTGCTATCGGAATAGGTGAATGTGGAAGTAACCTGGTTGGTGCTTATCTTAAGCAAGCACGTGAACGGCTGCTCCCACCACGTATACGTGGTTATCTTTGTATGAACACCGATCGTTCAGACATCCAAAAGCTCCGGCATAAATACAACATTCCCAAAGAAAATACACTGCTTTATGGTGCCTCTGATATCGGCTGTGGTGGAAACTTTACTGATGGTTACAACTATGTCCATGATTTCAAAGATGTGATCATGGGGCAGCTAACACAGCTTGGTTTTGAAGGAGTTTCCGGGTTTGTAATTTTCACCTCTTCAGGCGGAGGCACTGGCTGTGGTGGTGCTCCTGCTCTTATTGAAATCCTTAAAGAACGATTCCAAGAGGAAGAGGGACGCCGAATTTTCGTCTATGTCTTTACTGTACTCCCGTTCAAAGATCAAACCTCAGAAGCACTCAATACCATGTGGTCACTTTCCAAACTCCTCCGTGGTCAATTAGAAGATCGTGGTGCTGATCTTGTTTGTTTATTAAGCAACCGTGCTATGTTACGTCGTATACTCGCTTGGCGTGAAGGAGAGGTTGCGGATTTCTTGCAACAACAACTACAAATTGACGTGGCAAAAGTGACAGATGTTGAAGGAATGGTGCCTTCAACGGTTGATGGTGCGAATGAGGTTTCCAAAGCGCAGGAGTCTGCTTTCGTGGAGCTTGTAAACCCATTGGCGCTTCGCTTTGTTGAGCATATGTTAAGTCCTGGTGTTGTAGAACCTGGTAAAGAAGTCTTTCCGACAACAGATATTGCTGACTACGCACGAAAACTGGATCCAATCGTAGTTCCATGTCTTTACACAGATGTTAGCCTTATTCCATCAGCTGGTAATATCCCAACTCAACTTAAGACCATGGTCAAATATGCTGTCCAACACTGTAGTTTTGCTGAAATAGGATCTGAACCCGGCGCATCTTCAACCTATTACACCTTTTCAGGTTCTCGGGACTTTGCCCGGGCTGAATATGATCCTCACATCAAACAAGCTCTGCGTGCCTATACAGCCAAAGGTGCGGCCATCACTCCCTGTTTTGTCTCATACGATGACGATGAACATCCCTCCGACCTCCTTCTTCTTTTAGGACTTCCACAAATTCCTGAAATTGAGGATTTAGTTAACTCAGCTACAGAACTCGTCGACCTTCATGCTGGCCCCTCACCACTACGACGAGGGTGGTTTAAAAAATCAAAAGGAGTCACTGAGGAAGTCCTTCGCGCAGCTATTCGTGATGTCGCAGAGCTTTTCAATCTGGAAATGAAGTAAGAACAATGTCAGGGAGAGGATGATGGATGATTGCAGCAGAAGAATTGCTGGAACGTATCCTAATCCTCACTACAGTCAACTCCACACTAATTCATTCTCTGATTACACTTGAAGCAGAGGGTGATCTTGAGCCAAAACAGGTCACTCAGCTGGCAAATGGTGTTCGTGCTGTCAGAGAATCTGTAAAACAGGCCTTGGTGGATTCAAAGAACAACCAAGTGTCTTCAGGTTCATCC
>CAYFXY010000052.1:4419-8837 GCA_964347205.1 uncultured archaeon
AATGTGATTCTAACCCATCTTGAGCGAATTGAAAAAGCCCTCGTATCCTTAGCAAAATCACGCGAACGAAAAATTACTAAAACTGAACTTAGGGAGCCGATAGCTGCCGCCCAACAATTAGTTACAGAAGCCACTGTAGATTTAGCGGGACTAACTGGAAAACCTTTTCAACGCCGTCTCTCGATCTTTGACCCCGAAAAACGCCTTCCTCCTATTCAACAGTTACTTGATAAATATTCCAGTCGAAGTCATATTCTTTTGCCTAACTACTGGTTTGAAGCATGCCGTGAATTGTTCCGATATAGCGAGCCCCGTGAAATTATTAGTGAAGTTACAAGGATTTCGAGCCAAGTTTTTTATAATCTAATTCGTCGATTTCTTGGCGAAGCCCCTTGTGCAGGGCTACTCCAAGAGCTCCAGCGGAAAGGGACCATTGGTAATGAACTAACAAGTCGAGAGCAAAACAAAATCGTTAGTACTGCTAGTGAATTTTATGAACAGCTTGCCAACTCCTTGAAAAGGAAATCAACAAAAACTAGCATAAATGAAGCAAAACGAAATCTCCGTTCATTTGATTGGGGGCCAGCTGACACGGAAAAACGTGTAGTTGGAGTTATCCATCGGAGCGCCAGAGAGTTGGTTGACAAGGCCGCAGATAGTAAAACCTTGACTGATTCTGAACGAATTATCTACGCCGAACTGAGTCGCTATATCAGTGCACTGGTCTCAAATCTGCACGACTTACCGCGCTTCAATCAACTGCTTACAGAATTGAAGGTTTAACTAGGATACAAACGTTTCTTCAAACTCGCTTTCCCAGTTTCAACATCATAATCGATTAGATCTGCACGGGATAAATCGCCTAACGCTTTCCTAATCGCAGTAGCTTCATGTCCTGCTGTTTTCGTGATTTCGTCGCGAGACATTTCCTTTTTCCGTCCATGTAAAAGGAATAGTGTCTTTGCATGGGGCTGTGCGAAAAAGACGTCTTCAAGAAGGCCAATATAAAGAGCAAGAAGTTCTTGAACGGGAATATTTGCTTCCTGTTCCGAAACCAGTTCTTGATAGGTTTTTGACATTTTTTCCAGCTGGTTCTTAATGCTATCAACTTCAGACTGAAGTGCGCGATTTTTCACCATCAATTCAGTACTTTGTTCTGCAGTCTCGTTCAGCTCATTTATCGTGCGATCCAAGCGTTCAATTTTTTCTCTTTTTAGTTGGAGCTCTTGCTGTAATTCTTTATTTCGAGTTTCAGCAGATTCAGTTAATTCTCGTTGAGCCAATAGTTCCTTGTTCATGGTTTTGACAATATTTTGGATATTTTTAACAGCCTTTGAAACCTCAGCAGGGTAACTCTTTTCTTTTTGCTTTTTTTCAGTTGCCATCTTACTCACCCTTCGATGTCCACACAAATTGTTTACTTATTCTGCTATTTATGGTTAAGGTCTATATCCTCCTGAGGTTCGTTGAGTTTGCGGGCTTCTAATCGGTTTAATTGAGGTGGTGCAGGAGGGGCAACTATTGATTGCTTAGTGAAATCAAATACCGTTTTGGTTTCACCAGCTAGCTGAATTATAAATTTCTGGCTATTATTTACAATACCAATTTTAGCCGCACTGAGTTCATTTTGTTCAAAGATTTCTAATACTGCTTTAATATTCGGTTTTGAACAAGCTACAACAAATCCCGTTGAAATGTACATTTTCAACCAGCTAATAAGGTCTAGTTCTTCGGGTAGTGGAATAGCTGCTAAATCCACGGTTGCACCCATTCGTGCATACTCTAACATTAAAAGCGTCGTTCCGATTATACCGCCGTTACTCAAATCCTTTGATGCAGTAAGGAGCTGTCTTTCTGCAAGTTGATGCATGGCTTCATACCGCTTTAAGATAGCTTCCGAGGTTTTTAGTGTGGTCGTGTCCCATCCAAACTCGTAATTGGGTGAAACACGACCCTCCAAATCCATAGCTAATATCAGATGATCCCCCGACTGAGCTCCTCCTGCACTAATGTAGGCATCTCGATGAACCACACCACAAATCGACGCACTGACACCGTTTATTGGTGCATTTGGTGTGGTATGTCCCCGAACTACTTCAACATGGAATTTTTGTCCGGCTTCACAGATACCCTTCATTAATTTCACGCCTGCCTTCATCTCTGTAAAGGCAATGTTTACCATAGCAACAATTGGGCGTCCCCCTGCTGCATAAATATCATTTACGTTTACTAAAATCGCTGCATAACCTGCAACATATGGCTCAGACTTCGCTAGTTCGGGAATAATAGCATCGGTTGAAAGTAAAATGAGACGATCTCCGCCTAAATCGATGGCTGCTGCATCCTCACCAATAGAGGATAGCACATGTGGGCATTTGAAGCCTTCATTACGAAGAATAGTTACCAGTTTCCCAATGGGCTGCTTACGTCGTAATCCCCAATAGTCTTTAACCTCTGAAACGATATGAGTTAATTCTTTGGACATGAATACACGACTCCTATGAGTTAACCGAGGATGTTAAATTCGATAAAATTTGTGGTTTGTAAAATATCTAGTTATTGAAAACTCCTAAATGTGAAAGCTTTGCCCTTTATTGAGTTTGTTTCAAAATTTTATAATCCCATCAGAACGCTACCTATGTTCTGCCAGAAGTTCCATGCAATCAAGTTAGATTTTACTAACTTCTATTCTCACTATATTCATGAGAGCTTTCTAAAATAGTCACTGTCAACAAGCCACTTATTAACATTATATAAAGTGTTTTCATCAATCTTGTTTAACAGTATACTCTTAGAATGAAAGGGTGTATGTAGATGGAATATGGTGTACAAATCGAACCACAATTTGGGTATAGCTTTGAGGATATTACGTCCATCGCAGATGCAGCTTTAAAAAATGGGTTCACCACTTTATGGTTTTCCGATCACTTCATGCTCGATAAGGATTCAACTGATCGAATGCTACTTGACCCTTGGTTATTGATGGCTGCTCTCATTCAACAGAATAAGCAAATTCGGGTCGGAAGTATGGTGTTCTGTCAGAGTTATCGAAATCCCGCCCTAACCGCTAAGATGGCTGCCACCTTAGATGTATTATCTACTGGACGATTTGAATTTGGCATTGGTGCGGGCTGGAAAGAGATAGAATACAAAGCGTATGGTTACCCATTTCCTTCACCGAAGACACGTATCAATCAACTAACAGAATCAATTCAAATAATCCGTGGCATTTGGACCAATGAACGATTTACCTTCAAAGGTAAACAATACCAAGTCGAGGATGTAATTGCATTTCCCAAACCTCTCCAGAGTCCCTTGCCCATTTGGGTCGGAGCCCAAAGTGGGAAGGAATTCATGCTTCGCGCCACAGCAAAATATGGTGATGGGATTAACATCGCTTGGATGAGTACCCCCCTTGAACTTGAGGGACGATTTCACAGACTTTCACAATTATGTAAAAAATATGGTCGAGAAACATCAGACCTCAGAAAGTCCCTTGGACTTTGGACTCGCCTTTTTAATTCTGAAGAGGATATGGATGCAGCTATCAAGGAGAACGCGAAGGAACGTAATGTTTCTGCTAAAGAATATCGAGATCGTGTGAATCGCGCGCTCTGGGGCACGGCTGATCACATGAAAGCACGACTACAAAAGTTTAGGGACATTGGAGTAGAACACGTAATTTTTATGTTTCCTCATAAAAAAGAAATCGATCAAATCATCTCCATGAGAAACTCTGTAATCTCAAAATTATAGGACCTGCTGGAACCGGAAGCTTCTAAAGTAAAATTTTGCACATGCCAGCAACTTAAAATAGAGAATGAACCTGCTGGCTCAGCCCCAACAAAGACCATCACCATATGACCCTCCAAGGTGTATAGTTTGTGTGCCAATCGCGTCGTTATCGAATGTAATAATGTCTTCAAAACATATGAAGATGGAGATCTCAAAGTCGAAGTTTTGAAAGGGTTGGATTTCACAGTGCGACAAGGAGAATTCGTCGCAATTGTTGGTTCGAGTGGAAGCGGCAAAACCACCCTCATCAATCTTCTTGCTCTTTTAGATCAACCATCAAGCGGTGAGATTAAAATCGACGGTCAGGCATTAAATGGTCTTGGAGACAAAGAACTCTCACTCATGCGTCGACATAAAATTGGGATTGTCTTTCAAGGATTTTATTTGCTGGATATTATGAACGGAAGAGAGAATGTAGAAGTTCCTATGATTTTTGCTGAGCTTTCAAAAGAAGAACGAATTCAACGCGCCCTAGACCTCCTGGATATGGTCGGTATGCGGGATTCAGCAGAACAATTCCCAAATGAGATGTCCGGTGGACAAATGCAACGAGTTGCTGTTGCTCGAGCGCTAGCTAACGAACCCGTTATCCTTTTGGCTGACGAACCCACAGGGAACCTAGA
>CAYFXY010000052.1:8847-14052 GCA_964347205.1 uncultured archaeon
TCGGGATTATCAACAAGATCAAATACCGTTGCGTTTCAAAGATTTAGCTCATAATTACCGGAAGGCGATGATAGTTGCTACTCATGATCCAGAAGTCGCAAGCGCTGCTGACCGGATATTGGTCCTGGAATATGGCAAACTTCACACCGATACATCTATGTACGGGCGTGAAGTTGCGGCCAAGGAGGAACAATAATGAACCAGGTGACTGAATCACCTCGAGGATCGTTGAATACAACCGGCAGTCGAAGGTATATTGCCAGTTATGTTGGCAATAGCATTAGGAAACATAAAGCCCGTTCGCTTAGTCTCCTTCTCGGTATCGTTATCGGCGTATCTCTTGTAGCCTCGGTTTTTGTCTGGACAGATACTGGTACACGCGTAGCAATTGATGACTATTTTGAAGCTAATCTATATCAATTTGGTGTTCAACAACGCTATGAATACCCTGTCAATACACAGTTGATATTCCAAGTCCAAGAGGAATTTTCGTCACAATCTATCTACGAATCATCAACCGTAATATACCACTCGAAAGGAATACTCAATGGAACTCACCTTAACGCAAGTGCACCCTATTTGCCCTTTCCGTATGAGAATGGGATCAAAGATTTGCAAACTTTTTTTGTAGAGAATTCTTTCCTCATCAGAGTTCAAGAGAAATTTAATTACACTGGAAGTTTCAGTATCCAACCGGGTCAATGCCTAGTAAGCTCCAAAGTCATAGATGATGCTGAAACAATTCTCAATATGTCCCTAACAATTGGGAGCAACATCAATGTAGCAATTGCTTCAATTTATGATGATCCATTAACAATTGGTGACCTCAATCATTACAATATCACAAACAATAGGATCGTTGGCATTTACAGCCTCCCCTTCGAGGATACAATTCTCTATAATACCTTCGATGGTGAAGGACGTACAAATTACCCCGGATCCGGTTTAGAAAATTCCTTTGGTTGGAACGATGGAATCATCTTTCATTATGATCAACTCGATCCGGGTCAACGAGACACCCTTACCACCAATGCACAGTTTCCACAACTGTTGGTCCGATTAAGTTCTGCTGAAGTTAATGCTTTTGGCATTGATCGCGCACCTGAAATCCTACGTAACCTCAAATTTCAGGTTGAAGCCACCTTTCAAGGAGACATTATTATTACAGGCGAACGCCAACTTCTCTATCTTGAACAGTATATTACTGCATATCGTTCACGACAAACAATGGCTGTCTTGGTGGCTCCAGTTATCATTCTCTCGATTTTCTTAACCACCTTTGCTACGAATATATTTCTTAGTGGACGCCGAGCTGAAGTCGCCATCCTTCGTGCCCGCGGAGCAAGTTTCCGCCAACTGTATGCCGCTTTTATACTCGAGTTTGTAACTATTGGCATAATTGCATTGATTTTTGGAATGGTTCTTAGCCTTTTCATTGGCTCACTTATTCCTGCTTCAATCGGGTTTCTTCAATTTAATCCCGCTGTTTTCTTTGAGTTCTTTTTGGTCGTCAGACTTGAACCAATAACCTGGTTCTTTGCGACTATTTCTTGCCTTATTCCTCCCCTTGTGTTCACAATGATCTATCTTCGTTCCTTCTTACGAACAGAAATCTATCAGGCCATGGTCGGCATTAACCCTCCTGGTGAATCAGATCTTATGACAACCGGCTTTTACTTTGGAATTTGTCTGCTACTACTTGCAGTTCTTTTTTATGCGGTCCTTGTTTTCCCAGCTACACCATTAGTTGCTATTCTGCAGTTTATTTACGCTGTATTCATTTGGACGCTTCTAAGTGATTCTGGTTCTCGAATTGTTCGACGAGGTGTTGCTGGGGTAACGCGTGGGTTTCGTACGGTTTTTGGTGAAAAGGCTTTCATTTTTGAAAAAAGTATGCGTACGCGTCGTGAACGCATCGTTCCACTTCTATTGATTCTAACACTAACCTTCTCCGTTACAGTTTTTGCGGTCGTTGAAGCGCAGACTGTTGAAAATAATGCTAATAGACAAATCGAGTACTTGATTGGAGCCGATATTCGCGTGGAAAGTGGCTTTGTCCCAGTCAGTCGAGTGGATGAAATCTTATCCGTTTCAGGGATTGAAGCTGCAACCCCCTTGGTTCAGACCTGGGGGTTAATCGGAACAATTTCCTTTGATGTTTTTGGTATCGATACTGAGGGTTATGGAGAAATCGCTTATTGGGATTCTAGTAGTTTTGTTGGAGAAGATCCATTTTCAGTTCTAGTTCGTCTACGTAATAATCCAAATGGAATTATTTTCCCCAGAACATTTGCGGACCGATTGGGAAAGCGAGTTGGTCAAGGGCAAGGAGTTCACATCTATGATCAACAAGGAGGCGGCGTCGTTGAGGAGGGTCTTTTCACAATTGTGGGGTTGGGGCAAAGTGCACCCGGATTAGGGTATTTTGATCCCGAAGATCCCCTCAGACCTCCAGACTCGACAAACGGGTTTCAGTTTCAAGCTCAGCGAGCTTTTGCATTTGTTAATTTAAGTTATCTGACAAGCTTGAATATGACAAATACTCAGCTCATATTTTCCGACATTAGTGGAAATGATAATATCAATCAGATTGAGACCAATATTCGAAATCTTGGATTCCCGACAGGGGTTTATTCACCAGTTACGTTTTCTTTGGAAGAGGTCTACCCGGATGGATACCTCTTTAATCGTGGAGTTGTCAGTATTTTATCAATTGGATTTCTTGCTTGTCTAATCATCAGTATTATCGCTCTAACCCTTTTTGTAGGAGTTATCGTCTCGGAACGACAAACCGAATATGCTATCATGCGCGCGGTAGGTAGTACACGTCGACAGATTATATCAATTGTTTTTGGCGAATTCATTGGGCTTATTCTGACATCATTTCTGGTCGCACTTTTTTTGGGCTTCGCTTTTTCATGGCTTCTCATGAATGTTCTTTTACGGCTCTTTCCATTTCCCTTTGTTGTACCCTTTCAATTAGGCGTTCCCTTTTTGCTGCTACTTGTTGTACTGGGAGTAGTACTTGTAGGGATGAGCATAGGCACCTATATTCCTGCACGACGTGCAGGGCGTACCAATGTTGGGCGGGTTCTCCGCAACCTCTAAAACAATAGGAGACAAATGAATTGACAACATCACCTGAAGTCGTCACCGGCCTCATTAAAGAAGAGGAATTTGCTGAGGTTCCTGAAGACCTCGTTTTAATGGCAAATGACGTTTATAAGATCTATCAAACTGGAGAAATTGAAACCGTCGCACTTCGTGGTGTCTCCTTACAAATCTTTCAAGGAGAAATTATTGCCATTGTCGGACCTTCTGGCAGTGGAAAAACCACCCTAGTCAATCTGCTCGGGGGTACCCTTCGTCCAAGTGCAGGTCAAGTTTACTGGTCGAATATTAAACAAGATATATCAAAACTTGATGACCGCACAATCACCGCCGCTCGTCGAGGTTTTATCGGTTTTGTCTTTCAGGTTGATAACCTCCTCCATCACATGACCGCCCGGCAAAATGTTGAACTTAGTGCTCGAATCGCAGGTTTTCCCAAACCTTGGCGACAACAACGATCCGAAGAGCTCCTTGACGCTGTCGGGCTCAAAAATCGTATGAATCATATTCCTGGCAAATTATCGGGGGGTGAACGTCAACGTGTTGCTATCGCATCTGCACTCATGAATAACCCCTCTCTAATTCTAGCTGATGAACCTACAGGTGATCTTGACCTCATCAATGCGGAAGAAATCCTTGATCTTTTCAAAGATCTTAACAAAGACTATGGCACAGCTTTTCTTATTGTTACCCACAGCCAACTAATCGCTTCAAAAGCGCGTCGCACCTTGGAGTTACGTGATGGCATTATCAGCGGCACTCACGACGCAGGTGTACATCTTAAACAACTTGAACGGACTCGTGTTCTGGAATTGGACAACCAAGATCGCCTCCCACTCCCTGAGAACATCTTACGATCACTAGGGCATCCCCGTCGCTTTCAAATTGATGTAGATACCAACAGGATAATTCTGACCCCCTCAGCAATTGAAGATGCAGTCGCAGTTCAAGTCCGGTTAGTAACTTGTCGGATTTGTGGTAAACTCGTTGCTTCCAACCGAGTGACTTGTCCAAATTGTGGTACGGCTCTCTAGCAGGCTGAAAAAATACCAGACTTCAAGGATTTTCTCGCGTTTCAAGAAGCCCTTCTCGTCGTAATTCAAAAACAACGATGTTATGTGGATCAGGACATGCCACGTAACTTTTGTTAGGGTCAGGTTCCCACGGTATTATGCCATCAAATTCTAAAATTGTCAAGAAGGGAAACATTGCGTTGTATGCCCATCGACAAATCTTCTCCTTCTCTTCAGGTTTTGATAAGTCGAACTCATCACCCACCTTGTAGAGACGACAAGGACTTTTTCCGGGTTGCTGGCGAAGCTCGTGAACCCGTGCAATAATTCGATACACCTTTGACAAATCAAAAAACGCTCCATAGTCTTCTTTTTTTTACGATAGTTCTTTTAATCCTTAAAATCAACCTGTTCGTGAAATAAGTGCATCCCGGTTAAACAACCTAATAGAGATCCGATATATTACTACATCTAAAACTGCTAACACAATGACACCGACATAAAATATAATCCAATTCAAACCAGTTCCCTGAAGAAAACCCGAATACCCAAAAACCATGGCTGGAAGAATCAAAGCTCCCCCAGTCTGATATGCCTCATAGACTGTATTTGCTTTTCCAGAGATAATAACCATAATTCCCACGGCAAGAATTGAAAACAGAACTGGCAAAACAATCGCTTGAATAAGTGATAGGATATCAGGCCATGCCCAGAGAAGTGAGGGTGCCATGAACAGTACAATTCCATTTACAATTGCAACAGCTAAGATGAGGTTACCATAAGCCACAAGTAATCCTGGAATGAGAGCTGTGAGAATTTTTCCTAGTAAAAGTTCCCCATCAGTAAGGGGTGTTGCTAATAGAGGGACGAGGGTACGTCGTTCTTTCTCTCCTACGATTGAATCAGCAGCAATCATCACTGGCAACATAATTGGTAAAATGATAATGACGACCCCCATTACAGCCGCCATCATTAAGTTGAAAAAAACCACATCCGCCATACCCCGCCTTATGGGTTCTAAAAGCGTATGGTAATCGCCGGGATCGTACTCCAGATCCGCATCTTGAACGAGGACGATTTC
>CAYFXY010000052.1:14062-16981 GCA_964347205.1 uncultured archaeon
TCATGACGCCACCGAAAACGACTGACATAATAATAAGGAGTGTGGGGATCATTTTGACCTGTCGGCTTTTAAACACCATTCGCATTTCGGTTCGAGCCATTAACCATGATTTCTTCCACAATTTAATTACCTCCAATAACTTTGAGATATACTGCCTCTAAATCTGGAACACGTTCACGAAGCTCTACTATTTTGAATCCAGACTCCATCAAAGCTCTTAGAATTTCGGGGTTCTTTGTTTCTGGGCTTTCTATTTCAAAAACTAGCTGATCTATTTCTATCTTTGCTGATTGGACCAGTCCTGTGGACTTGATGATTTCAACACTCTCTGATAAATTTGCATCTATTAGGCGAATCTCAAAGGTTCGAAGCGTCCAAAACTTTCGACGAAGTTCTTTGGGGCGACCAATTTCTACGAGTTTCCCGTATGAGATAAAGCCCACTCGGTCACAGAGGGTTTCAACTTCTGAAAGTAAATGGGTACACAGAAAGAAGGTTTGTTTACCTCCTTCTGCTTGCCCATCGATAAATTCCCGAACTCTTTTTGACATGATAGGATCCAAATTCGAAGTTGGCTCATCTAAAAACACAACAACGGGATCATGAATTATTGATCGTGCCAGCGATAACTTCTGCTTTAATCCAGTCGAAAATGTTGCTGGAGAATCATCCTGGCGGTCATCTAGTTCGAGAAATTCTAGAAGTGTCGCAATACGGTTATGGAGGGTTTCATCAGGAACATCATAGAGTTTTCCAAAATATTCCAGGTTTTTGTACGCAGATAGTCGGTCATAATGTGTTGTTGCTCCATCTTCGGGGAGAAGTCCGATGATTGATCTCACGTCAGTGGGCTCATTTTGGACATCATGTCCCTCAATCGATATTGTGCCCTTGGTAGGACTCAAAAGGGTCGCTGCTATCTTTACCGTCGTTGATTTTCCTGCGGCATTGGGCCCTAAAAATCCAAAGACTTCACCACGCTGAACATCTAGCGAAACACTATTTACCGCAATGATTTTTTCGAACTGTTTTGTTAAATCCGATATCTCAATTGATACGGTCATAACTACACTTCATCTCAGGTAAGAAGAGTAATTCTTAAGGGCGTTTTGGTGCTTCCATGAAATTACGGGTCATTAGGTAGCGATATTTGTCTGTTCCAAAAATTATTTGGGTAGGTATGGGCTTTGTGCCGATAAACCCGGATAATTCATGGCAAATAATACAAACAACTGGGAGTAAAGATCTTGGTGGCCGATGTTGACGAAATCGATGACACAACTTCTCAAGATCGTGTGTCAACTCACGATACAGCGGCAATAATACCAAAGAACGGAGGTATTGCACAAGGTCTTTATACAATTAGTTATGTCTTTCAAGGAATTCGCCGCCATAAACGTCGATCACTCACTTTATTAATCGGTATTATGATTGGCGTCGCAATAATTTCATCGGTATTTGTTTGGACAGATACAGGCAGCCGAGTAGCTATTGACGATTACTTTGCAGAAATGCCATTTCATTACTATTGTGTGCAAAGCCCAAGTTTTCCATATAATGATCCCAATGCAATTTATCCAGTAAGAGATTTTGTTAACAATCAGGAAATCACTAAATCTTCTCATGTTGTTTATGCATCAGTGGGTCTTTTTGAAGTGGGCGATCTCAGACCAAACGAAGGATATATGCCATGGCCATATATCAGAGGAATCAAAGATTGTCAGGCTTTCTTTACTTCAAATGAATTTCTTGTCCGTGCTGAACGTTCATTCAATATTATCGCAGGTAATTTCCGTGTTGCACCCGGTCAGGTATTGCTCAGTCGTAGAGTTGTTGAAGATTTAGAAGCTGTCATGGGGATAGAGGTTGGTGTGGGTAGTGTTTTGAATCTAGCTATCGCCCGAAATTATCGGTGGGTAAGTACAATTGGTACACTTGATCTTAGATATTTTAATGGAATGCGAGTGGCAGGCATCTACGAGATACAAGTCACCCTTGATCCTTTACTTGAATCGTTTCCCTCAGATACACGGCAAAACTGGGGGCCGGTATCAGGTCAAGAAGTGATTTTCGGATGGCTTGATAGCATAATCTTACCCAGTTCAACCCTAGATACAAGTGACTACAATGACATTGCCCAACGAGTCTTTTTCCCTCGGTTACTCGTTGAAGTTGATCCCGAACCATTTTACGCCATCGGGCTAGATCAAACTATTCCAACTTTAGATCGCTTATTCAACAGTATTGAAGAAACATTTGATATCTTTCTTGGCGGAAGAGGAACGCTTAATGATCTCATAAACTACATTAACGCGTTTACCGAACGTCGGACAATGGGTGTTTTGGTCCTACCCATCGTGATTTTATCGATTTTACTGACAATATTTACCACAACACTCTTCCTCTCGGGTCGCCGACCAGAAATAGCAATTTTACGATCGCGTGGTGCTAGTTTTCGACAACTTTATGCGGTCCTTACACTTGAATTTATTTTTCTTGCAATCATCGGGCTTGTAATAGGTGGGTTTCTTGGAATCGCAATTGGAAGTCTTATACCGTCAGCCACCTCATTTCTCCTGTTTGATATCAGCATATTCTTCCGTTACCTAAGTTTTACTCAAATCGATTTACTGGTCTGGCTCTTGGCTGGGCTCATATGCATTTTACCGGCGGGCATCTATAATACTATAATTACCCGTTCATTTCTCAAAACCGAATTATATACCGCAATACGTGGCAATAATTCTCGCTGGAAAATCAACGCATGGATACAGGTAGCATATGTCCTAGTTGTTATTCTACTATTGTGGCCCCTTTACAACTTCGTTTTTTCTGTTCCTTTATCCGTTGATATGGCCTTAATCCTGTTTATAGGAATTGTTGGTTTTTGGGTCGTCCTTTCTGATGCCATAGCACGAA
>CAYFXY010000053.1:0-14495 GCA_964347205.1 uncultured archaeon
GTAAGGGTGAGTTTGAAGCTGGCGTGGGTGCTGGTGGTCAGACGCGCGAGCACGCATTCCTCGCACGTACTCTGGGCATCGAACAGCTTGTCGTTGCCATTAACAAGATGGATGACTCGACGCCACCATGGTCTCAAGATAGATACGAAGAGATCAAGGCGGAAGTCTCTGACTTGTTGAAAGGTGCACAATTTGACACCAGCAAAATCCGGTACGTCCCAGTGTCAGCATGGACTGGTGACTTTTTGACCGAACCGAGCACTAACATGGAATGGTATAAGGATATTTCTTTGCTCGAAGCACTCGATGAATTTGTCCTACCACCCAAGCCTATAAAACAACCTCTTCGGGTCCCCGTGCAGGATGTCTATACAATAACAGGTGTAGGCACAGTCCCGGTTGGGCGCGTTGAAACTGGTCAAATGAAAATCGGTGATAAGGTCATCTTCATGCCTCCTGCTAAAAAAGGAGAAATCAAAACGATTGAAATGCACCATGAACGAATGGACAACGCTGAACCCGGAGACAACATTGGCTTTAACGTCCGTGGCATTGGCAAAGATGAAATCCGCCGTGGTGACGTCATGGGTCATGTTGGTAAGCCTCCACGCGTTGTACAGGAATTTGAAGGGCAAATCATTGTGATCTTCCACCCACGTGCGATTGCCGCTGGATATACACCGGTCATGCACGCCCACACAGCTCAGGTAGCGACAACCTTCACAGAAATTCTTGCTAAAATTGATCCACGAACAGGTGAAACCGTACAAGAGAAACCTGACTTTATCAAGCAGGGTGACTCTGCAATCGTGAAACTTCGTCCTGTTACACCCATTTGTCTCGAAACCTTTGCTGATATGAAACAACTTGGGCGATTTGCCATCCGAGACAGTGGACGAACTGTTGCTGTGGGTGTTGTCAGAAAAATCACCGAGGAGAAGAAGTAGAGAAAGCTTTTCGCTGCTATCATGTCCTTCTCTCCTCTTCTTCTTTTTCTTCAAATACTCGCAGTAAACAAATTCCTTTTGATATGCAAAAAAAGTTAAAAGGAACCATTCAATCGGATTGATTCTCAAGTTCACGAAGTCCACACGGTGCAGCAATAATGGTTCAAAAAGCTCGGATTCGACTATCAAGCACTGATATTCCTAAACTAAATGAGGTGTGCAACCAAGTCCTGTCAATCGTTTCTCGAACCGGCGTACACATGGCGGGTCCAATTCCACTTCCTACAAAAACTCTTAAAGTTCACACAAGAAAATCACCGTGTGGCGAAGGAACTCCCACTTGGGATCATTGGCAGATGCGAATACATAAACGACTTATTGATTTGGAAGCTGATGAGCGTACAATGCGACAAATCATGCGAATTCGGGTTCCTGACGAAGTTTTTATCGAGATCACTCTAAAATAGAGCTTATTTTCTCCTGCTTTTTTACTGTCAAATCATTGGACTTTCTATTCTTCACTGGAAATTCTATTCCTTGATAGAAATGCTCTTTAACAAAGAGTTCTCCACTTCAATTGTGACAGAACGTAACCCACGAAATACATTGACGATTGTTCTTTGTGGAAGCTTAATTGTTTACGCCACTGTGGCAGTTCTGTTTTTACAAATTATCTCACCCAGTATACTAATTCGGGATGATTTAACAATAGCAATTTTGCAAGGAGCTTTAGTCTATGTCTTTTTGTTCTTGATTTTCCTCCTACCTGCTAGCTATGTTTATTGGCGGTATCGAATTGAAGTAAAGGTGCTTGGACCTGATCCTGCTGCAGCAGAACCAGGTGACGAAATTCACTTGACCATCGCCATTGGATTTCCCCGAAAGATAAATCCTAAAGGCGCTATACTGGAGGCTTTTCTGAAGAATTTAAACATCGCTACACAGAAGGTTGATACAAGTCCCACCACACTTCTGGTAAAGATTCCTGAAATCACTGTTGGATATCATAAAATTACTGTTCGCGTTTCGCAAGAAGGTTATTTTGCAGGCTCAAGTTCCTATGAACTACTCATCGCACAGGGAGACCAACCAATAGTTTCGAGTGAGGGTCTGTAAGAAATTACACCTGTTCAAGGAATCGAAAACTAGCAAGTCCAATAAAAACAGCTTCTTCTGTTCTAACGGTCACCACCCCTTGACGTTGTAATAGATTGACAGTATGGTCTGCAATTGATGAAAGCTGATAGCCTTCACGCTCAAAAATTTCAGGTAAGCCTTCTTTATGGCTCCCAAATAGTAAGAGCAATCGTTGTTTTTTCTTCCATTGTTTGGTTATTGAATACCTTTTATCCCAAAGGGTTTTGCCTTTGCGACTTGTAGCAATGACAAAGCTGTACGTAGAAGAATCTACTAAGAACTTAGCTAATGGTGCCTGTACTCCAAACACCTCAAACCCCCAGTATTTGGAAGCTTTTGAGATTGGACAAGGAATCGCTTCAAGGGTTTCATCTTTTCTGCGGTTGATTTGAACAGTAAGACGAGTTGGGAGCGATTTTATCGGTGCATCTAATAGTGGAATCGGCGACTCAGTTCCGATATCTACCATCGGCTTTTTTTGGTCAAAGGCGTAACCCTCACGAATTTCCCCATCCTTTATCGCTTTGGCTCTTTTCTCTATCGGATGATGAGGAGTTCGAAGAGGAGGGAGAAGCCCTGCATGCCTCAATTCCGGGAGCTTTCGAAAAAGATGTTTTCGTAGATACTGGGGTGTTTCTATGTATTCGAGAAGAGTCTTGATTAAATGTAGGTTTTTCTGTTGTTTTTGGGTATTTTTATCAATATAAACTAAGATCTCGTCAACTTGAAAGATGGCTGCTGCCCGGGCGATTCGTCCTATAATTTGGGTTTTCTGGGCATTATTTGAATATACATCAATAAAAGAGGTGGGGATAGCGATTGAAAGAGATTGAGATGCTTTATTGTATGACATTCTCAAATACCAAACTTAACCTTTCACTACACCCAAGGGTACTTGGCTAGCTACTTTTCTCGATATACCCGCCCCATGAACGGAATCTACTACAATATGCACATTCTTGTATGCGTTTGGGGCTTCTTCTGCAAGAATTTTCGTGCTAATCGACCGCACCACTTCACCTTTCGCTTCAAGGGCCTGTTTGATATCTCGACCATGATACTTTCGAATTGCAGCTTTCCGTGACATCGCACGACCGGCTCCATGACAAGTGGAACCAAAAGATTCCTTCATTGCCTGTTCTGTACCTACGAGAACATACGATGCGGTTCCCATAGAACCACCAATTAACACTGGTTGCCCAACAGATTGATAGTCTGCAGGAATTTTCGGATTACCTGGTCCAAAAGCCCGGGTCGCACCTTTACGGTGAACGTAGAGTTCACGGTTGGATCCATTCATCTTGTGGGTTTCAAACTTGCAGATATTATGAGTGACATCATACACGAGATTCAGATCCAGCTTTTCCCAGTCCTGACCAAACACAGCTTCAAAGCCTTCACGAATCCAATGTGTCATAACCTGACGGTTACAAAATGCAAAATTTACTGCGGATTTCATTGCCGCGAAATAGTCCTGTCCCTCTGATGAAGTTGCAGGTGCACATACCAATTGGCGATCGGGTAACCAAATGTTATATTTCTTAACAGCGATGGCCATCCGTTCTAGGTAGTCAGTAGCAACTTGATGACCAAACCCTCGGGATCCACAGTGTAACATCACGACAATTTGATTTTTTTTCAAACCAAAGGTCTTGGCAATGGATTCATCAAATATTTTCTGAACTTTTTGGACTTCGAGATAATGGTTTCCTGCACCTAAGGTTCCCAGTTGTGGGCGTCCACGGCGTCGGGCTTTCTCCGTAATACGTGGTGCTTGAGTTGCGGCTCCCTCCATCGATCCGCCTTCCTCACAGTGAACTAAATCTGCTTCAATACCATAATCATTGTCAATGGCCCATTGAGCACCAAGACGGATGACATCGCTAAATTGCTCGTTGCTTAATCGTAACTTCCCTTTGGAACCTACACCCGCTGGAACGCGATTAAAGAGTTCATCTACTAATTGACGAAGTTTTGGTCTAACCTCATCTTCAGTTAGGCTAGTTCGAAGCAAACGCACGCCACAATTAATATCGAATCCGGTACATCCAGCAGAAATTATTCCTTCTTCTGCATCAAATGCTCCTACCGCTCCCATTGGAAGCCCATAACCCCAATGAGCGTCAGGCATAGCGAGAACAGGTTCAACGGCACCCGGAAGTGTGGCTACGTTAGTTAGTTGCTCAATTGCTGCATTTTCTAAAGTATCAATTATTTTCTGTGAACCGATAATCTTTGCGCTCACATTCATGCGGTCCCGTACCGATTTATCTAGCCACCAACGGTATTCATCCAGTTTCTGTAATTTATTCTTCAATTTCTATTTGCACCTTTTAACGTCGCTCTCTTACACATCTACTACAACTGTTGCAATGTATTGGTTATTAACCCTTTCAAGGGAGAACCGGTGAAAAGTTACACCTTTTACATGAGTGCGTAGCTCAGGTCTTTGTTGGCTTCCTTTTGCAATTGCACGTAAGTGCAGCCCAGTTCCTGCTGTTTCTTCGATTGATTTAACTTCAAAGTCAGCAAAAAAGACTTCTTCAACTTCGAACTCAATAAGTAGATTAGATAACCAATCATAAAGCAGACGCTCCTCATCTAATCCCTGTGCTTCAACTTCGACATTGTATTCTAGTTTGATTTCTTCCAAGTCATACATGACACCAAACATTGCCATAGCTGCAGATCTGAATACCTCTGGCAATGTATCGCCATATGCACGAAATAGCTGATCGGAGGTGATTTCGTCAAGGTATTCAAATGTCAAGAGGTTTCACCAATTGCAGTATAGAAAAATTACAGTTTCATCGCATTTTAACATTGGTGTTCAATGAGTCAAATAATGGAACCAAGCTTTGGTCGATAAGAAAACAGAAATGGCGCCGGGTAAGGGATTCGAACCCTTGCGGCTCGAAAGCCACAGGCTACCTTGGGCGTTGCCCATTGACCTGCCACTCAAGGCCCGCGCCGTAACCACTTGGCTAACCCGGCACTGATGGAATTCTGAGTTTTATCTTTGTGATGGTTAGAATCACCAGTTTATAGGATTAGCGGTGCAAACAACCGATAAGGGAGCCTCCTTTTGTGCATCTACTTTGTTCTTTACGATTTAGGAGTACGAAAGACTTAAATCGCTCGATCCGCTTCCGAGCCGTTGAGTGGCTGGAGGCAACTCCTTGTTCGTAAATGTTTTTGCCTTACCAGCTAGCAACTTCCTTTGGAAGTGGAATCAATGGGTCATCGAAAACAAAGTGCCCCTCGACATGGTAGCCTATCCTATCGGCCCCGTAAACGTGTACGGCGAGTTAGTGGACGGATTCGTTTTTGGCCCCACCAGGAGATGGAACCCCAGTTTCTTGGCTTTGCTGGTTATAAAGTGGGAATGACTCATGTGATTCTTATCGATGATAAACCAAACAGCCCTTGGTTTGGGCGGGAAATAAGTCGAGCTGTCACAATTGTTGACACTCCACCGATGCTAGTTGCTTCTATTCGTGCATATGGTTATAGTGGTAATGGATTTAAAGCTATTAGTGAGACGTGGGCTGAAAACCTGCCAAGGGATGTCCGTCGAGTAATGCCTTGGCCCAAAGACTATGACCCCAAGACGTCTTTAAACAAATTAACTAAATCGCTGGGTAAAGCCGAAGAATTGCGTGTCCGACTTTTATCACAACCTCGGCAAGCTGGGATTGGTAAAAAGAAACCTGAAATTATCGAATGTGGCGTATTTGGTGGTTCAATCGATGAACAATTCGAATACGCTATGGGTCTTATAGGACAGGAGATCCGCGTACGTGATATTTTTCAACCTGGACAATTTATTGATGTTGTTGCTGTCACGAAGGGAAAGGGCTTTCAAGGCGTAGTGAAACGATTTGGTGTGTCCAAATTACCTCATAAATCACGGAAACGGATCCGTGCAGTGGGAACTCTTGGTCCTTGGCATCCAAGTCGCATTATGTACACTGTTCCACGAGCAGGACAAATGGGTTATCATCAACGAACAGAATATAATAAGCGTCTGCTAAAAATTGGCGAAAAGAGTGATGATATTACACCTGCGGGCGGATTCCCCCATTATGGTACATTACAGTCTGATTTTCTTCTCATCGATGGATCGATTCCTGGTCCCTCTCGCAGATTAGTCCGTCTTCGGGTTCCAAGTCGCCCGAAACCGCTTCCGGATAAACCTCCGGAAATTGTCTATATCAGCACAACAGCTAAGAAATGATGATGGAGGATTTTACGTGGTTTCAGTTAAAGTTCTGACATTACAGGGTAAAAAGAAAGGAACTGTGACGCTTCCTCCCCTCTTTGAAACACCGCTTCGAAGAGATATCATTAAACGTGCGGTTTTAGCCCAACAATCGGCGGGCTACCAACGCCATGGTGTTGATCCCCTTGCAGGAAAACGTAACACCGCTGAATCTTGGGGAGTTGGGCATGGACGAGCTCGTATTCCTCGTAAGAAAGGACAAGGTTACCAGTCAGCTTCTCATGGTGCCTTCGCCCCATCCACTGTTGGTGGTCGTCGAACTCATCCCCCTGAAGCAGCAAAAAACCCACTAGAACGGATTAACAAAAAAGAACGGTGGTTAGCCATTCGCTCTGCAATAGCAGCAACAGCAAGCAAAGAAATCGTTGCTTCCCGGGGTCATGTTTTTGAGACGGACGAACTACCACTCGTAATTGTCGATAAGTTTCAAACTCTACAAACAACTGACGAAGCAAAAGAAGTTTTTGAAAACATTGGAATTTGGATTGATGTGGTAAGAGTCAAAAATGGTCGAAAGGTTCGAGGTGGCAATGCACGGCGCCGAGGGCGAAAATATCGCAAACCCGTAGGTCCCCTTATCGTAATTGCGGAGGATAAGGGAATCTCGAAGGCTGCACGAAATCTTCCTGGTGTTACAGTTCTTAATATCACAAAACTAAACGCGGAAGCCTTAGCTCCCGGTACTTCGCCGGGTCGTTTGACACTTTGGACAAAATCCGCTATGGAAGCGCTCGCAACGGGACTCTATGGAAGTGGTAAATGATGGATCCATATGATATAATTATTCGAATGACGATTACGGAACGGGCATCAGAAAGTGTTGAAAAAGACAACCGGTTAACCTTCATCGTGAACCGCAGAGCGACTAAAGGGCAAATCCGTGAGGCCATTGAAACGCTTTATGAGGTGAAAGTAATAAAGGTTAACACCCTGATTACTCCTGATGGTCGGAAGAAAGCAATGGTAAAACTTTCTGCTGAAGATAATGCAGCAGATTTAGCTGTGAAACTTGGACTGTTCTAATCGGAGGCGAAAAAAATGGGTAAACGTATCTTAGTACAACGTCGGGGTCGAGGCTCAACTACATTTCGTGCAAAAACTCATCGCAGACGAGGTGCAGTAAAATATCCTCCTCTTGCAGTCATGAGTAAACGGGGGTATCTATCGGCAGATATTGTTGGACTGGTTCATGATCCTGGTCGTGGTTCACCAATTGCACAATTGCGTCTTGAAAATGGAGAATCTTATCTAGCCCTAGTACCCGAAGGAACTGCGGTGGGCCATCAATTACGAATTGGACCCAAAGCAGGAATTCGTGCCGGTCACATTTTACCCTTAGGCAAAATCCCAGAAGGCACTCCTGTCTTCAACATCGAAGGTCAACCCGGTGATGGTGGTAAATTCGTCCGATCAAGTGGTACTTATGCCACGATTGTGACCCATTCCCGAGGTAAAACTACAATTCGATTACCCTCTGGAAAGACTCGCTCTTTTAGCTCAACAGCACGTGCCACTATTGGCGTCGTCTCGGGTGGTGGTCGACCCGAAAAGCCTTTCTTAAAAGCAGGGAGTAAACATAAACTCCGTCGAGCCAAAGGTCATACGTAGCCTAAGGTTCGTGGTGGGGCAATGAATGCCGTATCGCACCCACATGGTGGTGGTGCAAAGCAACGTCCTGGTGGGCCGTCTTCAGTGAAGCGAACTGCGCCTCCTGGACGAAAAGTCGGTCTTATTGCTCCCAAGCGATCTGGGCGCAAGAAACGAGGTTAAACCTATCTTTCAACGGATTTTTTTGATATAGTATACGCTCCAATTATTCTGAGCGCTGGTTAAGCATTCGCCAAGATAATGCCATTGTTCTTGGGTGTGCTGCTTTCACTTCATCAAGACGTGAAACTGCAGTGTTTTGTGGCGCGGCACAGATGGCTTGCGGATTTGTGTAAGCTTGGGCCGTGATTTCTCGAAGAGCTTCAATAAAACGATCCAATTCTGCTTTGCTGAAGGTTTCTGTAGGTTCAATCATTAAGGCCTCAGCAACAATTGCTGGAAAATAGAAGGTAGGTGCATGCAACCCGCGATCTAATAGCGCTTTAGCGATGTCTCGTGCGTTTACACCGGTGTCACGTTCCAGGAGTTTCGCACTCACAACGACTTCATGCTTTCGCCAAACTCCTGGTGCAAAGGGAACACTGAGTCCTTTGATATTTGCTATCTGTTTCATAATATAGTTCGCATTCAAAACTGCATGATTAGAAATTGCGTGCAATCCTTGCCATCCCATTCTGAGGATATACGCATACGCTTTCATCAAAACTGCCGAATTTCCGTGGAAAGCATGGAGTCGACCAATGGATTTTGGGCGGTCGCTATCTAAATAATATTTTTCTCCGTCAAATGCAATAATTGGGATGGGCAAAAACTCAGCAAACTCCTTTTTTACCCCTAGTGGTCCTGCACCGGGACCACCGCCACCGTGTGGGGTAGCAAAGGTTTTGTGGAGGTTTGTATGGATGATATCAAATCCCATATCGCCTGGTCGGACTCGACCCAAATTGGCATTAAGGTTCGCCCCATCATAATAGAGAATTCCCCCTGCGTTGTGAATGATATCCGCAATGGATTTGATTTCTTGTTCAAATAACCCCAGGGTATTGGGGTTGGTGAGCATTAGGCCTGCAGTTTGATTAGATACTGCCTGCTCAAGGGCTTGTAGATCAACTTGTCCCGCTTTATTTGATGGTACAACCACTACATCGAATCCCGCCATAGCTGCACTCGCAGGGTTGGTTCCGTGTGCGGAGTCTGGTACAATAATCTCTCGCCGGGTTTGAAGTTCATTATGATCAGCATGATAGGCTCGAATAATTAATACCCCTGCAAACTCTCCTTGGGCACCTGCGGCTGGTTGGAGAGAGAAGAAATCCATTCCGGTAATTTCTGCAAGCCATTGTTGTAATTCGAAGAATATTTGCAGGCTACCTTGGAGAGTTGAGCAATCTTGTTTTGGATGGATTTGCGCAAATTGGGGGTTTCTAATAATCTTTTCATTCATGGGGGGATTATATTTCATCGTACAGCTGCCTAGTGGATAAAGCCCCAAGTCGACGCAATAATTCATTTGAGACAGCCGAATAAAATGTTGCATCACTTCGGGCTCTGAGAGTTCGGGAAGCAAGGGGGGCGCATCTCGTCGCAAGTTTTTCGGTAATGTTAAGCTGGGTTTTGGTAGGGCTTTTTGAATCGCCTTACTTACAGCGGGAAGTGAATAACCTACTGATCCCGCTTTGGAACGCTCGAAAATTAATGCCTCTTCCCACTGTGCTTGATGAAACTTCATTGGCCTCCCTCCATGGCTTTTTGATAGGCTGAAGCGAGTTGGTCAATGGTGTCTTGTGTATGAGCCTCGGTAACACAAATCAATGCGGATTGTCCTAATTCTGGGAAACTCTGGTCTAACGGAATCCCTGCTAATATTCCGCAATTTTGGATATGTTCGAGTACAGGTCGTATCATCAATTCGGAGTGGGTTCCTGCTTCTTTGTGATCTATTGAAACAACAAATTCTTTGAAGTGTGAGGCTTCAAACAATGGTGCCTTTAACCCTTCAATCTCCGTAAGTTGTCGTTCTGCATAATGGCGGAGTTGAAGAAGCGATTCTCCCAATTCAACCAGACCTTTTGGACCAAGAAGGGATAGATATACTGCTGCAGTTATCGCCGAGTGAGCTTGGTTAGAACAGATATTTGATGTTGCTTTTTCTCTCCGAATATGTTGTTCTCGGGCTTGGATTGTCATGACAAAGCCTCTCTGTGCTGAATCAATTGATGTCGTCAATCCGATTATACGCCCTGGAAGTTGCCGCATCAACTTTCTGTCATCGCGACTTGCAAATATACCCAGCAATGGTCCACCCATATTCACTGAATTGCCAAGTGGTTGTCCTTCTCCGATGACAATATCTGCGTCATAATCACCTGGAGGTCGGATTACTCCTAGAGAAATGGGATCCACACCTACGACTAAAAGCGCGCCTGCTTCATGGGTTATATCAGCAATTGCTTGAACTCCACTTTCGAGAAAACCAAGATATGTGGGGTTTTCAAAATACACGCCCGCAGTATCGGCATCAACCATGGTTTTTAATTGCTCTAGATTGAGCTGTCCTGTATGGGAGTCATAACCAATCTCTTCTATCCGGATTCCTGCCGGTTGAGTATATGTTTCTAATACCATACGATGACTGGGGGAAATAAGCGAAGGGACGAGAAAGGTCTCACGTTTCGTAACGCGGCGTGTCATGAGTGCGGCTTCACCAAGGGCACTTGCCCAATCATACATCGATGCATTTACTATCGGCAGATCTACTAATTCGGCGATTAAACTTTGATATTCAAAAAGAACCTGAAGAATACCTTGACTAATTTCCGCTTGATATGGAGTATAGGCGGTGAGAAACTCGGTTCGATTCGCGATGGCTTTTACAGCCTCCGGAATCAGGTGGGACCATACTCCTCCACCCAAGAAGCTTAGTCCCGTTTGAGGATTCCAGTTTTGTGCAAGAATATTGGATACGGTTTGACAGACTTCTGTTTCGGAGCGTCCGCTTGGAATTTTCAACTTCTTTTTCAATTGAAACTTTGATGGAATGTCTTCGAACAACGCTTCAATATTTTTGATGCCAAGTGCTGCTAGCATTTCGGTTTCTTGCTTGCTCGCTGTTGGTAAAAAGGAATGGCGGAACTCAGGCACTATAACAACCTCACCACTGTTCGTAAACCCCAAACAGAAATAGCTTTCTCCACAACTACTCCCGGGTCTTACTCATGAATGAGTAGCTACCCTTAAATATCTGAACATCTCAATTCGCCTCTCCCCTAAAGGAGGTTCATCCGTGTCCATTCCTAAAGGTGCACAGGGATACAATACTAAAACCATTGTTTATGTCGCTATAATGGCTGCTTTAGGGACAGCTGTTTCAATTATCACCATAAACTTGGCTCATTTTGGTATTACTCAAATCTCCCTCGATTTAAGTCATCTCGGCACCTTTCTTGTTGCCATTCCGGGTGGGGCGCTCCTTGGTGCAATAACTGGTGCCATTGTAGGTATTTATCCTGGTATTGCCTTTGGATATATCTGGGGAACTTTAGGTATCGTTGGGCTTATTGGGCTTCCTGTTGGAAAAGCAATGGCGGGATTGACTTCAGGATATGTGCAGCATAAACTTAAACGGCCTTTTCTCTCTATCATTCTCGGTTATGTACCTGAATGTGTATTCACAATTGCTATCTTCATCTTCGTTGTTCCCTTTACGACTGGAATGCCTGCGGACATAGCATTGATCATCGCCCTTGGTATAGTTGCGAAAGCTTGGATTGAAATCCTCTTTATGGCCTTTGTCATGGAAACTGTCTTTTTATCACGAGGTATTGTGAGTATGTTGCATACTATATTTCCCCAATGGGACTACACTCCTCTCACTGAATTCTAACTTTCCCTGTTAGCTCGTACCTCCTGATATGGCGTAAAACTTTTATTGAAGTGCAAGGATTGCCCTGCAGTTCATCCTACTAGATAAACCAACTAAAACTAAGGAGGAACCCTATGATGGCACAAATGCAAGGCGTGCCGGTACTAATACTCAAAGAAGGAACAGAACGCGCCCGAGGTCGTGATGCTCGCGAGAATAACATTATGGCAGTGCGAGCACTAGCTGATGCAGTTCGCACATCTCTGGGTCCGCGTGGTCAGGATAAAATGCTGGTTGACAGCCTAGGTGATGTTACAATCACCAATGATGGTGCAACTATCCTTGACGAGATTGAAGTTCAGCATCCTGCTGCTAAAATGCTTGTTCAAGTCGCTAAAGCCCAAGATTCAGAAACCGGTGATGGAACCACTACTGCAGTGGTCCTGTGTGGGGAATATCTCAAGCAATCACAAGGACTCATCACATCAGGCGTCCACCCAACCGTAATAATCTCAGGCATTCGAAAAGCTGTTGATAAGGCCAGTGAAATTCTCAACAACATGTCTGTCGATTGCAAATTGACAGATCGTGATAAACTACTAAAGGTCTGTATGACCTCAATGGCAAGTAAACTCGTTGCTGAAGCTAAGGAATTTCTAGCTCCAATCGCGGTTGATGCGGTGCTCCAAATCACTGTTGAGACCCCTAACGAAATTGTAGCCGACATCGACCACATTAAGGTTGAAAAGAAAGAAGGCGGGTCAATTCGTGATACCCAGTTAGTTCGTGGGGTTATTATCGATAAAGAAATCGTGCATTCGGAAATGCCACGTCGTGTATCCAACGCAAAAATTGCACTTCTTAATGCTTCAATGGAAGTTGAAAAAACTGAGATTGATGCAGAAATCCGTATTACTGATCCTGAACAAATGAAAGCATTTCTCGATGAAGAACAACGAATGCTGAAAAGCATCTCTGAGAAAATAAAAGCCATCGGAGCGAATGTCGTCTTTGCTCAAAAGGGTATTGACGACAAAGTTCAACACTATTTAGCCAAGGAAAACATCCTTGCGGGTCGTCGAATTAAAAAGAGCGACATGGAAGCCCTTGCTCGTGCTACCGGTGGGCGAGTTATATCCTCGATTGATCACCTCACGAAAGAAGACCTCGGCCTTTGTGGGCTCGTTGAAGAGCGCAAGGTTGGCGATGACAAAATGGTGTTTGTCGAGGACTGCAAAGATCCCAAAACCGTAAGCGTACTTATTCGTGGTGGCACGGAACGTGTAGTTGATGAAGCTGAACGAGCTTTTCATGATGCAGTTTCAGTTGTACGCGATGCAGTAGAAGACGGCAAAGTAGTTGCCGGTGGAGGTGCACCTGAAATTGAAGTTGCATCACAACTTCGGGAATATGCTTCCTCTCTCAAGGGTCGAGAACAAATTGCAGTAAACAAATTTGCTGACGCGATGGAAATCATTCCAAAAACACTTGCCGAAAACGCTGGTCATGATCCCATTGATGTAATCGTTGCCTTGCGTTCAGAACACGGCGCAGGCAAGAATACTATGGGTGTTGACATCCTTTCTGGTAAGGCGAAAGATATGCTTAAACAAGGTGTGTTAGAGCCACTTCGCGTCAAGACCCATGCAATTCGGTCCGCAGCCGAAGCGGCATCACTCATTCTTCGAATCGATGATGTAATTGCCTCCAAACGAAGTCCTGCTCCGCCCGGTGGACCTGGTGGAGCGCCTCCGGGCATGGGCGGTATGCCTCCAGGTATGGGCGGCATGCCTCCAGGCATGATGTAAATTTGCGTCCGCGGTTGCGGACGCCCTATTCCTCTTTTTCCTATTCTTTTTCTACTCTAGCGCAGATATAGTAGTGGGTAATTAGAATGCAAAAACAGGTTGCTGTTGAGGTTTCAGGAATAAATTTTGCTGCTGCTCATTTTGTTAGTGAAGGAGGAACCTGTGAACGGCTTCATGGTCATAATTATCAGGTAACAGTGTCCATCAATGGAGAAGTATCATCTCACGGAATGGTTATTGATTTTAGGGTGCTTAAACAACGACTACGACATTTGTGCAACCAATGGGATCATCAAATTCTTTTACCCACAAAATCGCAAGTAATTACTATTAACCAACAGAAGTCACAAACTCAAGTGACAACTCCGAATGGAACGTATTCTTTTCCTTCAAAGGATGTGACACTCCTTGATTTGGTTGAAACGACCGCTGAGGAAATTGCTAGATTATTGTGCCAACAGTTAATCGAGGACTTGAAAGCGGATTACCCAAAAATCAGTCGTGTACGCGTGATTCTGGCTGAAAGTTCTACCTCACGTGCTATTGTGACGCTGTCGGTGTAGGTAGTTCTGCTGATCGCGCACGACGTTGCCGAAGATAGCCAATAATAGTTGCAACAAGAGGAAAGAGAAGAGATAAGGGTACAAGAAACAAGATTATTTTCTCAGGCAACATCAATAATTCAACTGATTCAACAATTATCAACGGTGCGTTAAGTAGCCCAAGTAAGACTGCGGGATGGACACAAATATATGCGATAAGAATAACGAACACAAAACGAACAATAGACGAGCCAATTGATAATGCTGTCATGCGTGAAAGTGAGGGTGTAGATGCGCGTGCTGTTAATG
>CAYFXY010000053.1:14505-16943 GCA_964347205.1 uncultured archaeon
TCGTCCTCGGCGACCACGACCCGCACGGCCGCTCCCCGGGAGCCGGCGGTCACGGGCTCCCGAGCTGGTCGAGGAGCGCATCCTGGTCGGCCTCGAGCTTCAGGATCTTCGCGGCGTAATCGGGTAACAAAGGTATTTAATCGGCGAACTTCGTGAGCATCTTTTAATTCCACAAGCCATTCTCGACGGAGTAATTTACGTTCAATGACTTGTCGCATTAATCTAAAAGCATCTGAACCGAGCATGCGCTGCAAAGCTTTGGGTACCGGAATGTCTTTGGTCCGAATGGGCACTTGACTTTGCGCGTCTACTTCCAACTTTTGAATCTGTTTTCGAAGCTGTTCTTCACGAATTGCCGGGGGTTCAAGGAGTGAGTGGAAATACACTACTTGGTAAGATGCCTCCAAGTAGATGAAGCTTAGAAGGGCGACAAAGAAAATCGGTGAAGCTAGAAAGAAAAAGAAATTGGGATTCGGTGGAGCCGCACTTTGCAAAGCAAGGAAGTACCCATTGGTTCCACCAGGAATATTTAACGCACTTCCTCCTGCACCCAACACAGCTAACCCTATCATCGTCAAAAAACAAAGAGAAGCCAATCGTCCACTAATACGAAGAAACGAAAGTATCCCAGCCATTAACCCGATTATCAATAGAATCCAAAAACTAAGGAAATATAGGCTCACAACCAATGCAAATCCAATCTCAATGGGTGCTCGGGTCATGGTGAATCCAAACGCTTGAAAATAAGCACCTATTGTATATTCATAATAAGGAAAGAGAGTCTCTGGGGGTTGAGCAGTAAAATAGGATCCAATAAACGCACTAACATATGCAGCAAGACCCACAAAGAGACTCGCTAGAAAAGAAATCCCATTCCGAAGCTCCACAGCAAATTCTAACAACGCAGTTAAGACGCCTGCAGATCCTTCTAACCGCCAGACTACTGGATCTAAGTTTAGAAGAATACTCGCTGCAAAGACAATGAATACCATGACTGCGATTCCCCGTAACACCCAGAGAATGGTTCGCGTCATTTTTTCATCGTCTCCTCTTTGCTCTCCATTAAAACACAGCAACGCTCCGTTTTTTGGCTTTAAGATACTCACTTAGAAGTGTGGGTAGAAAGTCACCTGGTCCTACGGGGATGATTGAAACCCCAACACGTTGAAAGCTTTTGGCTAGTGCTGATTGTTCTGTGAGAAGTTTGTGCACAATTGCTTCTCCGATAGCGCGTTCAACTGGTGATAGATAGATTTCCTCAATCTCAAACCAAGGTCCAAAAGGTCTGATAATTAACGCATTATGTTTGTATCCACGAATGAGTTTGATTCCTTTTTCAAGCCGTTTACGGTTCGATTCAAGATCTGTTAATATTATGAAGAAACTTTGTTGAGTTATTCTAGGTGCAAGATATTCCACCGCGGTTGTTAAGTCAAATTCACCCCCGGCATCAATTTCCGCGAGTTGATCGAGCATTCGATGATAATGTGCATCACCTAAACCAGGTTTAAGGAATGCTTGGTGTTTGGTTGACCAATTAAGGAGACCAACATGATCTTTCCGTTCCATGGCTGTTTTTGCCAGCATTAATGCTGCTCGAATAGCGGCTTCTAACTTGCTATTTTCAGGACGGCCTGCTGCCATTGTGGCCCCTGTATCAATGATAACAAAGATTCGTATGTTTCGTTCAGTTTCATATTGTCGCATCATAAGTTTTTGTAATCGGGCTGATGATTTCCAGTCAATCCGACGATACTCGTCGCCTACCTCGTATTTCCGAATACCTGTAAAATCGGTCCCAAGGCTCATCTGACGCGTTTTATGAATCCCAAACATGTGACCAAGCCTTCGCTTTTTTGCAAGGCTTTCCATGATTCGGACCTCTTCAACATTCGGATAAATCAATAGGGTTTCGTAATTTTCTCCGGACATCTCCTCAAACCGAAATTCCAATCGGTCGTAGATTTGAAACTTTGTGGGCCCAAAGGTAAATTTCCCTCGGAGTGGGGCTTGAAGAATGTAGGAAAATTTCACCTCTTGATTAGGATCTATTCGAGTACGGATTTGGTTTTTTCCCAACACTAGTTGGAAAATTTCTGGATATACATCAAAGACGTCTACCGAATCGATTCGGTGAGCCCCTGTGTTCTTTACAATTAATTTTACGTGGATGAAGTCGTCTTGAAAGATGTTTCGTTTATCTATTTGTCGGGTTACTGCAAGGGTTTCGACTGGCATTGTGAGCTGAAAAAAGGGGGAACTCGCCACGGATCCCACGATGAGAAAAATCCCCAGAATGGTTAGAACATAGTTTGTGAACGCGAACCCTGCGACGAGAATAAAAATACCCATGAGGAGGACTGCTCGTCCACGTTCGGAGAACACAAAATTTACGCTCCCGGTGCGCTTATTTGGCGAAGAATCCGGTCAACCACAGC
>CAYFXY010000054.1:0-3252 GCA_964347205.1 uncultured archaeon
ACTGCCTGGAAATATGCTTCCACCTCGGGCATTTGCATACGCTTTAGAAGACATTCTTGGAGCAATTCTCCAAACTCGCCCAAAGTCTTTGGTGTCCTGTCAATAGAAAATAACACCTTTAGTCTTGCTCCAAGGTCTGTGGAGATGGGAATCGAAGAGAAACTTTCCGACATAAATATCACCTATCATAAAAAATGGAGATTCTAAAAGTGACAATATCTAACCGAGACCTACTCACCTACCAAAGCCACGTGTTCAAGAGTGATCTTCTAAAGGCGTAACTGTCTTCTTTAATGCTCCTCTCATTTACAAAAAAAGCATCTTCTTTGGGGGTGTACATTCGTTTTGATCTAGGCGGTTCAGAATTATTTCGAACTACAGTGCGAAACTTTTTGGATCTCCATCAGGTTCTGGAATCCAGTCGCTATTGGGCATTATACTAGGGGGAGAAGGAATTTGTAATGCTTCCTTCCTTTTATGTATCCATGCTAATTCGGAGTATTAGTAGTCAGCGTGAAATAATTGCCCCTGATGGTGCTCGGATTCGGGAGCTGTTGCATCCTGCCCGTGAAACCATGGAGTTAAAAATTCGGTATAGCCTTGCGTATGGTCTGGTGCAAGTCAATCAATCGACGAAATCGCATCGGTTGAAGACTTCTTCGGAGGTGTATTTTATTCTCAAAGGTCAAGGTAAGCTTGTCGTCGATGAGGAAGCCGTAGAAGTCAAGGTAGGAGATGCGATTTATGTGCCACCCAACGCTACTCAGCATGTAGTAAATACTGGTGACAAGAATCTGGAATATCTGGTCATCGTCGATCCGATGTGGCACTCTGCGGATCCTGAACTGGAGTTGGTATCGTGAGTACATTAGCCGGTTCTTACTTTTCTGACATTTACGTGTTCTTGGCCTGAATTTTCAGTTGCGCTCGTTGGTATCGCTTATTCAAAGAAAGGCTCTGATTTACGAAGCAAAAAATCAAACACCAATTCTGGCACAACTACATGTTGAGCTTCGTATTAACGAGATTAACCAGATCTTCCAATGTGTTTGTGGCATTCATTTCCTCGGTGGAAATGAACTCGGTTCGTTTGCCATTGTTCATTACAAACGCCACAGGATATGTGACATTACTGCATTCATACTTAGCACAAAATTCATCGCGATGGAGAAATTCTACTGGAATGTCTAATCCATTTACAAAGGTCTTCCACTCTTTTTTCATGCCTAGGCTACCGTAAGTGACAGCACACAGGCTGCAGGGATAGGTGGAGGGCTTTACGACTTTGTGAATAGCATCTTTCAGTGCATTGAGTTTCCCACTGTCGGCGTTATAGACAAACAGAAGCGAAGGCTTAGGCATACGGTTCTAATGAAATAAACGGGTTTAAGTGTAGGCAATTCACGAACTCCTGATTTGTCAGGTGAACGTTATTATCCCATTTGATTCAATGGTGCCCAGAGACTTGTGAACATGCCGTCGATTGTAGACATACTGCTGAGTGCCTTCAAACATGAAGCAAAGCAGGCACGCTGTATTTCATGCAATTCAAGATGTGAACAATGAAACACGCAAAAATGTGATTATGGGTTTTTCAATTATTCTCTTTTAAAAAAACGATTTGAAATAGGTGGCTCCTTCACATGTTGCCGCCACTACTTGGTGTGTAATCCCATACCAGCAGTCACTGGCTTCACTGGGTAAAATTAATAAATCATTTACCTTAACTAATCGTTTAGGTGACGTTCATTGTGGATTCCCAAATGGCTGGGCGAGATCTACTCCCACCTCATTCAAGGGTTTGAAACGAATTGCTTCTCATTTTCTCAGGCACAGGCTTTATTGAAAATCGATGCAGGGAAGTTGAACGTTGCCTTTAGTAAGCTTCACTCCAAAAGAATTTTAAGCGTGTTTGAACGGACGAAACCACGGGTCTATCGGCTCATCGACCCAGCCACATTGATGCTCTTAACCACTGAGACAGTGAAAAATCTAGCTGCTATAAAACAGGAAAGATATCTGCAGCTTATTCTTAATACCTTTGAGCAGACCTCAAAGATGTTCGATATCCAATCTTTTGCCATCTTTGGGTCAGTGGCTAGAGGGCAGGCCCAAAACGTAAGTGACCTCGACCTCCTCCTCATATCTGATGAGTTCAAGGGGAGTATGGGAAAACGGATAGAACGGATGTTATGTGTAGAAGACGCAGTACAAGAAGAGATTGATTGGCTACAAGGTCATGCAATATTTACGACACTGAGCTTCTTCCCCCTGCGACCAAGCGAAGCAAAGGCACTTCCTAGACTCTTTCTTGACATGACCGAAGATGCAATCATCATCTATGATACAGATCTCTTTTTAGAGTGTCTATTATTAGAATTGAAAGCGAAACTGTTGAAACAAGGGGCAATCCGCGTGTTCTTAGACAAAACCCACTGGTATTGGGATCTTAAGCCAGACTATAAATTTGGTGAGAAAATTGAAATCTCTTAAGATAGCTCAATCTTTTCTCCGTCAATCCAAGGCTAGATTAGAGGATGCCTTGGACGCTGAAGAGGATAAGAATTATGCTTATGCGGTTAGATTGAGTCAGGAATGTGTCGAAATCTCCTTGAAGGCGGTATTAAATGCCGTGGGAATTGAGTATCCGAAAATCCATGAAATTTCAGATATCTTTCCGAAGATAACAAATCGATTCCCCGATTGGTTTCGAGATGAGATCGATTTTTTACGTGAATCCTCAAAGCTTCTTTTTAAGAAAAGAGAACCAAGCCTTTATGGAGATGAAGACACTCTCCTGCCACCTGATGAGATTATGAGTAAAGAGGATGCCACGGATGCAACAGAACGGGCAAAGAAGGTATTTAGTTTGTGTCAAAGGCTAGTTGACGAACTCAAAGCCAAAGTCAAGTAGCGCCCCAAAGGTATTTTTTTAATGGTGTACAGTGCTAATGCATGGAGGATTTCTGAGATGACACGGATTGTTGATGTGCTCTTGGATGTTTTTGAACGGGAGGCCAAACAGGCGCGGGTGGTGCTTGCAGCTATCCAGGACACGGATTTCGCCTACACGCCCAAGTCGGGTTTGCGAACTTTAGGCGAACTGGCGAATCATCTTGTGCAAATTCCTCATATGGATCCCAATATCTACGTTGGAGAAATCGCGACGCCTGAGCAAGCGCAGAAACGCGAAAAGGAGCTCACTTGTAAAAAGATTACGGATTTAGTCGCTACATTTGATGAGGGTACTGA
>CAYFXY010000054.1:3262-12031 GCA_964347205.1 uncultured archaeon
GGAGCGGTTTACGAAAATGCCGGACGAGGAATTTTTTGCCAAGACTCTCAAACCCTTCTATGAGTCTGGTCCAATGAGAAGCTGGGCAAATTACATGCCGGAATTTATTACTCACTTGGCTATGCATAAGATGCAGCTGTGGATGTATCTGAAGCTTGCTGGTGTTGAAGTGAATATGATGACCTACTATGGGCATCATCTTGAATAGTTCGGATGCCCTGAGAATATCGCATATACCCTCCAAGATAGTAGTTGCTGGTAACTGGGCTAATAGATGTTGTTGATCTAATTCGGCACCATGTCAGCTTTTGACTTTCTTTCTCGTAAATTCAAGCGCCAATTGGTAACAGTGGGTCTTTTATGCTCCTATGAAAATAACTCTGGGAGGCAATGCACCACTTCAAGTGCAGGTGAAAATTATGAGTGATGAAGATACGATTTTGAATGCGATGAAAAAAGCGGGTAAACCTTTACGACCCGGAGAAATTGCTGATCTTACAGGCTTACCCAAAGATGTGGTATCGAACGCGATGAAAACGTTGAAAAAAGATGGAAAAGTGGACTCGCCCAAACGCTGCTACTATGCACCCACGTAGCACGTAAAGGCATCCGCGTCCTGTTCAGTGTGTCTTGATTTCAACGTTCAAGTTTTTTCGATTCATCATCGCACCCAAAGCATTCGCTTGGTGAATGAGAGTCGTTTGGTCCTTTTTGCTTAAACGTTCGAACAACTGGATCGTGAATACAGCTTGTTGTTCATCAAAGACTCGATTCCACACACCGATAATTTTGCCATTGAACAGGACTGTGGGTCGAACCTCGCCGCCAATATAAGCGCGGTCTTCATAAGCGGGGCTAATGAGCCGGGTGCGTATTTTATAGCCTTTGGTATAGGGATCTTCATAGGGGAGTAAAAGCGCACCACTTTTACGTGGAAGTTTGGTTTTTTTAAACGTTGTATAATCGCTTTCTAACATAAAATAGTCGTCTGGTAGTTTCTTTATTCGTAGGGTCCGTAGCTCTGACTGGTAGGCTTCGAGCGTGGCTTGGGTGATCGTTTTGGTGAAGCCAGTCCACCACGCAATATCATTTGTGCAGACTGGGCCAAATGCTCCAATATACTGTTTAATTAATTGTAGCTGGGCTTCGGTGGGAATGTCCTCATCGAGACGAAGCTGGGGATAGGCCTCGCGTACCAGTCCATAGCGGTTGGCATAACGGGTCAAAATCGGTTCAGAAAATTTTTCACTAAACACGCGACCGCGACGCATCAAGGCAGTTAAGACAAGATTCACATTCGTTAAGCGGGAGACATTTTTCCCAATCTGCCTTTCGAGGGTGCGAACCATTCCCGGTGGGATTGTTCGTTTAATTGCCGACAGAGGCTTCCCTCCTTCTTTTAACGCCTCAAAGATGTATTCTTGCAATCGCTGATATTCCGAACCTGGAATGCCCCATTGTTGAATCCATTCCGAAATCCGTGAGTCGGGAAGTTTCGTAGCTTGAAATAAGAGCGGGGCTAAAGCGGTCGTCGTAATGAACAGGGTGCCTCGCATGAGCTCCAATCGAATCAAGTTTCGTTTACTGTGAAATTCTCGGTCGAAATCACTGCAGCGGAAGTTCTTCATGCGAGCAAATAAGGAAAGATAGGGGGTGGTGGCACTGGTAGCATGCAAGGCCAGAATATCATTCACCACATCTCCAATCTTGTCACTCCTTGCGCTCTCTAGTAGATGTTGTTTGTGCAAAATATATTGGGTCACAGATTGTGCTTTCACAGATCGCATCGCTACTCAATAACCACATCGATTGTTGCGCTCTCCTCTGTCAATAATGCCATATAAATGAGGAACCACTCGACCCTTCCCAGGGTTTATCACGCGAATCACTTAAGGCAAAGCATCGCCCAACATAGGACCAACGGATATATCCGATAGGAATCTATGGAGCTTAAGATTAATGCTGTTAGTTGTGATAATTAAATGGGCGATTGAAAACACAAAAGAAGTGATTCAAATCCGCCTTGACAATCCCATGCCTTCGGAAATCAAGACACTTGGTGAAGCCGTGCTTTATGGACAACACAAGGTGATGGGTCTCTATGAGGCTCCCGATGAAGTCGCCATGTTTAAAGCGCTGACTCCTTATGTGGGTCACGCCACCTTCAAAGTTATTCCCGCCGTCACCGTCGAAGATGCTATTAAAATCTATCGCGGAGAATAATTGTCTCCAGAGGGCTGGTCGCAAGCCTTCCTCCTTTTCTTTTCACTCACAATAGACAATGGCTTCGTGAATATCATTTGGGGTTAAGGTTTCAGCGCTAAGACCAAATCTTTGAGAGCCATAATTACACCCTGTCGGAGCATGTACCGATAGCATGTCCGTTTGACTTTATTGGAGGAAAATAATCCTGTAATGCGACGTTTCCAGGATCCAAAGAAATGGCGATAACATTGGTACAATTCGCGTTGGACTTCCCGCCGTGAAAGATGCTCGGTTGGCATGATGGCATGCACCATATCATAATTGGCCCAATTGTCATCCTCGATCCATCCCTCATGTTTCGCTTTCTTGTATAATTCGGTTCCTGGATACGGTGTTAAAATCATGAAGATGGCGATGTCAGGATCTACATCGTCAATCCATTGCCGAAAGGCTTCAATGGATTCATGAGTGTCGCTTCGTTCGCCAATGATTGCGGTGGTTTGAGACATGATGCCATTGGCTTTCAAAAGTTCCATTGCTTGTTTTGCCATGGAGGGATCGAGCCCTTTGCGATATTTTTTGAGAGTCTTGGGATCATATGTTTCCACCCCGGCCATTGCCCAATGTAAGCCCGATTTCCGCATTTTCGATAATAGGTGCTGGTCTTTGATGATGTCATCAGCTCGTACTTGCATGAACCAGAGCAAATCATCCCCGAAGTCTCGATTGAGCAGTTCGTCACAGAATTGATCCATCCATTTTCCGAGCCCTAGATTATCGTCTGTGAGCCACAGGAATCGGCTGCCAAATTTTTGATACACGTATTCAAATTCATCAGCCACTCGTTCGGGGGTTTTCCGACGACATCGTCCCCAATACTTCCACTGGGTACAGAAGGTGCATTTATGGTCACACCCTCGGGAGGCCTCAATCAAAGCATACGGGTTGTTTTTGCCCGCCATCATGACGAAATGATATTTTTTCATGTGGTCCCGCACGAAATGATATCCTGGATAAGGGAGCATATTCAGATCTGGGATCAGCTTTCGATCGGGTGTGTGCACGATCTTACCCCCATCACGATAGGTTAGCCCGTTTACAAATTCGAGAGATTGCCCAGACTCTAATGCTTGGACAAGTTCCAAAAGCGTTTGTTCGCCTTCCCCCCGCACGACAATATCTAGCTCCGGGTATTTCGCAAGACTTTCCTCAGCTAGAACAGAGAAATGTACGCCTCCTACTACGGTAGCAATTTCAGGGTCAACCTTCTTTGCTAACTGGACGGTTCGTGCAACTAGATAGGTATTAGCCGTCGTTAACGCACTGGGACAGACGAGGTCTGGTTTAAACTGTGCGATTCGGTTTTCTAAGTCGTTCCAAAGGAGCTGTTCTGCTTGGCAGTCAACGACTTCGACATCCACTGCCTCAAGATTTGCAGCTAAATAGCCAGCTAAACAGAGTAGACCAAAGGGGGGTGGGCGGTACCTGCCCATAATGAACCAGAAATCTTTTGGGGGTTCCACAAAGAGAACGCGCATTTCCTTCACTTCGTAATTCCATAAGCTTCAAAATAGCTCTTGTACGGGTTTATCTCAGAAAAGCAACGCCTTTCCCCTTAAATGTCATGGAGGAGTTGGCATGGAAACACTTCGAAAGATTAAGCAAATCTGGGCTAGCCGCCCCACTATGGAAGGTGCTGGAGTCCGCCTTCATCGGGTGTTCGGGTTTCATGAGGTTCCTCGCATGGACCCGTTCTTACTATTAGATGACTTTCATTCAGACAATCCCCGTGATTATTTGGCTGGCTTCCCTTGGCATCCTCACCGTGGAATTGAAACCATTACCTACATGCTCCATGGGGCTGTGAAACACGAAGATAGTCTAGGCAATGGAGGGGTTATTCAAGCAGGGGATGTGCAGTGGATGACTGCTGGTAGTGGTATCATCCACCAAGAAATGCCTCAACGATCCAATGGGCTGATGGGTGGGTTTCAGCTCTGGGCCAATTTACCTGCTTCCCATAAAATGATGGATCCTCGCTATCGCGGAATTACACGCGACCAGATTCCTACTATCACTTTGGCTAGTCAGGTTCAGATCAAAATCCTTAGTGGTGAAATCCAGGGCACGCGTGGTCCAGTTCAGGACATTATCACTGAACCCGAATATTTTGATGTCACTATCCCTGCTAACACCACATTTCAACACCATATTCCAGAAGACCATAATGTCTTTGCCTATATTATTGAAGGCCAAGGACATTTCTATCCTAAGCACACCCAACTAATCGGTCCCCGCCACCTGGTCCACTTCGGGGACGGTGATACCGTCGCAATTCAGACTGAAAAGTCATCCCTACGATTTCTCTTAATCTCTGGTAAACCCATCGGAGAACCGGTCGCCTGGTATGGACCAATTGTCATGAACACCCAAGAGGAGCTCAGTGTAGCCTTCAACGAGTACCGGAAAGGGACCTTTATTAAACACCCTCAATAGAAGAGAGTGCCATTCAGTAATCGACAATTTCCTGAAGTGAAGAAAATGAGTAAGACTAGTCCTGATCCCAAAACTCGCCTTGATACCGTGATTATTAACACTTCACGGATGACCGAATTAGCCCAATTTTATCAGGAGGGATTACAACTTGGTCCTTCTCAACCACACGTAGATAATCACATTGGGTTCCAAATAGCAGAAACGTACTTCGGTTTTGATCAAGTCGATGAGCCTCCTTCAGAGTATCCTGGGGCAGTGTCCTTGTGGTTTCGCGTCGATGATATCGAAGGAACCTTCAACCGGTTGAAACAATTGGGGGCGCAAGTCAAATATGCCCCAACTAAAAAGCCATGGGGTGACGTCTTAGCTGCACTAATCGATCCCGATGGTAACATTATCGGGCTAGCCCAGCGCTAAGCACAAGGCTCACCTAAACACCTGACTGCTGAAAACCCCAGGTACAAATTTCATCCAGAAATCTACCGGTCACCAGTTGCTCCAGAGGAGAATCGGTTCCCATCAAAAAGTATCAAAAAGGAGCCATAATCACGCATTCTTTTAGGAAATCCAACGAGTAAATAAAGCCTAATAGCATCTTCTGAGAACTATGCGAAAACGTGGACTCATCATTATTCTCGGATTTATTGTCGCCTTTGCCTTCATTCAAACTACAGCTGCCCATGTTCCCCTATTCATGGAAGGAGGGCATTCTCTTGATGAGGCTGTGCCCATCGAGAATCCCATCAAATCGTGGGTAATCTACTCGCTTATCCATGAAGCCGCTGAACCCCACTATTTCTACTTTGACATGCCGGCTGGTGAACACATCCGTCTTATGCTGTTGGTCACTGTTCCCGATGGCAATCTGGGGTTCCGCCCCCGCCTGGCGCTCATGGGTAATGGTTTGACCAATCTGAGCACCGCCCCTGATTACCTCGAAATTCCGAGCGGCGCTCAAGTAATGATTCTTGAACCATCCACTCCTCACCCCGAATATGAAGGCTTTACCCCCACGTCCTTTTACCAGCTCTATGACCTCGATCTCGTCGCGCCTACCACCGGACGTTATTTTCTGGCGTATTATGAACCCAATATGCCGGGCAATTTCGCTATTGCCTTTGGCTACCAAGAAATCTTTAGTTTCACTGAATGGGTTACTGTCCCCCTCACTGTAATCACTACCCATCTCTGGAATCGCCAATCTCTGGTTACCCTTCTTGTTCCAGTCCTTCTCTCCCTCATCATTGGGTTGGGCCTCATTTTCTGGCGCTATCCTAACCTGCGCTCCACCAAGCACCTAATAACTTGGAGTGGACTCCTAACGGGTCTTTTATTCCTCGCGAGCGGTATCTTCCTGTTGTACCAAATGGGGCTTGCTCTACTTTTAGTGCCCGCAAATTTCCAAATCGCGATCACACTCATCTTTGCAGCGCTGCCTCTCCTTTTCGGCGGACTAACGTTACGGAGCTTCCTTTCCACTGATTGGCAGAACCAACCCCGCCAACTTCTCCTCCTCTATGCCCTTGCTATCCTTTCCCTCTTCTTGTGGGCTGGATGGATACTTGGACCCATCCTTCTCCTAATTACTGCCACGATTCCATCCATCCAATTACTCCTTAGACGCAAATCTGGTCCACCTACCTAAATGAGTACATGAGTTCCAACATTTCTTTGGCAGGTTTAACGTATAAAAAGCCAAGACCGCAATGTTACAGTAATTGCACAAATAACATGCAAAAACGGGTGGTCCCCTTGGCTGACGAATCTCCCGAGTGGCTCGAAGAATATTATGAACGAATCAATGCTGAAAAAAATAGCATCCTGCTACGTAAGGACTCTTTCACTAACTGGGCCCTCATTACCCTTCTTGGCTTTTTGGCTATCTACGGACAACTCTTTCTCATTAGCCTCCCCCAATTCATCAATTTCGCCACGTTAGCTATCTCGCTGATTCTCCTTTTCCGGTTCTATCTGCGCTCGTGTATCTGCTATGCCGATATTCGTCGGCAAAACCTTTTACGACGCGCCATCGAACGCCACTGGATCCATGGTAAACCCTCCCTTAACCGGATCAAGCACCTTATACGAATCTTTGACCACGAACGTTGGGCCGTCGACCCCCTTGGTCGAACTTTACGCAGTCAACTAAAAGCGGGATTCTTGGTCTTTTTCATTGTCCCGGTTATCGCCCTTGGCTGGGAACTCATTAATCTGCACATCCAATTTTTCTCCCTACTCATCGGCTTGGAGACCCTAGTCTTCAGCTATGTTGTTCTTGTCTTCCTCATCATCTATCTTGTCTTCGAACTCTTCGTTGCCCGACGTCATCAGCCTCTTCAACAACAACCCCGCAAACCAGAACCCGAAGAATAATCTCTACTGAAAAGCTTTAATTCATTGTTGGAGGGATGTTTCAAACGTTGGTTGCATCATAATCCGATTAACATTTGAAAGGCTGGTCCTGCAAATAGCTGGATTCTGTAACACCCCGTTAACTTTTAAGGAATGGCTTGGAAAATAGAAGAACTCTGGGGTACTCGCATGTTTACAGTAAAAGATGCCAAATTTTCCGAAATGAAAAACAAGCCTATCCTTGATCGCAAGAACCAAGAAATTGGTCGCATTATTGACTTTCATTTCAAATATGAGGACGGGAAAGTGAATCTCAAAAGCATCGTTATGGGAGGCAGCCGGATTGAAGAATTCCTCGAATCCATCGGGGTTCGACCCGACATCGATCCCTTCTTTCCCCTCAGAAGCATTGATCGCTTTGAAGATGGCAAACTTTACCTCAACGTCGATTACAAAAAGCTCGATAAACCCATTGAACTAGGCAAAGATGAAGCCCGGCTTTCTGACATTTGTAAATTAAGTATCATCGACTCCGATAAGAACAACATCGGCAATGTCATCGATGTTGTCTTCGATAACCAAAGCCGTCCTTGGTTTGTCATCGGCGGTGGATTTTTCGAAGAGTTTTCTGAACGCATTGGCCTACGCCCGGATATTGACCTTCTCCTTCCCCAAGAGTTCATCACCAACATCTCCGCTGACAAGATGACCATCAAATATTCCAAATACCAACTTAGTACAACAGCTGAAAAAGAATGGGAAAAGCATAAACGCGAATTAACCATGAAGCCCCCAATAACGGAAACCGCTCACCGCTTCCTTTGGCTCGGAGAGCCACCCCGACGACCCATAGTCTAGAGTCTTCTGCAAGGACAGGTTCACGGCCTGAGCACCCAAATGAATGCCTTTCACCTTACTTTTTACGCCACCTGACACACTACTTTTTTGAAAGCGTATAAACCTGCAATACCAATGGTCAGTGAATGCTTTCAGTTGTACTTCTTTTTCTGTACAGGGCCCGAATGGCTTCCATTTGCCCAAGCCACTACGAACTGGTTCGGCGTAGATTTCGATACCGTTGTGGTTTTTTTTCTGCAACCCGAATTAGGTGCTCTACATCCTTTACAAGACAATAATTGCCTTGAATTTCGCCAGGAAGAATCTAGCTTTGTCCCCGGTATTAGACGGCGTGGCGCCGTATCGCGTCAATGATTTGAGGAGCGACTTCCATGGGGATGTCATGGCCCATCCCTTCAATAATGAGCAATTTTGCTCCAGGAATCGCCGCCGCTGTATCCTTGCCCCCCTCTATGGTGACTAGGGGATCTGCATCACCATGAATGACCAATGATGGAATTTGAACTTCCTTCAAGGCTTCTTTACGGCTTCCCGACGCTAGTATCGCCGCTAATTGTCGCGTGGTTCCCATGGGGCAATAACTGCGATCAAATGCTCGCCCGGCATACTCTCGAATGTAGGCTTTATCGAGGGTATAATGGGATCCAGATAAAATTCGCTGGGTCTTTACGGCGTTTTCTATATTTTCCGCTCGGGTAGCAGGTGGGACTTGCTGCAATACTGCCATTGCTTGGGGTTCTGGCAGAGGTAAGTCCGGATTACTGGTCGTCGACATAATCGATGTGAGCGTGCGCACACGTTTCGGATAATGAATAGTAATGGTTTGCGCAATCATTCCTCCCATCGAGATACCAACAA
>CAYFXY010000054.1:12085-16492 GCA_964347205.1 uncultured archaeon
TCTCTCAGTGTATACGGGGCTGAAATCGGTTCACCTTGGACTACTGCCTGCATTAACGCTAAAACATTTGGATCTCCTGCCTTGTCGAATTTTGTGGACCTGCCCACATCGCGATTATCGAACCGGATTACCCAATATCCTTTGGCTGCCATTTGCTGGCAAAATTCTTCCGGCCAGCGGATCATTTGGGCACCCAAACCCATAATTAATAACATCGGTGAATCCGACGGCTTCCCAAAGGTATCATAACATAGTTCGACACCATTAACTTTGACAAGAGTTTCCTTACTTTGTTCCACTTGAGGCATCACAAATCCCCCTCCCAAATAGGTGTGTAACCGATTTAATCATTACTTAATCTGACAAAAAACCGCTCCTAAACGTCCGATTAAGGATTGTAACTTTACATTTTGACAATTTGTAAACACTGTTGCGGACAGCGATTAACACACGCATTACAATTGATACAGGTTTCAGGCTGTCGGAGATCTGCTTTCCCTGTTCTAGTATTGAGTGCATAGAGGTTCATCGGACACACTTGGATACAAATCCCACATCCATTACACCGTCTCAGGTCTTGGGTAATATTTCCGTAAGGCTGGAGGGGATATTTTCCAGTAAAGAAGGGCATTTGTGAGTGCCCCCGATTAAAGAACAAGTGGCCCAGGTCGCTGGGTAGTATTGGGGTCATTCCATTCAAATCTACCCCTAAGACGATCACGACAATAATTGTAACGAAAAGCTCCCAGGGGTATCCCAACATGTTTCCTGTCGTGAAAAACGCTATCAAGATTAGTGTTATTACCGAACCTAGCCCGTATACCAGTGTTTTCACGAAGCCTGATTTACTTGGCAAATAGGGGACTAGCAGATAGGCTCCACAGGTGAGGATCCAAACGAGACCGAGAGTTGTCAGGAGCTTGAAAGGCGCGAAGATCAGAGTGATGGGGAGTGCTAACAAAGAGATCATGATAGCATAGAGGCTTGCCATTTCTAACCGGCTTGAAATCGGAAATCGTACGGTGCGCATCTGCTCTGTTTTTTGCATTCCTGTTTGCAAGTAGTCGGGAATGTCGTTGGCGCGGACAGGGCCAAACCAGGTTGTCCATCCGGTTTCCTGCTTAATGATGTCCGGGTCAACGCCTGGCGCGGCTAGTTGAGGCAGAATCAGGTCTCGGTGGTGGACTAAATCGGTGATCCCACTGAGCTTTATGACTGCAATAACGGAATGGGCGGTGAAATCACCGCCACAGGCGGCACACCAGACATTGATGCCCTTAGTCGGTGCTACCAGCACGTAACAATTTATGTTTGCTTGTCGAAGCGTCTTGAGCAGCCGACGGACCGTTAAATCATAATTACATGTGACTAATACTGGGCTTTTGGGTGAAGGGAGTCCCACACGGATAAGTCCTGGTGAGGTGGAAACGCCTACCCAGCGAAAAATTGTTTCGGCTACAAATTTAGCCCGTGATCCCACGCGAACGGTTGGAAACTGGAGCGGTGAATCCCGTGTTAGGCGTGGGTGGGGGGTTTTAGTGGCGACAAGTAATGTCAGGGAATCCAATAAATAGCGTTTCTGCACGGTTATCTGAAATCCAAGTTTTGTGAGCTTGGCCTCTAAATTTTTCACCCGGTGGGTTGTGGTTTGACTCAGTAGAAAGGTGAAAGCGGTGAGAGGAACACGTAACGCGTAATAGGGGAGCATTTTCCGGGCTGAACGGGGACGGACTTCATCGACAATGATGAGGCGTCCATTTGGTCGTAGAAGCCGCCACGCTTCGTGGAGGGCATAGACTTGTTCTACGTCCGATAATTCGCTAAACACCAAGGTCGCTACTACCACATCAAAAAAGGCTTTGGGAAACTGGTCAATTTCCGTGAGGTCCATTTCTCGAAATTGTACCTGTTCCGAGAGGTGTTCTTCTTTTGCTTTGGCTTTAGCCAAAGTAATCATTGCGGGGGACCTATCAATTCCAAGCACTTGAGCTCCCTTTCGGGCGCACAGCAGGGCTAACGTGCCCGTCCCACTCCCAATTTCAAGAACCTGATCAGATGGGGAGATGAATTCATCAGCAATTTGCTGCTTTATCTTCGAATCGATGCCCATGGTGAGCAGGTTGATGCCCTGTTCATATCGCCACGGCGCCGACTCCAACAACTTCATGAGCACAGCGGTTGACGCAACTAACGCCTCCTATTTTTTCCAATCAATCATAAGGAATCACAGTAATAAAAGCAAATGGTCCCGCCCAAGAACAACTTACCTCGTCTGCCTTTGCGGAAATAACCCCTAGGTTCTCGACCGGTTGACTGGTCTCCTTGACACCAGTGGGTCCGAAAACATGGCAAAAATTGCACAGATTGTTACTAAAACCGCCCTGGTTAGTTCCCAAGAATACAAATACCTCATCTAAGAATGAGGCGTCGTTATTTTGTGTGGTGATTCTATGCGAAAATGGGTGAATCCCTTTATCTACCTCTTGTTGATATTGGGCGCTTTTTTGCCGATTCTTACCGTCATTCCGTCCGCGCCGTGGGATCGCCCATCGGTTGTCTTGGAGGTACTCCTATCGTCGGCAGCGTTGTATACCCTTCCCTTGCGTGTTTTCCTCCATATTCTCACGCTAGTTCTTCTGGTATTGTTAATCTTGTATGGCCAGAAAGTTGGTCGCCTCCTAGCCGGATATTTCGGTAGTTTATTCCTGTTCCACGCTTTCACTCAGAACATCGCTACCACACCAACCTACGGATTCGCCATTCTCACGGGAAATCTCGTCATCATTGCCATTGTGGGGATTTTTTGGTTCATCGAAGCCTACCAACAACAAACCGATTACACCTTCCGGCAATTACCCCTGTGGCGTTATTGGGTCATCCCCTTTGTCATACTAGCTTTTTGGTTTCCAGTGGGACCAAGTTTACTGCCCGATTTCAATCCCCTTTTACTACTTACCTCTGACTTTGGCGTCATGTTCTGCCCCACCGCCCCACTCATCATTGCCTTACTCACCCTCTTTTACCCCCAAGTTGATCTGCGCCTCCTGCGCGTAACCAGCCTTGCTGGTCTCCTCATTGGCAGTTTCAATATACTTTCTGCTTTCATTATGCCAGGGTACACGCTCTGGATGCTTTTCCTCCACACTCCTCTCATTCTCATCTCCATCTACGGACTCGTTCTTCCCCTGATAGTGAAACTTCCTTCAAATACCCCGGGATCTTAAACGCACCGAAAGTTAGCGTTTACTCCAACCGATTCCGTAGCAAACAAATATCTCCACAACACAATCATATGCTATGAATTTGCTTGAAGAACTGGACCAACTCTATGACGAAATTAAACCAAATCCCAAGGCAGTGGATGAGGGAACACGCCAGCGTTTTTGGCGTCTTGTCAGTCAGATTAAACGTCAGCCTGAACCGGATAGAGCCAGTATTATGAAAGCCACAGACATCCGCAATCTCTTATATGAAGCCCGTTTGGGGAAACCCCACTCTCTAAAATGGCTTACTTTTTGGTTTCTCGCAGGAACCTTGGGGGTCATTTACTATCTTTGGCTTGTACTTTTTGATTTGCAGCTCACGGGGAATTTCTGGATTGATATCACCTTTGTCTATGCATATCCCTTCGCCATCATCATGGGCATCATCTTCTTCTATTATCCCTTCGGCCGTCTACTTGCTGGCAAAGCTCTGGGCATTCGACTCGATGGAATTACTCGCGATATCTACTATTTGCCCACACTTAAAATCAACTACCCTACATACCTTGCGGCCTCTCCACCGCGGCGGCAATGGTTCTTTTTCTTTGCTGGCTACTGGACTGCTTTCACCGCCCTTTGGGTTGGCACCCTCGGCTTCCTCCTCGGCAGGGAATGGATCGGCATCGCCGTCGGGCTCGTCCTTGGTGCGCTTGAAACGCTTGGTGGAATTGTGGGTGGGAAATGGGGCGGAGAACTCGGTCATTTCCATCGTGAACGCCAGATTGTCCGAGATTGGAAACGCAACCTCGAAAAGAGCTAATCTGGTAATAAGTAATTAAGCAATTGAACTCCCAAGTAATCGTTTCCACCCTAAATTGCCTCCTCTTTGTGCGTTGATTTAACATCCATTAATCGAGGTACTGCACAAGGTTAAAAAAAAGTCGTAATTTACATTTCCCTCACACCAAAGCCTTGACACGTAAACTTCAGAGCATGAATTCTTTTCTCTTATGTGGTTGCAGGCCAATCCAAGTTTGGAAACCTCAGACGTATTATCATTTTGGATATATCGAATACGATAGATTTATATATGTCCTGCCCAACACATAAGTCGATACCGATATATCCTTGTGGATACATACTTGCTTGCAGGAAACCAATGAAATCCAGGATCGTTATTTCGCAAGAGAAAAACTGCAGAGAA
>CAYFXY010000055.1:0-16183 GCA_964347205.1 uncultured archaeon
ACGATACATGCTATCGAAGATACCGGCGATAGGACTTTCATCGTGATGGAATATCTATGAAATATTATAAGGAACGAATACTGCTAACAACTTATACTAGCTTTGGTGCTGCACTCATTAGTGTAGCTATTCTCCATGCAACTTATACCCAAATCTTTCCCTTGATCACAGAATTCAGTATCATTTTACTTTTCGTCCCCGCTTTCGCGAACGGAGTCATAAATATAGAGTTCAAGGATTCATTATTTGCTATGTTCGTTTCAATGATCTTGACCATCATTCTTAACACCCTTCTACGCTCCCTTCCAGCCTTTATCGGAATTATTACAGAATCTGTGATCTTTTTCATCATCGCCCAGCTAGCGCTCTCATTACCCCTCATCTTCCCATTAGTTTTAGTAAATATTCTTGGCACCATGGCAGGTCTTATCTTCAATGAATTTGTCATTGAACCCCGAACCAAAGACCTCATCTAATCGATAACCATAAGTAACTCAGGCCAACATTGAAACTTGGTGACTTAACGCTGTCGCAGCAACGGAAGGTCCAAGTGGTGTACCGTCGATGGACCATCATCATCCCCATTCTCATGATCATTATTGGACTCATTATGATGTACAGCCTAGGAACCCTTAACCCCACTCTATCATTCTATGGAGGAATCCTGGCATTCATTGGTGTTATCACTTTCGGACTTGTCCTTGTCATGATAGTAAGCCTTGAACTGTCAACCCGCGCTCTCAGACGCCAGCGACCAATTCCCCCTCCATTAAGCGAAGAGCTTCGTGAGAATAAAAAAGAGAATGAATCGTCTCTGAATGAAAAAGAGTAACTCACTTCACTTGAGCATAATTTCATCTCCAAAAACTCCTAGCCCGAAAGTTAGAGGAGAGACTTTATCAGCTGTTTGGAAGAGGGGAGAGAATGAAGTGAAAAGTGATGAGTTCGCCTTAACCGCAACCTATATATTGACTGTTAGGTTATGCTCGATGACCTTTAGCGGCAGTGCTTTTTCGCAAGGCCGCGAGGTAGAAAATGGAAGGAATGAAAAATAAGTTGAGTCACGCAAAAAGACTAACGTTAGTGACAGCTCTCGCACTAGTGGGTCTCTTCCTATCTCTCGCGTACATTTCTCCTCAAGCAACAGCCAAGGCAGACTGGTCTTATGCAAGCGGCTACAATCGTCATGGTGGGTACATCGACCGATTAACATATGTCGTCTATCCATCTGAGGATCAAGCACAAGCACTGCTCGCTTTGCAGGCTGGTCAAGTCTATGGCTTCGATGAACGTGTTCCCGCTGATTCAGTGCCTGATCTCGAAGCAACAGCTGGTGTCGAAGTGACATCAGAGCTCGGTATCATCTACCGACAATTCACCTTGAACACCCAACGATTCCCAACTAATATTACGGGCTATCGTTTGGCTATTGCCTATGCACTTGACAAATTTGCGGTAACAGAAGCATCCACTGGCGGTTATGCTGAGCCTATGGACAACCCCATCCCGATTCCCATCAGTTTCTGGACGTATGAGAATCAGATGACATCGCACTTCTATAATAAGGACATTGCTAGCGCCAACGCTACCCTTGATGCCTATCATATCAAGGACCTTGATGGCGATGGATGGCGAGAATACGACGTTAACCAAAACGATGCATGGGATCCTGGTGTTGACCTTGATGACTCCGCCCTTGACATTGATGGTATGGCTTCATCAGGTTATGACCCAGCTATCCAAGCTGTACTCATTGCCGGTCAAGGTATGGCAGAAGCTGGTCTTCGATTAACCATGATCGAAGTCGACTTCGACGCCTTAATTGATGCCCTTGAAAGCGGTAACTTCTGGCTGGGCTGCTTCAGCTGGAACATTTCACCTCCAGGTGAGCCCGACCTCCTGTACGATTTCTTCTACAGTGAGTCTGGAACCAACCAATTCTTCTACCGCTACAATAGCTCGGAATACGACTACAACGTCACGCAGATGATGGCCGCACCAACCCAACTTGAAGCGCGAAACTGGGCCTGGAATTGTTCAGCAATCCTTATGCAGGATATGCCAATGGTCGTCGCCTATAACGACGCATATATCCATGCCTACCGCACGGACATTTGGGAAGGTTATGTCCAAATGGCTGGACAGAACCGAATGGGCAACAACCCATACACCTTCGAACAACTCCGATTAAAGGCGTCCGCAGGTGGCCCATACGGTCCCTACTTCCCACTTGAGTACATTAGCGTCCTCTCAGAAGGAATGGACACGACCAACGTAATCATGAGCGATTCCGGTTATACCGATGAAGTCATGATGTTGCTCTACAGCGGACTTTGGGCCGTAGATCCAAACGACTGGGCTAAAGAACCCGATCTAGCATGGAACTGGACTATCGAACAGACCGTCGCTTCTGGTTCCATCCAGGATGGTCAAAAGTTTACCTTTGATCTCTACCAGAATGTAACCTGGCACGATGGTGAAGCCTTCACATCTGATGACGTCGCATATAGCCTCGGAACAATCTGGCAATATGGTCCATACGACTCCGAACTAGTTGAGAATATCTACCGCATCGACACCCCTGATGACTACACCGTAGAGATCTACACCAACCAATCTGGTTATTTCGAGTTCGCTCGAGCAACCGTCCCATACATTCTACCCCGACACATCTGGGAACCCAACTTCAACTTCACAACTTGGGTACCATCAACTCCCGCCGATCTCACTGGCACTGGCCCATTCAAGTGGGTTACCCGTGTACCTGGTCAATACGTCATCTTGGACCGTCATGCCGACTGGCACTTCGGGCTGACCTCACCTGACCGACCGCCACGTCCGATGGGCATCGATCCAATCTTACTCTGGGCCGGAATTGGCGTCGTAGTGATTGTAATCATAATCATTGCAGGCGTCTACTTCTTCCGCATCAGAGGCAAGTAATCAATCCTCATGTAGGGCTTCGGCCCTACCACCCTTTCTTTTTTTATAAGAAAATCAAAAGGGGTCAGATATGAGTAGCGTTGAAAGGCGACGAATCCTCATAATTGTCATGCAAATAGCGATAAGTGGCCTTTATGGTGGCACCCTGGCCTGGATTCTAATCACAACCACTGAGCTACGCTATATTTCACTCGGTCTCGCATTCGATTTTCCATTGAATTTGTACATGACACTCTTGTATGCAGGCATTGGATTAGGAATTGTATTTATTCTCAACCTATTTTTCCGATTCACGAACTTACGCCCTGATCGCCTTTTCATATCAATTCTGTTATCGCCACTTCTTTTCCTTGCCACACTCCTCGTTGGGCATGTCATTTTGTTATTCTTCTTACAAGGTGTCCCGAATCTTTTCGTCTATTCGGTCGCAGCCTTTGCATCATTATACTTCTCGATGTTTGCTATTCTGTTCATAATTCTCGATATGCTCCCTAATTGGGGCAAACAGGTCATGGTCCTGTGGTATGGCGGAAGTATTGGTGCCTTTCTTGGCGTGTCCATTCCAACCCTTCCTTTATTCATCCTCTTTCTAGCGCTAGCTTCTATTGATGTTTTTTCTGCCCAAGCGGTTCAACCGGAATGGCAGGATCGGATTGAGGGCATGGAATTTCTCGGTACCATGTTAGGAGGCACGTTCATGGGTGTCGGAGACATTGTCTCCTATTCAGCGATTATCGCACATGCATTAGTTTATTTCAACCTACTCTATTCCCTCGCCTCTGGAATTATGCTTTTCATCGGAGCTGGCTTTTTAGTTTGGCTCTATCGTCGACGCATCGATAAACCTATTCCAGGCCTAATTGTGGTAATCTTTGGCTTACTTCCCTGGATACCAGCACTTATTCAGCAAATCCTAATCCCGTGAAATCTATTGGTTACGATATTGGCCAGTGTTCGAGAGCTTCAGCAAGTTCCGGGTGAGAAAGAGCATATTCTTCCAGCTTCAGACCTTGAAGTGCCGCATCAACTGCTTGACGCATAGCAGTGGCACCAACGCGGGTCCCTTTGGGATGCCCATGGATACCACCACCCGCTTGAATCACGACGTCTAATCCGAAGATATCCAGCAAATTTGGAACATGGCGTGCATGAAGACCGCCAGAAGCCACGGGAAGAGTAGCCTTTAAATTTTGGAGCGGTTGAGTGCACTGTCGGATATTTAATTCCACTTCCTCACGATCTTCCGACATCTTTCCTACAGCAGTACCGACATGCAATTGGTCAATACCAAGCAACCGTGAAGCCACTGCAATGACTGGCATTGCAATCCCATGTTCTGGAAGTTTAGTAAACGCGGCATGCATTGCCCGATGCCCATGCAATATTAATTTGAAACCATTATTCCGCAAGCTAGCTACAGCAGCAAAACCACAGGTGAGAATATCCACCATCGCCACCCGCCCACCATGATCTTCGACAAATTGAGCACGCCTCAGCATTTCTTTCGTTTCTGCAGTGACGTTAATCAAGTACACCTTTTTATCACCTGTCTCAGCTTCAGCTCGATCACGGTGGTCAAGTGTCGTGATAACCCGGTCTTCAAAAGGATTAAACGCTTGGCTAGCTAGATTTTCATCATCCTTGACAACATCACAACCACCGACCCAAGCAGAATAAGCAACTTCGGCATGATCTTTTGTCCGTAAGCCAAGTTTGGGTTTCACGATTGTTCCGAGAAGTGGTCGTTTAGAGACCTTGACAGTTTTCCGAATTCCTGGAATTCCATAGGCGGGGCCAGGAAAGCTGTTAATTAATTCAGAAGGAAATTTGATGTCGAGAAGACGAAGATAGCGAAGATCACCAAGGCCAAATACATTACCCGCAACAGAGCTCATGATATTGGGAAGGTTTCCAGGCTCGAAGAGTTCGATTGGGTAAGCAATTCGGGCGATTTTCTCATTCAGTTCGAATACTGTTGCAGCTAAATTCTTCATGTAGGGTTTCTCAGTGGTGAGCTCAGTCCAAGTTCCAATAGAGCTTTCCGCAGCTACACCACCAGCTGCCCATTGCATACTTCGTTGTGAGTTACGTGGTTCAATGCGAAATTTGCAAATTGTATCAGAAGGGCTAGGCTCATAATTGGGGTTAAAAAAATCTTCATATTTCATGAGTAACTCTCCACAACAACCATAGTCATTGTATACAGCTGATATTTGCTCTTCAATCTAAAATCATTCGCTTCTCTAGGTCCCAGTTGAATAATTCAACTCGTTGCGACCGCAAGAGTGGTCAACATTATGCCAACAACACAAGCAATTATACCAAAAACTGTTTTCTCATCAAGGTGTTCTTGAAGGGTACGCCATCCAATTATTGCGGCAAAAAGTGGTGTTAATGAGGATAGAAGAGCAACAGAAGTAGTATCAACAACGAGAAGAGCAAACGCAAACGCCAGGTAGCCAATAATGAGAGCAAATACACCGCCAACAGATAAGAAAAGCAGTTTGCGTTGAGTAAGGGGAGGTTCCTTCCAAAACAGTCGTTGTCCGAATACCAATGGAGTTGTTATCAGCATAGCGATAACTAATCGGATTACCGCAACCAAAATAAGGTTGGTCGTTTGCAGCACTTCAGAGAGTAAGAGAATGCTAATACTCCAACAAAATGCAGTAGCTAAAGCAGCAACTAGACCAATCCATAAACGCCGACGAGATTTACTCGGCTCTAAACTATTAGAACTATTTAGCTGATAACTTAGGAGCGCAACACCACCAACCGTGATCAAAGCAGCGGGTATTATAAGCAAATGAATAGGTTGGGCGAGAAAAAGCACCTGAAGTACAAGAACGAAAAGGGGATAAATTGCTGTAATCGGAACTCCACGACTAACTCCTAGGCTCTGAATGGTGACAAAATAGAGAATATCGCCTAACACAAAGGCAAAGAGGCTACTACCAAAAATTAAGAGTAACTCAAGAGGACTCAATGTCCCGAGTAATGAATAAAGGTTAAGGGTCAAAGCCCCAACAGCCAGGAGGACGAAGGGGATGATGACTCGGATTAGATTCGCCGTAAGAGGTGATATATCCTTCGCACCGGTTTTATAGAAGGCTGCGCTGATAGCCCAAGAAAATGCAGCGATAAGTGCCGCAAGAATGCCTATTATCATTCAAATTCGTCCACTATCCTTTTTTATCTCCTTTTATAGTTACCATAATGCACAAGGAGCATGAACCCCATCAAATTGCCTTCACATAATTCAATAAACTATCACAAACCCACAGACAGATCATCGATATCGTTGCCAGCCGAACAATAATTTATTTTTGTCCTTTTCCAAGATAGATGCGGTGTGGATCAAGTTTACGAAGTTTTTTCAGTTCATTTGATGTGGGTTCTGGTGTAATAGGAACCTCTTTTGGAATAATAAGGTCAAACATGACATTATTTTTCACCCAATCAACAGTTACTCCAGGGTGGACGGAATTTAGTTGGATTCGTTTCGTATCAGAATTGAAGTCCATTTGACATCTATCAGTGACGACTAATGAAGGCCCTCCCCCAATTAATCCGAGTTTCTCACGGCTCCCAGGACCGATAAGGTGACCAGGGCTTGTAAGATAGTCAAGATTTTTCACAAATTTTCGGGAATCATGTGTAAACATCAGGATAATTCGTCCAGCTGAGCTGGCAATGTCATTTCCACCCCCACTCCCTGGTAATCGGACTTTGGGGGTTTCAAAGTCGCCAATGTAAGAGGTATTAATGTTGCCATATTCGTCGATTTGGGCGGCACCTAAAAAACCCACATCTACACGTCCACCCATCATAAGAAACCCCAGAGCTTCTATTAGCCCAATAGATGCCGCGGCTCGATATCCAAGACGTGAATCGGCAACAGAAAGGGCGAGATCTTTATTCTGAGTGTCAACATTTCCTCCTTCATAGATGATTATCGCATTAGGTGCATGCGTAACTTTAGCCAGCATAGCACCAAGAACCGGAAGTCCTGTTCCTGCAAAAACCCGTTCCCCATCTTTAACAGCTCGGGAACCACAAACCGCCATCATTTCAGTGGAGGTATAATCTGTCATCCTATCAACTCCTCATTAGTATCCGTATCGTTTATCCGCACGTAATTCGATCAGACGCTTTTCTCCAATCTTCGTTAGTAATCCATCATGATTCTCAACGTCAATAATCCATTCGTGCATATACTCTTGCCATCCTTCTTCGGTTTTACATTGTTGGACATACATCTGTAAGTGGGGGAGATCATAGTCATAAATTCCATAAACTTGCATAGGCCAACTCCCATAAGGTAATTCCACAACATAATCCACATAAAGACCAGGAATCATTGTAAGATCTGGATTTTGACGAATCTCATCATTGGTGATAATTTCTTCGACAAGAACAATCGTTGTTTTGGCACAACGGGCAATCTCATTATCTTCCCCCTTTATTCCAAAAATCTGAATATTCCCCTCCTGATCAGCTTTTTGGGCACAAATTACACCAAAGTCTGGTTTCACTGAAGGCAAAAGCGTAATGGGCGTACCTGTAAAGGGACAATCAATGACCTTTGCCTTATCCTTACGTAAACGCGATTTTTTCAACATATCCGTGCCGATCATACTTCGAATCGGCATGAAAGGCAGATTCAGCGCGCCTCCTAAGAATCGCAGCGCCATCGCCAAATTAGTATAATCCTCAAACTTCACTTTTCCTTCTTCTGTGCGTCGGCGAAGATTCGGAGCAAGACCCAAGGCTTCAATCGCAAAAAACGCCACTTCAAATTCAAGGCAGACCTCAGCTCCAACTAGAATATCGAGGTCATGTTCACTACCACAGGTATAAATACGGATTCCTCGTTTTCTTTGCCGTATTAGTTCCATCGCAAAAGCCTCGGGAGGTCGCTGATACCCAAATCCCCCCCAAGCAATATGAGCACCGTTATGAACTTTTTTTACAGCTTCTTTGAGGGTTATACGTTTATCTTCAATAACTTGCTCAGTCAATAGAATTCCACCATTGTAGTTTTCTCGTGAATGAGGCGGCACAGGTTCGTAAAAGCTTATTTCTTGGTCACACTCACCCGAATTACGATGCTCTAGCACCTAATACATCTTCCACAGTGAAGATTTCAAGGACGTTGGTCCGACCAGGAACTAAAGCAGAAGCTCTGACAACAATAATTCGTTCTTCCGATGTGATGATTCCGCGATCGTGTAAGCGTTTTGTTGCAGCGACTAAGAGTTCATCAGTATTTTCGAAATGTTTGAGCAATATACTTTCAGTACCCCAAAGCAACTTGAGTTGTCGTTGAACATGTGGATGAGGGGTACTTGCAACAATCCGAACAGGTGGACGGTATTTAGCGACCATTCGTGCTGAATATCCAGCCATTGTGAAAACGAGAACTGTGCGAACTTCTAAATGTCGCGCAATTGTAACAAGAGCTCGTCCTAATTCTTCAGCAATGAGTCCTTGCCCTGAGTCGTAGTATCGAAGATCCCGTTTCGGATAAGAGCGAATAGCTTGTTGCCCAATTGTCTCCATTACACGTACTGCAGCGACAGGATGTTTCCCAATTGCCGTTTCTGCAGAAAGCATAACCGCATCTGCACCATCCAAGATGGCATTAGCTACATCACTCGTTTCAGCTCTGGTTGGTCGTGAATTATAAACCATCGATTCAAGCATTTGGGTGGCAACGATAACAGGTTTTCCTGCTTGGTTGCACTTATGGATGATTTCCTTCTGGAGAAGGGGAACTTGTTCAGGAGGGATTTCCACACCCAGATCACCACGTGCAACCATTATTCCATAACTAGCTTCAAGGATTTCATCAAAATTTTGAATTGCTTTTTTGTGCTCGATTTTTGAGATAATAGGAATATCCTGTCCTTCTTTGTGCAAGAAATCTTGAATGACTTCAATTTCACTTTTGCGTTTTACTGCTGAGATCGCTACAAATTCTGGATTCAGTTGTGAAATAAACTTAAGGTGTTCAATGTCTAGTGGTGTTGGCACAGACATGTCCAAATCAACACCAGGTATATTCACGCCCTTGTGGTTACTCATTTGCCCACCAGTGATAACAGTGCTGTGGATCTCTGAACCTTTAATATGAGCAACCCGGAGTTCAATGATACCGTCATTTATGAAGATGCTTTGACCCGATTTGATTAATTTCGGAAGCGTCTTTAATGACACACTCACTCGGGAAGAATCACCCTCGATGTCCTTGGTGGTCAAAATAAATCGATCTCCTTCGTTCAGATCAAAGGGGGAGTTTACCACACCAATCCGAACTCTAGGACCTTCAAGATCCATAAGAATAGGATTTTCTGGAAGATGTTTCCGAATTCGGTTGAAGCGAACGCGATGATCAGCTAATGTTCCATGAGAGAGATTGAGCCGCAGAACATCCATCCCCACTTCGGCCATTTGCAATAACCGCTCTTTACTCTCACTGGCAGGACCGATTGTACAGACAATCTTTGAACGTGTTGGAATCATTCTGTACTTCACCTTTCCACCACACCTCGTATCATAGTTGAAAACCACTTCTGCTAACCTAATTAGTGTTGCTCCAAAATGGGTCACAATGTTATAGGATTTATGAAACCCTAGAATCATCGTGACGTTTATAACCCATATCTTCGCAGGAAAAAGCTGAGCTAGTATGTATATAACAGTTCGTTACCTAAGCGTCATCCGCGAAATCACTGGAACTCGAGAAGAGGTTATCAAGGTTGATTCCGGAGCTACGGTCGAAGATATATTGAAAATTCTTTCCAAGAAATATGGCAAATCCTTCGAACACATGATACGATCCGGTCGAGATATTCGAGGATTGCAAATCATCTATTTTATCAATGGAAAAAACATCTCAAACATGGCTGGATTTCAAACAATTGTTCAACACCAAAGCGAACTCGTACTTATACCACCTGTTGCTGGTGGATAAGCTGAACTAAACGAGCTTCCCAGGATCATTGTAATGGTGTGAAGCAGGATGAATTTTTTCAATTAATCGGGTATTGAAAACCTCAGCTTCTGATAAAGTTCGTTTAATATATCCCATTTCCTTTAAGACAGGAATGAAAGCTAGAGTAGATTCGATATATTCAGGGGGAATACTTGCGCAATATTTGGGCGAGACCTGAAATACTTGTAACAGAAAAGCATCATCAACAATACCGATTTCTCTTACTGCTAATGAAGCTGCTTTGCCCGGATTCTCCCGCATGAGGTTACATGCCTTTTCGTGAATTTCTAAGAATCCCTGAACAAGATCTGGATACTCCGTTATTAATGAAATTGTGCTAACAATCCCATAACTTGGATTATTGGGCCATATCGCACTGGGAGGAAGAATTATTGGGGCATCAAAATATTTTGCTGCTAGAACAGCCAATGGAGGTGTTCCACAACCACCCGCAACTTCTTTGTCTTCCATAGCTTCAAGTATTAAATCTGCCCAAACAAAATTTTTAATGCGAACTATATCAGCGAGTCCAGCATCGGTTACAAGTTTTCGAATGATAACATCATGAATAGATCCCATGGAGGGTGTACCGATCTTTTTCCCTTCGAATTGGCGTAGGGTCGCTTCAACGGACCCGGTTTTGTGGAGTGGTAGATATCCAGGGCTACCTGTCACCACAGTTCCTTCGACATGTCCACCCCCAACACATTGAATATTCAATCCCTGCTCTATGCCAATCATCGCTGGCGGTAAACCGATATAGCCGATGTCAAGGTCTCCTTTCTTGAAAGCTTGTACCATGGCAGGTCCAGTAGGGAAAAGAGTCCATTCGGCTTTTACCTTCATCTTTTCTTCCACCCATTGTCCGCCCATTAGAATGAAAGCTGTATGGTAGGCTGTCGACAGGTGACCAATTCGTAAAGTCGTCATCACAGTAAGTCCTTCTCATCTTGTAGCACTTAATTTTTTCCACAGGAAAATCCCGTTTGTAAAGGTTTTCCTAAAATACCCAAAAACCAAGGAGGGCAAACCCCCATCTTCCAACTAATGCACCTAGGAGAATGAGAGTGGTTACTGCAATGTCCCAAAAGGAAGAATGTTTCTTTCGAAAGGGAAGCCAAAAATAAGCAAACATTAGGGAGATTACAAAATAGCTCAAAGTTATCGATGCCCATCCTATAACATCCAGCGCCCGATAATATCCTAAAATCACACCAAAGAAAACAATACCATACAAATGATGAGCGATATAGGAGATAAGCGCGATTTGTCCGTTGATTTCAAAGAACCGACTTAAGGGATTCCACCAGCGCCAAACATCCACAGTTAGGAAAACACTAGCGACTGCAAGAAGAGACATCCCTGTGGAGAGCAGAAAGAATCCGTTGGTTAAAGGATATTGAGTAACTGGATCACCGAGTAGGAAAAAGGGGATAACCAACAAACACATGATGCATCCAATGACAAGAATATCATAAACAAGGCGTCTTAGATTTGATGGCTTTTCAATAAGAGTTTCACCAATAATTGTGCCAATAATGGAACAGGCTAACCACGGAAAAATCGGAGCTTTTCCAGTAGCGATGATTGCTGATAAATGATCCAACCAAGTTTGAGGAGGAGCATAGTGTATATTTCCAACCGTTCCTACGATTATATCATAATTCAACCAGATACGAAAAATTGGGGCTAGAATTATAATAATGATTGGAAGAATAAATCGATAACGCTTTGGAATAGTTAGGGTAAATTGGGCGATAATGAGCGATAAACCAATTAGTTGAAGTATACTCCAATCGAGTATCCAGATAGTACCAAACATAACTACAGAAAATAGGTAGCCTAATCCTATAATGAAGACACCTCGTGAAAACATCCACTGCCAAACTGATTGTGTGGATGTCCCCTTCTGTTTGAGTCGATAATTGACCAACACGACACTAATTCCTACTACAATATAGAAGAGAGGGGCAGGAGTAATTCCAAAGAAGAGAATCGACATTGCAAGTGGAGAATGGAAACCACCACCAACAAATGTCTGTCCAAAGTGATTGATAATCATAAACCCGAGAGCCAAACCACGGAGAACATCCACTGAAGCAAATCTTTCACCATGCTTCAGATAAGATGCAATTTCAGTCATGACTATTCACTCATGTCTCAAGGGTTGGTGATTACGGTGTGTAGTTTAGCGTCTGGTTTCCCATATAAGCGATGCTAGAGGTGTCTCAAGAATTCGCGAAGTAACCCGAATAAAATTCGATGTCTCCCAAAGCCATATAACTGTACAAAATCAGAGTGACTAGCCAATAGGGAGGTCACCCATATCTGAAAGACACTCTGGTGACTCCAGAGGGGGTCTACACTTGTCTGTTCCACCAGTTGTCTGTACATACGTTTACCGTTACGAGCGTCCTTGTCATAAGCGAGGTGAACGTTGTACTCACCCCACTGTACCAGGTAGCCCTTATTGTCGGTGGCACCAAGTCTTACCTGATAAAGATTTTCGTAGTATTGATTTCAGTAACGCAGAGGAGGAACACAAACACCTTTGTGAAGCATATCTGGTTGATGCACGGTTGGATGATGCAGTACTCTTAGAGGTCCTTTTGCATGATGCAAATCTCCATAGCGCCTCCCTGACAAAGACCAATCTTCAAGGCTCCAACCTTTCTCAAGCCAACTTGCTAGAAGCGGATTTATGGGGCGCGAATCTTAAGGGTGCAATTCTCTGGGGAGCTAACCTTCAAGGATCCCAATTAATACTTACCCAGTTACAGTTTGCGGATTTGGTTCGAGCAAATCTCGAAAATGCCATGTTTGATGGCGCAACTCTTGAATATACGGACTTCCGAGGAGCAGACCTCCAACTTGCCCATTTTGAAGGTGCAAACATCACAAGTTGTTATTTTGCTGGAGAATTCGGATCAGCTAGGCTCATGTTATGTACTTTGAAAAACGCTGCATCATTAGACCAGCTAGTAGCCAAGGAAGGACGATTTGGTCTACATGCTGATCTGAGTTCAGGGGATACACTCCGATCGTATGCCATAAGTGATTACATAATCAAGCAACGGGATCCCCGTGATATAGCCCGAGACCATCGTGTACTCAAAATTTACTTTAAACAAGAAGGGCGATTAGATCAAAGTAGTAAACACTACCTCAATGAAATGCGGTCGATGCGTAAATTCTATTGGAATCAAGCATTAGGCCAAAAAACAGAGAACACCGAAATCGAAAAACCATCAACTATTGAACGCGTTGAATTGGCAATCAGAGGAATCAGCAGCAAAGTACTGGACACCCTTTTTGGTTATGGCGAAGAACCCTCTAAGCTCATTTCATGGACATTATTCACTGTATTTCTGACTGCAATAATCCTTTTTCTGTTTGATCTAGCACAGGGGATACCGATGCCCACGCTTCCTGGGGGTTTTATAACAAGTCTCGCTACAGCTCTCGTATCCTTTGCAGTCGCGCCACCAATACCTGTTGCACAGATTCCACAATTCTGGGTTGCTAGTGTCACTGCATTTATTGGAAAATTCTTCTTAGCACTCTTCGTATTCATCCTGGGACGAAAAGTTGAACGCTAATATTCAAGAGCTGGATAGATTTTTTCAGCTAACACCTGAGATACATCAAAGTAGGTAAAAGGAGCGTTCCGTTTACTCACCCCATTGATTATTTCAAAACAAAAATTCCTTGCTCCAGCGTCATTAAAAGCGTGGATTTTCTTCCCTACCTCTTCTGGAGAACCAGCCAAGGTAATGGACTTTATAGCATCTTCAGGGATATCAGCAACAATTGGAAGCATTTTGCGGAGATCAAGTTTAGCAATATCACCTGCATCATAAGTGAGCAAGCTTAAACGATCAGGATGAATACCCTGATCCCTGTAAATCTGAATATATTCATCCTTCCAATATCCTAACGCATCCAAAACCTGAGGCTGCATTATTAGTTGTCCTCGGAGTCCTCCCAGATATTGCGAAACACGATCTGGATCATCATGCATAAACACTCGACCCCAGAATCCAGCAGCGAGGGAAGAAGGTTCACGGCTAAATGCTTTCATATGCTGATGTATCTCTTTCAAGCCTTTCCTATACAGTTCTGGCAAAACAGGGAAAGGAAGCCAGCCATCTGCAAACTCAGCTGTAAGTTTTCGAGTCCGTGGTCCATTGCCTGCAATCCAAAGTGGTGGATGAGGTCGCGTGAGTGGTTTAGGTTCTAGGACTGCTCGATTCAATTGGAAAAAACGACCTCGATAGTTGATTTGCCCAGACTGGGTCCAAAGCAACTTCATGACTTCAATACATTCTTGTAGACGACTCACTGCAAAAGCGGAGTCAAATCCATACACAGTCAGGTTCATTTTTTCTCCAGCACCCATACCCAAGATGAAACGTCCACCGGATTGATGATCTAATGAAAGAGCGTTCTGAGCAAGAATAGCAGGATGAAGGCGAATAGCATCTGTTACTGCAACTCCAAAAGACATACTCGGAGCGATTTCTGAAAAAGCCCCTAGCATTGTCCATGGTGAGAGAAAAGCGTCAATAGCAAAAGGAGGCATTCCTCGTAAATGATCTGGAACCCAACACGTACTCCAATTCTGTTGCTTTACCATCACAGCAATTTTTTGTTTCACCAAATCCCAAGAACGAGAAAAGAAAAGTTGTTGCCCAAATTCAACCACGATATTTACCTCCTATTCAGCGTGGAGCACTACACTATAGGTTTTAAAATTCATAAGTATAAAGGGAAATGGGCAACATAGAGAACTGCTATTCACCATCCATGGAGTTAGGAACTTATGAAGGGAAAAATTCTATTTGCACTTCTTCTAATCTTTTTGTTTCTCATGATGACACCAAGCTATGTTAGTGCCCAGACTCCTCCTTTTCCACAAATTGGTCAAAATTGGAGCTATACTATTACCGGTGAATCAGATTGGGACATACCAATTGATGCAACAATTCTGTATTCAACTAGCGTAAAGTATACCATAAATAACGTCCAACCCGACGCATTTCTTGTTCAACAGGAAGTATCTGGAACAGTTACCTGGCCTGATACTTCACCTTTATCCGGTGATGGCGATATTGTACTAGTAGACCTTGGGGGTGGATTAACTTTTGACGAAACCATTGCACCGTCTAATACGAGTTTCAGCTTTAGTACAACTGGACTTATTAGCCTAAACGATTCTCAAGTAACTGGTTTAGGTCTTGACGAATATTCGGCAGTACTTTTGAATTTCACAATTGGGTCTGATACCATCCTTGCGTATATTGGCTTTACATGGGGTCTTTGGATCTTTGTCTTTATCCCTTTACCCTTCCCCCCATTCTTCTTAACTGAAAATCTTCATACCATGGTCTACTGGAACACTTCCTACGCACCGTATGGCGACATCATGACAGGAGCTCCCACTAGCGTTGATCCTTCAGTATGGTCCGAAGAAACCCTCAACACTCCTGTTGGTCCCCGGGTTGCCATGAAAAACGAAACTCACACAAACATTGAATTTCTTCCCGATTATGCTGACACCATAATGACAACTTGGATCGACAAGGATTCAGGCGTCCTCCTAAAAATCACCGATGTAGTGGATATCCTCGCAACAGGTTCTTTAGATATGACTTCAACCACGACCATCGAACTTACGAATGCCGACTTCTTGAGCCTCCTTGGCTTTTTACAATATTTCAAGATTCTTGGTATACCCTTATTATACATCTTGATAGGCTTGGCTGTCCTTATAATCATCATCATCCTTGTGGTCATCATCATCCGACGACGAAGATAGAACTGAGTAATACCTCATGGGGCGATCAACGCCCTTTCCTCCTTTTGTCTGCTAAGAGATGCATGTTGCGTGGTCTCTGCTTCAGACCTTAGATTATTATTACAGATTCGCTATGAGCCAGTTTCTCTCCATGAAGAAACAATGATTACACCAAGCGAAGCAAGTACTATAGCTATCACTACCCACCAAATCCAACCCACCCAAATGAGGTCATCACCTATTACGACAAACCCTGCGAATAGTGCTAGAAATCCAGTCGAAGCAAGCACAACGACTATCATACTCCCAATACAAGCAAGATCGACCTTTCCAAGTTCCGCCATTCGAAAATTCACCTATTCTTACCTATGTCAGGTTGTTTTTGAGTAGCCATTACCTCAAAGAGTTGAGACCAATTTATCCAAGGTACTCATGCAATACGACAC
>CAYFXY010000055.1:16193-16476 GCA_964347205.1 uncultured archaeon
GAAGGAGTTGCGAAACAATGCGCACACTTAAATTATCTTATCCACCAATGAGATGAGAAAAATTATCAGCTCACGAGGCTCCTTCCTAAAAGGTGAATCTCATGATCAAAACCAAACTTACAGAAATGCTTGGCTGCAAACACCCAATTATTCAAGCGGCCATGGGACCTTTTTACACCACTAAACTCTGCGCAGCCGTAAGCAATGCTGGCGCTTTTGGAATCGTCTCTCACACGAATCTGCGCAATCTCGATCCAATCAAAGAAATGGAAAAAAACATTCT
>CAYFXY010000056.1:0-2632 GCA_964347205.1 uncultured archaeon
CCCACAACTGATTTTCTTCAAATTCTTGACCGAATTTGGTGGAAGGTCGATTCAGCTTTTGTAAACGAAGACGCCTATGCAAGCGCTCTCGCATCCTCTTATGAGTTTGTCCGGAGCGGAACAACCTGTTTTGCAGACACCTATTCTGGCCCTGGATCAATAGAGGGGGTATTAGATGCTATTGCTAAGGGAGTTGAAGAAGTAGGTATTCGTGGTATTCTTGCATTCGAAGCAACCGAACGAAATTCAAAAAAGGAAGGCGAACGCGGGCTAAAAGAGAACATTCGCTTTATCAAAAAGCTCCAACAATCGGAGCATGAACTGCTTTATGGCATGTACAGTCTTCATGCCTCCTTTACCCTCAGTGATGAATTAATCCAAAAAACTCGAGAACAGGCAGATCGGCTCCCAGCTCCATTGACAATCCATACGAGTGAAGGACTCATCGATGTTTATCATAATATCGAACAATATGATAAGAGAACTGTTGAACGCCTTTTTGATCTGGGTGTTCTTGGTTCTGATGTAGTCCTTGCTCACTGTGTCCATGTAAACCACGATGAATTAGAATTGATTCGTGGAAGCGGAGCAACAGTTGCCCATAATCCGATGAGCAATATGAATAACGCTGTTGGCGTTTCTCCCGTGAAAGATATGTATGATTTAGGCATTCCTGTGTGTTTAGGCAACGATGGATTCATCTTTGACGCTATGGAAAACATCCGTACAGCCTATTTAATCCACAAGGTGCATCATTTCGATACTCGGGTAACCACACCTCAGCAAGTAATTGAGATGGCTACGATCAACGGAGCGCAAGTGTATGGACTTGCAGCAAAGCTTGGTTCCATTGAAGTAGGTAAGCAAGCAGATCTAGTCATTCTTCATCCAAATCCACGTGTAACTCCAATTTTACCCGATGGTGTGTACGGATATATCGTCTATGGCTGTACTGCACATGATATCGAGCATGTCTTTGTTAATGGAAAACAAGTTGTCGAAAATCATGAAGTTATTTCAATTCAATCTGAAGCTGTTACGAAAGCACTTGACCGAGTTGTTCCCAAATTATGGGAAAAATTAGGAATTAATACCTAAAGATAGAGCCTATCCTCCAGCTACGGGAGGAAAAAGTGCAATGACATCACCGTCAACTAATAATGTATCCAGTCCGTGTAAAACATGAAGCCCTCGACCGTTAACAAGCACTTTGATATAACGACGAAGATTCTTATTCTCATCAAATACGGTTTTACAAAAATCGGGTCCCTGTTCCTCGCATAATTGATTCAAAAGATCTCGAACGGTCCGCCCAGTAAATCTTACTGTGAGTTGATGGAACCCGAATTTTTCTGTAAAGGGTCCAATCGTACGCACTTTAACATCCATTACAACAATTCTCCGATGACCGGAATTGTTTCGGAACGGAAAAAGTTGCTGGTATTATAAATCTCTGTAAAACCCAACTCTTAATAGGAGAAACTGGCAAGCTCCTTGCTGATTTCTATGGCAGATCTGATTATTGACGGAGCAACGGTCATTACGGTTGATCCTCAACGACGAATCATTGATGATGGTGCTGTTGTGATCGAGGACCAAACTATTGTTGCTGTGGGAAAAACGCATGAAATAAAGCAGCTACATACAGCTGACACGCGTATTCATGCAAAGAAGAAGATTCTCATTCCTGGACTCATTGATTGTCATGTCCATCTTGCCCAAGCTCTCATCCGTGGAACAGCTGACGATGTTGACCTCATTCCATGGCTACGCGATTATGTCTGGGTACTGCAAGGTAACTTCACCCCACAGGATGGTAAAACTAGTGCTGAACTCTGTATTGCAGAGATGCTCAAATCTGGCACCACTAGTTTCCTTGAAAGCATGATACACAAACGATATGGTATGAACGGAATTGCCCAAGTCGTAGAAAACACCGGTATTCGCGGATGTCTATCTAAACTCTTCATGGATTGGACTGGATACGCTGATGAAGAAGCAATTATGTATGAAGGGATGATAGAAGATCCAGAAGAGTGTATCACTGAGACACTTTCTATGCATAATAAATGGCAGGGTGCAGCTGAGGGTCGGATATACGTTTGGTGGGGTGCTCGAACTCCAGGTGCAGTGAGTCCAGAGCTGTATCGTCGAGTAGCAGATTTAGCGCAGAAACGGCAAATGCGAATTACCATGCATCTGGGAGAAGTAAAAGAGGATGTAGAATACACAAAAACCCAGTTCAACCAGCTGCCCACAGAATTTGCCCGCGATGTGGGTATGATGGGTAAAAATGTTGTACTAGTGCATGGGGTCTGGATTAGTCCTGAAGAGTTCTCAGCCTATTCAGAGACAGGGACTCACATGTGCCATTGCCCCGCTAGCAATTCAAAACTTGCATCAGGAATCGCCCTAATTCCTGAGATGCTAAAGGCGGGTATAAATGTCTGTTTAGGCTGCGATGGCGGACCAAGTAACAATGCATATGATATGTTTCGTGAAATGTTCCTAGCAGCAATTATTCACAAGGCTCGAACACTTGATCCCTTAACAATGCCGGCTGAAACGGTTTTGGAAATGGCGACAATCAATGGCGCCAAGGCTTTGGGGCTAGAACGGGTTATCGGTAGCA
>CAYFXY010000056.1:2642-15853 GCA_964347205.1 uncultured archaeon
ATTGTTCCACCTGGACGATGAAATCGGAACGATTGAAGTTGGAAAGAAAGCCGATTTGGTTCTCCTTGACACCACTCAATTGAATTTAGCTCCAACCTATAATCCTGTCAGCAATATTATTTATGCAGCCAATGGTTCTAACGTCTACACAACCATTGTCAATGGGCAAATACTCGTCCATGAAGGAAAGTTACTAACCCTTGATGAAGAAAAAGTCATTGGGCAGGCTCGTAAGCAGGGTCAACAGCTTCTCGACCGTGCAGGCGTTGAAATCCAGAGTCGATGGAAAACAGATTAATAGCGCCTTCCATTCTATTCGAAGTTATTTGAGGTGACTCTCTTTGGGTGCTAATATTGTTGGCAAATACCATGGTCGTGACTGGTTAACGATTCAAGAATGGACCCAAGAAGAACTGCAAATCCTAATAGATGCAGCTATTGAGATCAAAAAACTACAAAGGACCCGCAAACCCCACGATTATCTTAATCGTCAAACTCTGTTTATGATCTTTTTCAATCGCTCATTACGTACACGCAACTCATTTGAAGCAGGGATGACTCAAATGGGTGGACATGCCCATTTTCTGTCTCCACAAGATGTCTATCGGCCCGCGTTGCCAGATGATGAGGAAGCCTATACTAGTGAACGTATCTCCGATGTCGCCCGGGTCCTAGCCCGAATGGGTGATGCCATTGCTATTCGTATCTATGGATCTCACGCAAAATGGATCTATGGACGTGGTCACCGTGTTCTCCGAGAGTTTGCCAAATGGTCGGAGGTCCCTCTGATCAACATGGAAGACGATGTCTACCACCCTTGTCAGGCTATGGCAGATATGCAAGCGATTCAGGAACATAACCCGAAGATACAGGGTAAGAAGTTTGTCATGAGTTGGGCATATAGTCCAAGTATGAAAAAACCGCTGGCGGTACCCCAAAGTGGTGTTTTGATGGGTACAAAATGGGGAATGGATACAGTCTTGGCCCATCCGAAGGGCTTTGAACTTGATCCAAAAATCATTGAGATGTGTGAAGAAAATGTGGCAAAATATGGCGGTTCTTTTGAAATTTCTAATGACATGGAAGACGCGTTTGCGGGGGCACATTATGTGTATCCAAAATGTTGGACCAGTAAACACCATATTCCGCCAATCGCGCCAGCCGAGGATTGGGATGGTTGTAGAAAACTGTTTGAAGCCAATAAGAATTGGATTGCAGATGCTGAGAAAATGGATCTTGGATCAAAAGATGTAAAATACATGCATTGCCTGCCCGCGGATCGCGGTTTTGAAGTGACGGATGAAGTCCTTGATGGGAAGTGGAGCATTGCCTTCGATGAAGCAGAAAATCGACTCCATTCGCAAAAGGCGATAATGGCTGCAATAATGGGTGTACCCTAGAAGAATTGATTCATGGGTTTAGAGGAGATTTTCATCACTCAATACAAGTGATAGAAGCCCTTTCTGAAGATGTAAACGGTTTTCTGCTTGATCAAAGATGACGCTTTGGGAGCTGTCAACAACATCATCAGTTGCCTCTTCACCACGAAAAACGGGAAGACAATGCATATAGATTGAGTCTTTCTCGGCTAAGTCCATGAGATCCGAATTACAAATCCAGTTACGGTATTTCTCATGTATTTGAGCTTCTTTTTCTTCACCCCATTTATCGATGCCCATGGCCGAACATTCAGAACTCATCCAAGAACGGGGATAAACGACGTGAGCTCCGGAGTATCCTTCTTTGATATCGTTAGTAATTGAGAAGGCACCACCGGATTCATTTGCGTTGTTACGACACCACTCCATAACTTCAGGATCTAGTTCGAACCCGGGGGGATGAGCAAGGGTGACATCCATGCCGAAGCGTGTTGCCGTTAGAATAGCACTTTGAACACTGCACCAAGATCGAGAATGACGACTGTAGGCCCATGAAAAGAGAAATTTTTTACCTTGAATCTTTGGGAAGTTTTCTTGGATCGTCATAATGTCAGTAAGAGATTGACATGGATGAAACTTGTCATCGGCCATATTGATTATCGGGATATCTGACCATTTGGCATAATCACGTAAGACTTGATTTCCTTGCCCATATACATAACCAACTGCTTTTTCGAGAATACGAATACCGATTCCATGGCCATAGCGTGCAAGAGTATTAGCTGTGTCCTTCACACTTTCACCTTCCCCAAGCCGCATAGCACCGGGTTCGAGGAACTGAGCATGTCCACCAAGCTCAGTCATGGCTGCTTCAAAACTAGCCCGGGTTCGCGTGCTAGTATTATAGAAGAGCATGAAGAACGTCTTATCGGTGAGCAGATGCGGAGACCTTTTCGTTTTTGTTTTTTCCTTTAAGTCTTTAGAGAATTTCAGAACCGTTTCGAGCTCTTCTCGGGTCCACTCTTGTGTTGTAATCATATCTCGACCACGAAGATCCATTTTTATCAACTACCATTTGATGTTTTGTAGATGCGGTAGAGATAAAACTTTTTGAAGTTTTCGTGAAGATGCTATAAGGAAGGGTGCTTTCGTGGAGTTTTTTGATTCTCATTCTCATCTGGAAATGCCTCAGCTCTATCCAAATGTGGAGACCATAGTGAAACGCGCCAAGGAAGCGGGAGTTATTGGAATCGTTGTGAGTGCTATTGAGCCAAAGTTTTATCTCAAAGCAATAAATTTGAAAAAAAGGTGTTCAGGTTTCATTTGGCCAACCTTTGGACTTCATCCCCCTAGGACGACTCCACAAATGGTAAAGCGTGTTATTCGAGCGATACGTAATTATTCCCATGAGATTGTAGCGATTGGCGAAGTTGGTTTGGATTACTATTGGGTGAAGAATAAAAAAGAGCGAGAGTATCAGATAGAAGCACTCGTTCAATTCATTCATCTTGCTACCGATATGGAACTTCCATTAGTAATTCATTCCCGTGAAGCAGAAGCAGATTCGATAAATATATTGAAACGAGAGCAAGTTTCGCCTGTTCAGCTTCATTGCTTCAATGATCCAGAACAAGTGAAAGCTGCAGCGAATCAAGGCTGGTTTATGAGTGTCCCCACTAGCGTCGTAACTCGTCGTCGAATGCAACAAATTGCGACTGTTATGCCATTAGCTAATATGCTGTTAGAAACAGATGCACCATATCTTTCCCCAGTCCCAGGACAGACTAATGAACCAGCAAATCTTCTATTGGGAGTGAAAAAAATTGCGACACTAAAAAAGACAACTCCAGAAATCATCGCTCAAACCACGACAGATAACGCTTTGACCTTCTTGCGTTTAGAACGTACAGATGATGGATTAGCGAAAATGATTTCAAAATAGGATTATCGCACCGTCAGGGTTTTGCTGATATTTCGGGGATAATCTGGGTCGATGTTTTTGTATGTTGCAAGGTGATAAGCCATGAGTTGAAGAGGAATCGCTTGAAGGATAGGGCTTAGGTATTGACTTGCAGGAGGGACAACTAGAAAATCGTCTTCCTTAACATAACGGCGAAGTAATGGATGATCATTGCCAGTCGCGATAATACGGGCCCCACGACATTCAACTTCAGCTAAATGGTTAACAATATGTTCGGCATCCTCAGGAGCGATTGTGAAGATGATGGGATAACCTTTTTCGACGATGCTGAGTGGTCCATGTTTGAATTCACTAGAATACATACCATCTGCAACAATGTAACAGACTTCTTTGATTTTTAGCGCACCTTCCAACGCTACACCATGGGTTAATCCATGTCCTAGAACATAAAAGTGGGAATAATTTGAGAGGTAAGGGGCAAGTGCACGAGCTTTGAGGGTGGTTGTAGAAATGGTTTCTTCAAGAAGTGAAGGAAGATGAGTTTGTAGGGTAGTGATCATCGACTTTGCGATTTTGGGCTTCAAGACACCTTGCTTTTGTCCTGATTTTGTTGCAAGGAAGTTGAAAAGAGTAACCTGACTTGTGTATGTCTTTGTTGCAGGTACACTGATTTCAAAGCCCGAGCCTAAGGGAAGGTAAAGGTCGCTTAGGTGAGTTAGTGTAGATCCAAGAACGTTCACCACACTGAGAATTTTGGCATTACGTTTACGGCAATGATGAACGACATCGATAACATCCTTGGTTTCACCACTTTGACTGACGCACACAACTACATCTTTTTCTCCAATAGAAGCACCATAAAGAGAGTTGAATTGTCCTCCAATGACGGGGACGGCAGCAATATTTGCTAAGTCATTCAGAAAATAGCTGCCAACAACAGTAGCGTGGTAACTAGAGCCGCATGCTACGAAAAAGACCCGTTCAGTGTCTGTAAGAGTGTTAACAAATTGCGTGATATAGGGTTCACGTAAAGCGCTGAAAAGAGTGCGTGTGGCACTGACTTGTTCATGGATTTCTTTCAGCATAAAATGAGGGTAACCCCCTTTTTGGGCCACACGAATATCAGCATCGGAAATATAAGGTTCTCTTTCAATTCGTGTACCATCAGAGATTCGTCTAATCTCCAAGGTTTCAGGCGTTAAGATTACCATTTCATTATCATGAATATTCACAATCTGGCGAGTAACAGGTAAGATACTAGGAAGATCGCTGCTTACACAGGTTTCTTCATCGCCAATTCCTGCAAAGAGGCTGGATCCTTTTTTTACAGCATAGATTTTGTTGTCATTTTTATGCATTACCGCGAACGCATAATCGCCTTTTAAATCGTTACAACCCTGGCGAATGGCTTCAACCATATCACCAAGTTCATCATAATACCGTTCAACTGCATGAACACAGATTTCCCCATCATTCATACTCCGAACACTATGCCCTTCGAGAGTATATTGCTCTCGTAACGGGAGAAAGTTGAGAATGTTTCCATTATGGGCTGCACAAAGGTCTTCATCACAATCGAGGTGTGGTTGAGCATTAAGCTTGCTTGGAGCTCCAAAGGTGGCCCACCGAAGTTGGGCAATCCCTTTAGAACCACGCATCTCCTTTAATCGAAGCTTTTCAGCAACTTCGCCAAATTTGCCCTTGTCTTTTCGTAAATGTATTTGATCTTTGAAGACTGTAGCCACTCCGACTGTGTCATAACCGCGATAAGTTAGTTTTTCGGCACATTCTACAAGGATTTCACCAATATCGTTTCGTCGATTACTGGTTATTGCGAATATGCCACACACAGAATGTCGCTCCTTTTGAGACTTCACAAGGTAAAATCGTTTAACTGTGTTTCTGTATTTCATCTCTTCTTAGTTAATCCCATTTACAGATTCAAGGCAGAGCGGAGTTGGTTGAGATCAGGGTCAATTACAGGTGGTGCCGATACTCTTTCAATCACAATGTCTTGATCCTTCAATCCACCGCCTGTTGCTTCGATTAGAATGGTCTCTGAAGGATCTTGTGTGCCAGCGTCCAATTGCGCAATAAGACCGGCAAGACCAGTGACGCCGGTAGGTTCAGCGAATATACCTTCATACTTTGCTAATATTTGTTGAGCATGGAGAATTGGATCGTCATCAACGGCAATTGCGACCCCGTTGGATTCTCGCACAGCGGTTAAAGCAAGATCACCATCCCAAGGAAATGGGTCACAAAGACCTTCAGCAACACTTTGTGGAGACTCGCAAGGTATGATATTGTAGATATCTTGTTTAGTTTGAAAGGCTTTTACGAGTGGGGCACACCCGGTGGCTTGAACAGCTACCATTCTTGGGCGATTATTAACAAGTCCTAGAGTCTGAAAATCGGTAAATCCTCGCCATTGACCTCCAAGAAGGCCACCCGCGCCGACTTGGACATAGGCAATATCAGGAACATTCCAGTCCAATTGTTCTATGATTTCGTATGCAAGAGTTTTCGGACCCTCCGCTTGGTAGGGATTAAAGGGTCCAAAGCTAGGGCAAGGCGTCCATCCATAAGCGGAACAGGCTTCTCGGAGAAGTTTGACAGTTGGATCGTCACCTTTGTGTAGTCCACGAAGGCGTACAACTTTAGCTCCATAGAGAAGAAGTTGAGCAATTTTACCCATTGGCGCAATATCCGGCACAAAACAGAAGCAATTGAAGCCTGCCCGGGCACAATAAGCAGCTAGGGCAGCAGCAGCGTTGCCACTACTTGCTGAGGCTAGTGTGTTCGCACCCTCTTCCTTGGCTTTGGAAACACCAACAGTCATTGGTCGATCTTTGAAAGACCAGGTTGGATTTCTCGTTTCATCTTTTATATACAATTCACGGAGGCCAAGAAATTCCGCAAGCCGTTTACTCCGAATTAGTGGTGTTCCTCCTTCACCAAGACTGACAATATTGCTTCGACTTGATACCGGAAGTAATTCAAAATAGCTCCAAACAGTCAAAGGTCTATCTGCAAGGATTTTTCGTGAGAGTACTTCTTGAAGTCGAGTGAAATCATAATGCACATCTATTCGTGCATCGCAATCGGGAGTTTGACAGAATAATGGATTCTCCGATAGAGAATATTTCGAACCACATTTGGGACATTGGAGATGTTTAACATAGGACAACTCAATGATCCTCCTGCTGGATGAAACGCTGTAGAGTTATGAGGCCATTCCGGATTAGAACATATCGCTCAGTTAGCCCTAAAAGATGCTCATAGAGAGTCGCATATTCTGATCTGATTCTTAGAGTGGTTTTGGTGTCTAATTCCTCAATGACGGCATATGACTTTCGTAGAATAGCACGACGCATCGCAGACGCCACGCGATATCCATCTTCGCGACTGATTTGGGAGCGTTGCTTGGTTGAGAGAACATTTCGGAAATTACTGAAGTGACGGCTAATTGACGAGGGGTCATCAATAATCATTAAACAAGTTGCTAGGAGGAAGATATTCCCCATTAACTCATTTTCCCACCATGTGCGAGACGGTTTCCGAGCTGTAAGATTTAAAGCGGCGGACAAAGAGCGGTGGCTTGCTTCAAGATTCTCTAAAAGATAGAACAGATCGCTGGCTTCTAAAAGGAGACCGGCAGCTCTTGTAGGTTGGTGTTTTCGCCAATAATATTCTCCACTTACAAGGACAATAATTAAAGCAGCTCTATATTGATTCTTATTGCGAAGGCGTTCGGCTTCTTGCAGATACTGACCCAATTTGGTTTTAGCAACTTCAGGACCAGGCGAAGTCATTAATCCGGTTAGACGCAATTCAGCAATTTTGGATCCGGCATGTTGTTGATTATCTGCTTCTTTGTAGAGATCATGCCACAAGTTTTTCAGATGAACACCTCAAGCTCAACACGAGGAATTTTAGCATCAAGCCCTGTCTTTATAAAGGTAGATATTCGTGTTGTGACCGCTAATTCTGCAAGATTTTAATGGTATATCAGGGGAAACTAGCAAAGTTTTTGTTGGTTATACGACTGTATCAGTTGGTGGCGTTAAGTGGTTTCCAAGCGGTCAATAGTGGCAGCTATTTCTTTTACAATTATTCTTATGCTCGTTTTGAGCTTTTTATTACCACTCCTATTTCAGCTACCTATTCCTCGACAAGAACCATACGATGACGTTCCTGATTGGGGTACAGGCGTTATAGTAGAAGGAGGGGATGACACCTTCTTAGACAATATCACGCTTGATGACGTCACTCTTGACTTGAATTGGTCTATCGATCCGTCTTTCACTGTAGCTATCATATCACCAGCTGAACCACCACGATACTGGCGCAATACAGCATATGATCGATATACCGGTACAAATTGGGAAAAAAGTTCAAGCAACAATCGAACCCTCCTTCCAGTAAATCCTGGTAGTGAACTTGTCTACACAATTTCTCAAAACATTACAAACCAAGGTATAACAGGAACCTTCCCACTTCTATCCCTTTGGCCTGACCCATTGATTATTGATAACTCAATTCAGTATCCCTATCTTGCCACTCCGACTTCCTATTCTTTAGACACCGATGACTATGGTACAATCCTTTTCAATGGCCTGTTTAATCAATCAGGGAGCGAGACAATTCAGTATCAAGTGACGTTCAATCCCTTAAATTGGACCACAATTCGACCATTATCCCAACCTGCCAGTACCACTCCTCCTTCAATTCTGGCGCAATATCAACAACAAGGATTAAGTTACTTGAGTTCTGCAACCCGTACTGATATTCAATCCCGATTAACCACCATCCTGGCAGGAGTACCGAATACCGCGTTTGAGGAAGCATTTGCCATTCTCAACTATTTCAAAGCAACCTTCGCATTTGATCCCTTTATCCCACGACCTGGTTCCAATGATGAACATGTTGAATGGTTCCTCCAACAGGGCGGAGGTGTTGGAATTGACTTTGCCACCGCATATACAATATTCCTCCGCCAGGCAGGGATTGCTGCACGACCTGTTTATGGAGCAATACTCGGTGAGGACCAAGGAACTCAGCGAGTACTTCACCTCATGCATGTCCATTTCTGGGTCGAAGTGTACATACCAACAGCAACACAGGGATATTGGATCCAATTTGATTCTACACCCCTCCCAAGCTTCATCACTGATGGTAGCCCACCACCCACCCCTACTCACCGAAGTGGTGCACCAGATCCGAGTGCTTTAGATCAAGACCCGTATGTCGTAAGTACCTACTACAATCTCACCATGGATGTTTCCCCACTAATTGTCGACCGATTTGAATCATTTCAGATTACTGCCACCCTAACTCAAGATGGGGTACCTCAACCCGGTGAAACAATTTCATTCTATGATGAAACAGAACAATGGTTCCTTGGAAGTAATATGACTGCTGCAAACGGAGAAACCCAGATCACTTTTAATTACAACAATTCCGCAATTGTTGGCTTACATATACTTCGCGTCACGTTTAATGCTCTTCGGACTTATGGAGGAGTAGCCCTCCATGGTACTGCAAATCTGTCTCTCTCCGTATCACCGATAGAAGTGAATCGAAGTAATCTTGTTCGCTTTAATGGGACATTGATAGATGCAGTGAATGGACGTGGTCTTTCTTCAAACGAAACAGCCCTCACCGGAGTCAGCATCTTACTCAATTTTATCCTAGCAACCGAACCGCTTACTGACGCATTAGGTCGGTATTCAGTCAATTATGCTATCCCCCTCTCTCAAGCACCTTTAGGGGTAACACTCGTCCAGGCAACCTTTTCTCTGCCGGGAATAATTGATCCCGCCTTTAGCACCATTGAGGTCTTGAACATCACGGCAACGTCTCAGCTCACTATTCAGGCGGTTCCCAATTCCATTAGATTGAATAGTAGTTCCACATTACAAGGTCGATTACGGTATGATAATGGGACCGGAATTGCCGGACAATCTATCCAGCTTTATTGGAATGGTACATCGATCGGTTCAACTATCACCGATAGCGCTGGTTTCTACGCTATGAACTATACGCCTATGGTGATTGGACAAGTATTAATGGAAGCGAAATTTGGGGGAGCACCCAATGTATTTGGTTCAAGAGCCACGAACACGGCTCGTGTGCATGAAGAGGGGGCCCTCGTAGTTTTTGTTGACGATGATGATGGCGATGATCTTACCCAACGTGGTAATACAGTGTATTTTTCTGGGTGGGTGGAAAACCAAAATGGAACACGGCAAGGTGGAATAACGGTTCTCATATTCATTAACCAAACACAGGTTATTCAAACAGTCTCATTTCCGAATGGATCATTCTATGTAAGCTACCAATTGGAAACGACTCTAGCTGTCGGACCGAAGGAGGTTACCGGGGATATTATTCACCCGACATTGCAAGTCATAAGCAGTGTTGATTATTTTGCTATTAATTCTTCAACGATAATTCAAAACCTACAGGTTGATATTTCTCCAGTCATGTTGGGCGAATCCTTTACTGTGAGCGGACAGATTGTTGACGATCAAAGTCTGGGTCTCGGGGGAGTCAGTCTAGACCTCGAAATCTCATATCTAGCTATCGCAGTTCCTGTTGGAACTGTCATGAGCCAGGGAGATGGAACTTTTTCATATGTCGGGATAATCCCCGGAAGTATTCCCGCCAGTGTCGCAACCGTTTCATTTGATGCATACTTTACTGGAACTTCCTTCTATGGATTCAACACAAATTCTGTGCTGCTTGACATTTTTTCCAATGCCAGCCTTTTAATTGAGGTTCCTTCAGGTCCGTTTGCGTGGAATGCAACTGTTCTCGTCAATGGGACCCTCGTGGATAACTTTGGGCGTGCACTTCCCACGCGAGATATCCAGCTATTCGTCAATGGAACAAGTAGCATTTCTACTATATCGAACCAATTGGGTCAGGTTAGTTTTGCACTTAGATTTACCCCTTCAGGAACAAACAACATAATTTATACGCTCCAACTCCGGCACGAAACGATAATTACCCTCAACTCATCTTTAAGAAACATAACAGTGGAGGCACGAGAACCCATGCAACCCCCACCACCTCTATACATACCTTTAGAATGGATAATTCCCATAATTGTTGTCATCATCATTGTAGTAGTTGCGTTTCTTGGATATCGTTATTGGAAACGTCGTCCTCGAAAACCAACCGCACCATCAATTGATGCCGCTTCAATGCTAACATCGCTTCGGCAACTCCTAACGGACCAAAAATACCGAGAAGCGATAATCTATGCTTTCAGAATGTACGAAGCTATTATTCAAGCAAAGCTCGGAATATATCGGGACCCCAGTATTACAGTCCGAGAATTTGCCAATCTGACCGTAGCCCATGGTCGCCTAGATTCGAGGAGCATGGAGGTCTTCATCCGTGGTGTTGAAGAGGCTCGATACAGTGATCATGCTGTTAGCTATAATACAGGCTTGTCAACGCTCAATGCGTTTGCTAATCTCTATAACTCCTTGACCGGAGGCAATTTGCGGTTTGTCACGCAAGAACAGCAACAACCAGAATCAGATGCCCAATCAACCGAAGGCGGCTGAAGCGAAAAAACGGAGCAAGTTCATTACCATCTTTGTGTTTTGCTTCGTGTTCGCCATAGCCTGGCTGCCAATTTTGCTAAGCGTGACGGGAGTAGGAGGCATTGACATCCTTCCATTCTCTATTTACAATGCAAATAGTAATCCAGGAGATGGGTGTTCAGAATTAGCTAATGAACTGACAGCTAATAACCTACAAGTTTATCCTCTGATCAGTTCGTTAAGCGTAGTAAATGGAATCCCCCAAAACAGTGTGCTTTGCATTATAGGACCTACCCATTTCTTTTCCATCATTGAAAGTTCCGCATTGATTGACTTCTTTTTGAAAGGAGGCAGTTTACTTCTTGCAGACGATTTTGGATCGGCCAACACACTCTTAGATGGATTAGCCCTCCTCCTAGCAGAAGGAGGTTGGCCATCTGAAATGCAGGGCCTTATGCGTGTTTCCTCCATCCGTTTTGACCGAGGTCTTCTCCTTGATGCCACTAACAACGATGGCGGGCGCCCGTTGTTACCAGCGATAGACTCATTTAATGATGGAGGACGGATATTTTCTTCATCCCATCATGTTGTAATGAATTTCGCAACCGGCCTGCAAGGCATTCCTTTAGGTGCTGAGTTAGCGTTGTCTTCATCGAATTCTTGGATGGTCGCAGGAGATGTTTTAACACTCATACAACAGGGAACAGATCCAAGCTTTATTGCATTTAATGCGACCCGAGGAGACCAACCAGGTCCCTTTGCCTTACTTGCAGAAATACAAGTGCTTAATGGGACACTCATGCTTCTGAGTGACCCAAGCATCTTCATCAATAATATGATAGACCGGGGAACCAATCGATTATTTGCCGTAGAACTTTTCACGTATTTAGCGAATCAAGCAAATGCAGACACGATTATTTTTGATCATAATCATCTGGGGTGGCCGCCTTCAGCACCCGTTTTATATGTGGGACTAATGTTGGGGCAAATAACATATATGTCCACAAACTGGTTACTAGCGCCTTTGGCCCCTTTATTGGCTCTTTGGATGGTAAGGCGCTATTTGCCCTTCGGACGTCCTGAAAAGCAAAAGCCTATGGAAATGTATCGGCTTCGAGGCCAAACAATGTTTACGAAGGCATTATATGATTACATAAACAAGCAGCAATATGATGATGCGCTGCAAATAATTTATGGTCAGTTAAAACGCGATTTACGTCGTCGGCATGGGTTACGAGTCTTTGATATACCAAGGCTCTTAGTTAGTGTTTCCCGAACACGCCAACCGGGAGACATTGCCCAATTAACTGATGATTTTGAAACTATTGAGAAAGCGATTCATGAAAAACGTCGTATTAACCGCGAACAGTTCTTGGATCTCTTTTTCAAAATTAAACGCATTCGCGAAAACATTGGGTGAATGAGAAATGAGTCGAAGACGAAGACGTAGAAGTGGGTTATCAATTTCTGAAGTACGAACACACGCAACCAGTATCTTAGACGAAATTGGGAAAATAATTGTGGGAAAGCGTAAGGTACTCCAAGAAATTCTAATTGGATTGCTTGCGAAAGGTCACATCCTCCTTGAAGGTGTTCCAGGGATTGCAAAAACCTATATGGCAAAAGCTTTTGCGCAAGCCATTGGATGCGAGTTCAAACGAATCCAGTTTACACCAGATATGCTTCCCGCTGACATTGTGGGAACAAATATTTACGATCCGAATACCGGAGAATTTCGATTGCGAAAAGGTCCAGTCTTTTCGAATTTAGTTTTAGCTGATGAGGTAAACCGGTCTCCTCCAAAAACTCAATCAGCTCTTCTTGAGGCCATGCAAGAAAAACAAGTGACAATCGAGGGGTCCACACTTCCACTTCCCAGCCCCTTTATGGTATTAGCAACCCAAAATCCCATTGAACTCGAAGGTACCTATCCTCTTCCGGAAGCACAAGTTGATAGGTTTTTATTCAAACTCCATGTGGACTATCCATCTGATGCAGAAGAAGTGGAAATTCTGCGTAGAAAGCATCAGCCTGAAGAAATCGAATTAGAACCAGTCGTTGAGCCATCAATTCTGATTCAGATGCAAGAAACAACAAAACGCGTCTTCATCGAACCGTATATTATGTCTTATATCCGCGATATTGTCGTGCGTACACGAAATGATCCACAGATTCTAATTGGTGGCTCTCCCCGAGCTTCCATCGTATTACTTGAAACATCCAAAGTTCATGCCGCACTAAGCGGGCGAGATTATGTAACTCCTGATGATGTTAAATCCTTGGTACAACATGCACTGAATCATCGCATCATTCTAAAACCAGAAGCAGAATTAGAAGGAACCTCCGTTCAAG
>CAYFXY010000057.1:0-1770 GCA_964347205.1 uncultured archaeon
CCTTCGTTAGGAGACACTAAAGATGTAATTGTCATGGTTCCTGTGAATGTTTGATTTGTAAACGGAGCAGGATAGGGTCCAGTATACACAGTTGCAGAGAGTGCATCATAATCATCGATATCTTGCACATAGGGAGTAGCGGTCACCACATCAGCAGCGAAGACATTAAGGAAATAATTGACAACCTCAGGATTACGAATCGCAACACCCCATTCACGGTTTCCATCACTATTCCGGGGAGGAATTCCAGATTTTGCCCAATTTGCACTTTGAACAAGGACGATTTCACGGTCAATGATGATGAATTTTGAATGATCAAAACTAAGGTCAGCCCGAGAGAAATATGCTTGGACATTAGCCCCATAACCGGGCAAATTAGATATATTATAGAGTGAAGCATGAGTCCAGTGATTTTCAGATGCACTCGCCCATTTACGAGAAACTATCACTTGGATATTCATACTGCCATTTCGACTTAAAGCATCGGTAAATTCGCGCAGGAGAAACCCATTACTGATTGCATACATTTCCATAAGAATCTCATTCTGAGCTTGACGCAGGTAGTTCAGGGTAACATTGAAGGAGGAATCAGGGGAGGTGTAGCATTCAACGGTAGCTGTACCCGTTGTCGTATTAGCGGGAAACTCAGTCTGCCCCAATGAGGTCAATGGAAGATTTGGAACATTCACCGGGAAAAGAGCAGGTTGAACAAGAACTAGCATGCTAATTACAAGAACAACAAATGAAAATTGGAAAAGCCGAGTTTTTTTCATAGTTATACATATCCTAAAACCTATGGAATGAAGATACTATTTCAAGCAGGTTTTCCTATTATAATCTATCACCTTTTCCTAGATTTGCAACTCTAAAAGCGACAGAAACGTTGGTTTTCAGAAACACGGAAGTAGCGCCCGAATAAAATTCAGCTATTTACTTTCTTTTAATTCATGAAACCTTCATATAGGAATGCCAAGAAAGAATATTACTGCCATTCATTCGTGAATTAGTTAAATTAGAAAGGTGGAAAATCGTGGCTAAAGAACTGAAATATGAATATGCGCAGTTTCCTCCAGCTGAAAAAGCATTCAAATGTGTAGTAAATCGGCTGAACCTGCAAGTTCGTGAAGAAGAGATTGCCGGAGGATTAGAAGCACACAATAAGGAACGGAGTATTTCAATGCAACTTCAAACCCGCGTAACTCAGCGAGGAGGAATGACCGTTGAAGTGCATATCAGGTTAGCAAATGATGAACAACATTCTGCTGTAGTTTCATGTTTTGGTGAACCGCATGGCGAGCGAAAGCTTGCTCCAACCGCAAAAGACTTCGCGGCTCAGGTGCTCGCAATTGAAGCTGGTGAGGATGTGAATGCCTTCATTTCCAAAGTATGTGAGCGCCTCGATATTTCGACTGACCAATTTGGAAATTATCGTGCAATGGTCATCACCACATCGAGTCTCCCAGGGGCTTCAAAAAAGATTAAACAAGCAGCTAAAAAATTGAAAACCCTTTGAATCAGACAAAAGGGATCGAAACTTAACCAAATCGCAATTCGTGGGTATCTGATTCATGCCCACATTGTGGGCATTTGTACTTTTTCTTCTTGAACACACACGCACGGTGAAAGGACGCATTACAGTTAGAGCATTTGATAGGCGTCTGAACAGTTTTAGCACAAGCCTGGCATACTTTTTCAGCACTCATAAAATCACTTTTCCATTAGACTATAACCCTCAGACTTCCTGATTAAACGTTTCTCTTGACATTTAAT
>CAYFXY010000057.1:1780-3946 GCA_964347205.1 uncultured archaeon
GGCCGAATATTCTACGGAGATTGGTTATTTGTCCCAGTCATAAGGATAAAGAAAATCGTGACCTACAGTCCGGGCAGAAATTTTAGGAATGGGGGGCATTTTTCTCTTGAACCTCATTTTTACCACGCAGGCATTAAATAGCAAAGAGTTAATAGCTGATTAATATTTGCTAAAATCTCATACCTCTCTTTCTTTGATATATGGAACCCCAATTGCTTTTGGTGGAATAGAACGTCGGATGATCCCTAATGCAACAATCACGGAGATATAGGGAATCATTTGGATAAAGTTTCCCGCGCCTGCAAGCCATTCCCAGCCGGGAGCAATCTGTACGGCAAATTGGATACCACTCAGAAGTCCGAAGAATAACCCCGCAAGCATTACACCAATTGGATTCCAGTTTCCAAAGATGAGGGCTGCAAGTGCTATGAATCCAGCTCCACTTGTCATAAGTTTACCAAACCAAGAACCAAATCCAATTGACATTTGAGCCCCACCTAGTGCCGCAAACATTCCACTAAGAAGGACTCCATAAATTCGGTACCGTTCAACACTAATTCCAGCGGTATCAAGGGTGCTTGGATCTTCGCCTGCAGCTCGGATTCGGAGTCCGAATGGGGTTCGGTACATGACGTACCAGCAAATTGGTACTAACGCAAACATGATGAAGATGAGAGGGGAGAGGAAACCAAGGAAAGGGATAAAGAGCTCAGGGAGAGGAGTTACAGAATCAGAGATTCCACGTTGACCCCATATTACCCAAAGCATCAAAGTCGTGAATCCTGCGGAAAATAGGATAATTCCTGTTCCACTGACAATTTGATTACCTTTTAATTTAACACAGATTACGGCATGAATAGATGCAAGTATAGTTCCTGATACTACTGCAGCAAGAACTCCAACCCAGGGATTATCAGTATAATGTGTTGCAGCCACAGCAGCCCAAGCCCCCATCAACATTATGCCTTCGAGTGCAATATTAACTACGCCTGAACGTTCAGACCACATTCCACCTAATCCAGCAAGCACGAGTGGTGTTCCAATCTGAAGCATCGAATTGATAATCCAACCATAGAGCAATAAAGTGCTTTCTAACCCTTGCATTAAACATCGCCTCCAAAGGTAACGCCTTGCTTATATACGAGCATATAAGACCACACCATTAGGACAAGTGATACAACACCCAGAGTCACCATTGGAAGGAGCAATGTTCCTCCGAGAAATATTGTATTTACGACACCGATGATTATCCAACAAATAGAGATTGGAAGTAAACCAAAGATAGCCCATTTTTTGAAAACGAGTGTACCATAAAATACCATCAGACCAATTATGCCAAAAATAATGGATATGATAGATACAACAAAGAATACCTTAAACCAAAGCTGTTCCCAAAATAGCAAGAAAATTTCTGGTCTGATTATGTTATTCTGGATCATTGAACCAACGCCAGTTGCGCCAATTCCAAGACCAGCAAGGCTCCCAATGAGTGCAAAGATTGCAGCAAGAAATATGGGGATAGTTTTCCTTGGTTTATCCTGGATCCAAATTGCCCATGAAACATTCTTTTTCGCGAGCCAGGTCACAATTTTGGGCGCGGCAACAAATAGAACGACTAATCCCTGAATCACGCTTATCATTTCGGCAGGTACGCGTCCAACTGTTTGCATTGTTGTTCCTCCAGCCCTTAAGAAACCAAAGAAGAGTGCAGCAAGAAAAGACCCCATAGGACTATTCGCTCCAAGAACTGCTACTGTGATTCCATCAAAGCCTAAACCAGAAGACCAGGCATCCCGGAAGCGATGATAATAACCTAGAATCTCAACTGAACCCGCAAGTCCAGCAAGACACCCGCTAAAAAATAAGGCAATAACAATCATATGCTTTGGGTTGATTCCTGCGGCTTCAGCGGCATATGGATTTTTTCCCACCGCACGCATTTCATAGCCAAGAACCGTATTTTTCAGGAGTATCCAAACTCCAATAACACAAAGAATACCTATAATGAAGCCGAAGTGTAAGAAGTTCGAAAAGAAGAGTTTGGGAAGCTCAGCGCTTGCCCAAATTAGTGGCGTCTGTGCTTGTGGCTGAACTTGACCCGGTTCACGTAAAGGTCCTGCTGCAAGCCATTGTGTGAAAAGAATCGCAACATAGGTCATCATCATC
>CAYFXY010000057.1:3956-6075 GCA_964347205.1 uncultured archaeon
GTGACGACTTCATCGGCACCACGATATGCTTTAAGGAGACCTGGAACCAGTGCCCACATTCCTCCCAATAAAGCGCCAAATAACAGAGCAAAAAGGGGATGGATTACAACAGGAAAAATGAGCATAAAGCCCACAACAGTAGCAGCCATGGAGCCCATATATAATTGTCCTTCTGCACCAATGTTGAAGAGCCCCGCTTGGAATGCAAGTGCGACAGAAAGTCCGGTTAGAATGAGGGGAGTACCATACCAGAAAATTAAATCGGGTTGAAGTGATGCTCCCATCATTAGTGTTGTGAAAGCAATTATTGGACTATATCCTGTAGCGAGCATAATCATAGATGCTACTAATATTGCAAGAATAATGGAGAAAATTGCCCATCCTACTTGCATTAAAGAGCGTCTCAAGTTTGACCATTTAAAAAACCCCACAAGTTGAAACCAGAAAGTTCGAAAAAGTGCGATAATCGCACTTTCTTCTGAATCAGGTTTTTCAGATTCGTTCATAATGTTGCCTCCTGGATTTGAGCCTCTGTTGAATGTCCAGCCATGAGGAGGCCAAGTTCTCGTTCATCCGTTTTTTCTGGTTTCTTAATCGCTACAATTTTTCCTTGAAATATTACTGCAATTCTATCCGATACATTACGAATTTCATCAAGATCTGCTGAAATAAGAAAAACCGCAACACCGCGATCACGCATTTGAATTAATGCGTTATGGATATATTCGGTTGCACCAACATCAAGTCCGCGCGTAGGATGAGATGCTAATAACAGCTTGGGATTCGGACCAAAGGCACGAGCAGTAACAACTTTCTGCTGGTTGCCTCCTGAAAGAGTTGAAACAGGTTCATCAACATCTCTGAGTCTGATGGAGAAATCTTTCACTAAGTGATTAGAGTAATCAGAAATATCGGATGCATCTAGGAAGAAGTTGAGGGGACCCGTAGCGAAGGGAGGTTCATGTTGACCTCCTAGAATTAAATTCTCTTTAGTAGTAAAATCAAGGATTAAACCACGTTTTTGACGATCTTGGGGGATATATCCAACCCCTCTTTGTCGAATGCGTCTTGAATTGAGTTTAGTAACCTTTTCGCCTTGAATATAGATATCACCACTCTTGGGTTTGCGGAGTCCCCATATTGCTTCGACCAATTCAAGTTGACCATTCCCATGGACACCAGCAAGTCCGAGAATTTCTCCTTCAAAGACTTCAAAGGATACGCCATTGACAGCTGGAAGACCACGATCATCTTCTACATGTAGTGTGTTAACCTTTAGAACTGGAGCGCCTGGTTTTGCAGGGGTTTTCGCTACACGAAATACAACAGGACGTCCAACCATCATTTCAGCGAGCTTTTCTGCAGATGTATCAGCCCTTTTTACGGTTCCAACAAGCTCGCCATCCCTTAGCACTGTGATTCGATCACAAAGTGCCATCGGTTCACGGAGTTTATGCGTTATGAGAATAATTGTTTTTCCTTCTTTTCGAAAAGACTCAAGTGTTTCAAAGAGTTCATCTACTTCCTGTGGAGTCAACACAGCAGTCGGTTCATCCAAAATAAGAATATCAGCTTGACGATACAGAATCTTTATTATCTCAACTCGCTGTTGAAGTCCAACAGAAAGATCCTGAATTTTAGCATGAGGATCAACACGAAGCCCATTCTCCTCACCAATACGAATTATTTCTTTAGCGGCATTTCTATAATTTACTGGCATCATTGGGTTGACACTGGGTTTCCAAACTCGCAGATCCGCAGTCAAATTAGCAAACATTGGTTCATAGCCAAGAATTACATTCTCCGCAACAGATAATGTCGGAATTAATTTAAAATGCTGATGAACCATGCCAATTCCGAGTCGAATGGCATCTTGTGGAGATTTGAAATTAACTTCCTGTCCTCTTATTTTGACGATTCCTGAGGTTTTAGATAGCAGCCCGTAGAGTATGTTCATCAATGTAGTTTTCCCTGCGCCATTTTCACCTAGAAGGCCATGTACTTCGCCGTCTTCAATTCGAAGAGTAATATCCTTATTTGCTTGAACATCACCAGGAAAAGTCTTGTAAATGTTTTCCAGTTCAATCGCATAAATGTTGGTCGCCCCCGCAAGATAACT
>CAYFXY010000057.1:6085-9239 GCA_964347205.1 uncultured archaeon
GCATAGTGGAGCGTTATACAGAGTTAGCCCAATTTCTAGTATTTAATCTAAATGCTCGTGACTAAAAAAAAGAAAGAAGAGTGGGCCTTAAGACCCGCTCATTTATCTTCTAAAGCCATACATAGTCAATAGGGACAACATAGGTTCCGTTAACGATACCTTGGGCAATCATATTGATCTGATCAATTTCGGGTTGTGTGATAGCCCAGTTGGATCCGAGGAGTGTATTATTTAATTCCCAACCGACTCCGTTGTTAGCTAACGTGAAGAATTGAAGACCAGTTAATGGAGTACCCACGTCAGAAGCGGCCCTTATTGTTTCGTAAACGGCTACATCAACACGCTTAAGCATTGATGTTAAGACAACAGTAGGCGCAGTAGGATTATCTGGATCAGCAGTTCCTAGAAACATTTGTGGTTGGTCAACGCCAATAGCCCAAATGGGTCCCATCGTAGCGTTATTCTTCTTAGCGGAGTCAATCACACCAAGACCAGACCGACCAGCAGCAGCAAAGATGATATCCGTACCTCCAGTATACATACCATCAGCAAGGGATTCAGCAAGGGTGGGGTCTGCCCAGTCACCTACCCAGGCATTATCAAATCCTGCACTTCCCGTGACATTGCTCATGGCGAACGCAGGGTTGGTTAAGTTTGCCCCCCAGAAATAGCCTGCAGCAAATTTACGGATTAGGGGAATATCCATTCCACCAACGAAACCGATATCATTGCTAACAGTTCTGAGTCCAGCAAGTGCCCCAACTAACGCTGAACCTTGTTCTTCTGCAAAGAGAAGTGAGGCAACATTTGTATAGTTAGCTGGGTCGATAAACATGTCGACGATTGCAAATGCCTGATCGGGATAGTCCTCAGCAACAGCCATTACTGCATCAGCTTGATCAAACCCGACGCTGATGATGACATCATATGGATCAGCCCAAGGTATGTGTGCAGCGAATTGTCGTAGGAATGGTTCGTACTCTGAAATCGCAGTTGGTTCAACATAAACGAATGAGATGCCAAAATCATTTTCTGCATCAACAGCTCCGGTATAGCATCCGTCGTTGAAGGATTTGTCGCCGAGTCCACCAGTTGCAAACACGATCGCTACATCATCAGGGTTAGCGGGTGGTGTTTTGGGAACCAAGAACCACCACGCACCGACAGCACCAGCAGCTATAATGATAATCACTATGAATAAAATTGCATATGTTCTTCTACTCATTTTTCGGCTCCTCCAGCGGACTTCCTCAGAAATGGCTTTATTGCTCGAGCAACTTACCAAACAATTGAGCCGACTTATTTCCGATTAAGTCCAGAGAGCTACGCCCTTTTAGAACTAAAGGAGTATAAAAGAATTGACATTGTGTCTCAGAAGAGACCATTGCCCTTTTACTGTGTTCAACAAATTATTATTATATTGTAATTACTAGTCCTCGATTACCGACAGCTACAAGTTTAGTTGAGCCAATCAAATCTGTTTTTCCTTCAGCTTCATGGACATGTCCACTATAAACTACCTTGGGTTGAATTTCTGTGATAAAATCGCGGAGACTTTGATAACCAATGTGGTTTCCAGACCCTGTAAGGTCCACAAGTGTGCCATGAGGTGGTGTATGAGTACATAGAACGAGATTTTCTAAATTGACGAATCGTTTTAGAATTTGACGAGCTTCTTCTTCACTTACAGCAAATGGCAGACCAGGGATACCTCCTCCGAGTCCAGCAAATGTTAATTGCTTAATTTTGACATATCGAGAATGAAAAAAGTGAAACCCATCATACTCTTGGCAAATCCATTTCAACTCATTGACATCATCATGGTTTCCAGGGAGAAAGTAGATCTCTGTCCCCACATTCAGGGTATCTAAGGTTTTGGCAAGCTCGCTTCCAAAAGTAACATAATCTCCCAAACCGAAGCCATAATCCACTTTGCTTAATTGTTTCTTGATTTGTGAGATAGTAATTTGGTCTCCGTGAAGATCTGAAAAGAACAGTATCTTCATGATCGCTTGGTTAGGGGGATTTTCGTCAAAAAGATTCCGAGAGGCTATGGTATGAAGGTGAGGAAAAGGGAAAAGGAAGAACAACACCATTTTGGTGCAAATTGCATTCAACTCTTGCATTTGAAGGAGGTTTGAAACATTTGACTGAATCATTAGTCTGGTACGTTGACCGCCGGGTGGGACCACAAAATTCAATGTTAGATAAACTTGAAATGTTATGGAAAAGACTGGGTTTAAACAAAATCATTAGGAAAGATAATCGGGTATTCATTAAGACGCATTTTGGTGCCTATGGAAATCTCATGTATCTGAGACCGGCCTTACTTCACAAGGTCGTAAATTTGGTTAAGGCTAGGAAAGCAGCACCAATTCTTGCAGAAAGTGCTGGACTTGGTTATGGACCCGGATTGTTTGGTAATCGAACAACAGCTGCAGAATATTTTCGAATGGCTGCAGCCAATGGATATTCAATTGGAACAACGGGTGCGCCAATAATTTTGGTTGATGGTTATTGGGGAGTCGATACTTTTACGGTTCCCATTAAGGGTAAACATCTAAAAACAGTTGAAGTTGGTATGGCACTCCGTGATGCTGATGTAATCATAGTATTTACTCATTTTAAGGGTCATGGAGGGACCGGAATGGGTGGAACGTTAAAGAATCTTGGAATCGGATGTGTTGGAAAATATAGCAAGGCGATGATGCATGGTCCTGAAAATCCTATTGTCAATGCTGAAGAATGTAAAGGTCCCGGATGTAGTAAATGCATTGATGTTTGTCCAACCCGCTGTATCACAGTTGAACCAAAGCTTTCAGTTGATTTTAAACGGTGTATCAAATGTTTGCACTGCGTAAGCACTTGTCGTTCTCAAGCAAAATCGCAAGCCATCACAGCTAAATGGGGCGGAGATCCAGTTGGTCAAACCGAGCGGATGATTGAGAATGCCATGGGAGTAATTGATGGGGTGGGTCGAGATCGATTTTACTACTTCAATGTAGCCTTAGATATCAGTGAAACCTGCGACTGTGCTTCATTTGGTCCCTTAGCAATAGCTCCAGATTTAGGGATTTTTGCTGCCCGTGACCCTGTGGCCATCGATGCGGCTAGCATAGATGAGTTGAATAAGGCGCAACCAGTGACCGGATCA
>CAYFXY010000057.1:9249-11158 GCA_964347205.1 uncultured archaeon
AGACATTAGACCTGGTGAAGACAAGTTAGCAATTGCTACACCCTGGCCTGATCCCCATACCGGTGAAAAAACACCCACACAATGCCATCTTCGACAATTAGAGTATGGTGAGGAGTTAGGAATCGGATATCGAAAATATAAACTCAAATCTGCTGATAAGGCGAAAAAACCATAACTACTAGCAGATTATTTGGATTTCTTTGCTTTCGATTGCGAAGACATATGCGATTTGGATTCAATATTACGCTGAAGCCATTGCTTCAAAAAGAGCTGGGCATAGTGAATAGGAACGCCAACCTTAAAGAGGTAGGCTTCTACCTCAATGGGCGTCTTACCCTCGCCTGTTAACTTCGCTGAAAGGTTATATGTAAATTCTTTCAATTCCCATGGATAGACCACCCATGCTTCAGTATTAATGATGTAGTAATCTGGAATAAGTTTGGTCCAAGGTTTCATGTGTAAGCATGCTGTCCGTGGATTTTTGTAACCTCGATTTTTCAAGTGATTTAAGGCGATAACTAAACTATCACCAGTGTCAGATATATCATCCACAAGGAGAGGAGCATTCCACTGCTTGTCTTTGGGTAATTTCTGGCTAACGCGTGGTTCGATATCCCGAGCATAGATACCCCGATATAAATCCACTTTTACATTTGCAGTTTCGCGTGTGAAAAAAAGATCTGAAAGGATTCGGGCGGGAATCCACCCTCCTCTTGCTACTCCCACAATCACATCAGGACGAAAACCAGAATTGATAATCTTTTCGTACAGCATAAAACATAGTTCGTAGAGCCGTTCCCACCAGACAAATTCGTACTTGATTGCCATACTGCTAGATATCTATCTTGTCTATAAAGCTTATCGTCAAACCCCGCTAAAGGCTGTCTTCATTAGCCAAGCTCTGCTTAATATGCAAAGCAAGGAAAAGAGTACGTATAAATAAACAGATTTCTAATTGTGTTCAGGCGGATCTGAATGCCAAACCAAACTGACTCCGATCACGAAAATGGGAAGTCAGGATCAGATGAAGAGCAAAACGATCAAGATTTACACCAGAAATTAGAAGACATTTCTTCCCGACTCGCACGAATTGAAAGAGTTCTTGCCCGGATTGAACCTGAAATGGGAGAATTCCAGTCTTCAACCCGCTTAATTCGGGAAGGGATGGATTTTTATGGTTCGCTTTTCGATCTCATGGGACGGTTTTCAGGTCGGCAACGCTTCCAAAAACGCTTCCCAGCCATCAGTAAAGATGAAATTAGCAGGCTCATTGTTGAGGCACTCGAACCAGGATCTCCGATGAATATTAGCCAACTGACGGCAGCTGTTCGCCGAGGGAGGGGAACAGCGTCACGACGTATTGTGCGAGAGAGAATACTCGGGTTACAGGAACGAGAAATCATTGAAGAGGCCTATAAGGATAAAAAAGCCACTTACTATAAGCTGTCGGACGAGGTGCTCTAGACTAGTTGTGACCGAATTTTTGGTCACATTTTAACAAATAGTATTAGTTCGCTGACCACACCAATATAATATGGTGACACATTTAATGAACAATAAAGATACACGATCTTCTGATGCAGCGGAAGTACGCGATATTCTTGAAGCTGTTCAAGAAACGGTTCCACAGCTCATTAGTTCCCTTGTCCAGTCAATTTATTCACCCGAAGTTGCAAAAACCATTGCAGAATCTGTTGGAGCCCTTTACCAAGAACTTAAGAAAAAGGGCATACCTGACGATTTGGTGCTAGAAATGACTCGAAATTACATGAGTATCATGGACATCAAAGAAATCATTAGTGAAGGCATTAGCAAAGGTCAAACCTCAGATGAAATCGAACGCGCAGTACGTAAAAAGCTCGCTAAGAAGGAGATTGAATAAAAAGGCAATACTTGGGTGAAAAGCTGC
>CAYFXY010000057.1:11168-15466 GCA_964347205.1 uncultured archaeon
TTAAATGGAAAAACCTGGAGGCTACCCTAAGTTGGCTGTGCAAACGATAAAAGCTGCGATTTTCGGAGGCTTACGCGTTGCGCTTCGTTCTTGGCTAGCCATGCGCTGGGGAAAACGCCAAATCAATAAAGGCGTAAAAATCTTTGAAGAAACACTTCACCGACAAGATCTGCCAGCAACAGTGATTCAAGATCTTACTTCAGCATATGGAGCTAATGCTGAACTGCTCTCAATCCGAGGTCTTTCTAAGTACGCAATACAGGCTGCACGATCAAGAACTGGAGAGAACATAATTCGAATTTTAATCTAGCGCTAGCGATATAAAGAATTGCGAGCCGCGGACGCTAACTTCAGTTCAGATCAGTCCTAACGTCATATGCCATGATGAGGGCTCTGATAGGTGCATGTTCGTCATCGTCGACGTCCGCAAGCTCAATTAATAGAGAGGCATTCTCCCATTTAGGATTTTCCGAACCCAGTTATTTGGATTTCTGCGCTTTAATCAGTTCTTTTGTAATAGCGTTCATTTTCAAGACGGGTCGAAGAAGTAAATACAAGATCAATAGTCCAAGAATAGTAAGTACTCCGCCTAAGATTTTCAGCCATAGAGCTAATGGCCCAAATGTTCCAAAGATAACAGCAAGTGGAAGAATGCCTCCAATAAATGCCCGAATTATTGTAAGCATGATTTGTTTTTGAGTATCTTTGACAAAAAAAACAGCAAGAAATGCTAAGACGATGAAGAATAAAGTTAGTGCAGCAATAATAGTAAGAAATGCTTCTTGGAAGACCGAGAAAAAGACGATATTAGCCGATAGAATTGAAAGGTAGATAATAATCTCAATGAAAGACCAATAATTGAAGATACTGGTGAACTTTTTCAAATCCATGGTGGCCTTTGTTAATCGTGTTATAGGATCTGACATGCGAAAATCCTCCAATTCCTTGCTTCCTCATTGGATATTACCTAAATGCCTTTCTCTAGAGCTTAATGACCGGATTCCGAAACCAGGTTCTGGATATTCTTAGGTTTAATTTTAGAAAGTACCCCATTCTCGGTAATAAAACTAGTTACATATTTTGCGGGGGTGATATCAAAGACCGGATTGAGTGCCTTGGTTTGATCGGGTGCAACTTGAACGGGTCCCATCCCACCTGTTGGTAGACGTCCTATGACTGTTCGGACTTCTTTTGCCTGACGTTCTTCAATTTCAATATTTTGACCAGTTGGGGAGTCTAAATCGAAAGCAAAAATTGGTGCAGCCACATAGAATGGTACCTTATGAATATGCGCCAAAACTGCTTTCTCGTAGGTTCCAATTTTATTTGCCACATCTCCATTCGCAGCGATTCGGTCTGCCCCAACTATTACTGCATCGATCAGGTTTTTACTAAAGAGATATCCGCAGGCACTATCGATGATAAGTTGATGAGGGATTCCTTCTTGTTGGAGTTCCCATGTTGTTAAACGACTCCCTTGTAACCATGGACGGGTTTCAGAGACATAAACCATGGAGAGGTGGCCTGCAGAATAAGCAAACCGAATGATAGCAAGTGCGCTACCATGATCTTGCAGTGCCAGTGCCCCAGTATTACAATGTGTAAGCACGCGACTTCCAGGTTTAAGCAAGTCAGCACCAACTCTTCCAATTGCTTCAGAAGCTCGCTTATCAGAAGCTAGCACCTGTTGAGCCGCCTCATCGATGACCTGTTTTTTTTCTTGAATTGAGTTGCTTTTTTGAGCTGCTAATAGACCCACTGCCAGTGCAGCCTTGAGGGTAATTGCTGTGGGACGCGCACGCTGTATGACATTGCTGGCTTCCTCTAAATGCTGAATAAATTCCTCAATTGAATCTCCCGAATATTCTTGTGCTGCTTGCGCGAGCGCAAATGCACCAGCAACACCAACTGATCCAGCTCCTCGAGTAACCAGATCTTTGATTGCTTTGACTGTTTCTTGCCAGGTAACTAATTTCTTGATTTCAAATTTGAACGGTAACCACCGTTGATCAATCATGGAAACGATATGGTTTTCCATTTGAACTGCGAGCATCTCAAGTGTTTGACCATCTGTTTTAATTCGCAATAATAATCCTCCAATTGCAGAATAAGATGCGTATGTAAACCAAAAGGATTTTGGGTATACACGAACAGTAATGTTGTGGATGGATATGTGATTTTGTTTCGGCCCCCTGATAGAAAAATCAAAGCATTCTTGTTTGATTTAGATGGGACTCTTGTGAAATTACCCCAAATCTGGGAATTTTTCGATGAACTATTAGTTGAAGCGCTCAACCACTTTTCTGTCACCGTACCCCCAAAGCAGATACGCACCAATCTATGGCAAACCGGAGGTTATTTTGAAACCGAGCTTCGGAGTTGGGGCATTAAAAACTATGATGCCTTCATACACCACTTTGATGTCTTGGATTACAAAAAAAGGAAGGCGTTAATCCAAACGGGCGAAATATGCCTGTTTGATGATGTTGTAGTTCTGGAAAAGTTGCACCAGAAATTTAGACTTGGGATCCTTACTAATACACCACCAGATATTGCCCTTCTTGAACTTGAAGCTCTTAATATAAAACGTCATTTCGACGATATTGTAATGCTAGGTAGTGTCGAACAAAACATTGCAAAACCCGAATCTGCTGGGTTTCTCCGCAGTCTTGAAAATTTGCGAACAAAACCCCAAGATGCAGTAATGGTTGGAGATAGCAGTAGTGACATAATTGGAGGAAATCAAGTCCGAATGATTACTGTTCTAATTAAACGGCCAAATCAACCATTTCCGAAGAACCTACCTCACCCTCCTGATTTTACAATCACTGATTTACATGAACTGCTCAACTTTGATATATAATAGAATGAATTTGTTATTCAGTCGGTCGTCGAAGAATTTCGCCATATTCCACAAGGGCTGCCATACCCCGTGCACCTCTAAGAGGAAGATGGTAAGCAGGAACTCCTGCTAATCGAAGGCTAAACATTCGATTACGAATTTCTTTTGTTGATGGTACTGACACCACAATAACAGGCTTTTTCCGTTGTTCAGACGCCTCAATAATCGCTTGACTAACCTGTTCCGCATCAAGTAGAGGAGTCATGAAAAGAGGAATGACAATAATACCATCTACTTCATCTGCATTCAATAGGGTGTTTAATGCGAAGGCAAATTGTTCTGCGGTTGCAGAGCCAGTGAGATCAACCGGATTTCTAACAGAATAATAACTAGGGAGCTTTGCTAGGAGCCGATTTTGTAATGGCACAGAGAGTTCAGGTGCTTCAAGTTGATAATCAGCGAGAGCATCGAGGGTCATCACTCCAAAACCACCACCACTTGTGATAACACTAATTCGATTGCCTTTAGCTGGTGGTTGATTAGCTAAAGCTCGAGCAACGTCAAAAAAGTCTCCAATTGTCTTAACACGAATGACACCAGCTGCTTCAAATGCTGCATCGTAGATTCTATCGGTTCCTGCAAGTGAACCAGTATGACTAGTGACCGCACGGGTTCCAGCCTCGCTTCGTCCAGCTTTAATAACAATGATAGGTTTGACTTTAGATGCTCGTTTACAAATCTCGATAAATTTTCGTCCACGCCCAATAGACTCAAGGTAAAGGCCCATAACTTGGGTATCTTGATCATCTTCTAAGTAATCAATACGATCGCCTTCGTCGACATCAATAGCATTTCCGAAACTTGCGAACTTACTAAAACCGATTTCTTCGTTATATGCAAAACTCATAACTGCACCTCCTACTGATCCTGATTGTGTTAGGAAAGAAATTCGACCCTTTTCTGGACGAGGAGTAGTGCTTTGTGGTAAAAAGAGGGTATCAATCTGGGTCACTGGACTAAAGGTTCCTAAACAGTTGGGACCAAGAATACGGATATTGCCCTTCTTAGCAAACTTTAGAACCTGATTTTCCAATTCCACACCCTCTGGACCGGATTCCCGAAATCCTCCAGATACAACGATCACATTGGGTATTTGCATTTCAACGCAATCTTTCATGGCATCAGGCACATACTTGGCAGGAATAACGATGACAGCAAGATCAATTGGACCCCCACAATCCTTTAAGGAGCCATATGTTTTGATTCCTAAAATGTGATACTCCACTTTCGCTGCTTTTGGATTAACCAAAAATAGACGACCAGGGAATTTTACAGCTATCATTTGTTCAACGATGATATGCCCAATGCGTCCAGGACGCCGGGAGGCACCAATGATTGCCACATTACGTGGATTAAAAAATCGATCAATCTGCTTTTCAATCGAATCCATCATATA